>NZ_JAHZMK010000011.1:0-66201 GCF_020387775.1 Photorhabdus antumapuensis
TCCCGCGCCACTAACTGGCCGCCGTCGTTGTTGAACTGGCCGGGAGTTTTCGCGCTAAAACGGTCGGCGTTGACCGTGGCGCGAGCGGTACTTATCCCGTGTTGACTGGCATTCAATTGAATCTGACTGGCGGCGGTCTGGCTGTCGCTCAGATCAATTTGCTGACTGTGGACGGCCAGCGTATCGGTTGCCAGATTTTTCCCATTGGCTTGAACGTGTTGCGCGGTCAGGGTCAATGAGCCGGGCCGGGTGGTATTGCCCTTATCATCCAGTCCCGCAGCCCACACGCTGTCATGACTGCTGTGTATCGTGCTCGCGGTGACGGTGGTATCGCCGCGCGCTTCCACCCGGCCCTGATTATTTAGCGCTCCTTTGGCCTGTAAATTCACCGCCGATTGTGACAGCAATTTGCCCGCGTTAGTGACACCGGCAGACGAGGTGAGTTGCAGCGCGTCACGGCTATTGATGGTGCCGCGGTTTTCAATCCAGCCATCGGCGGTGATATGCACTTCCCCGGCTGAGGCCCCGATATTGCCGGCATTATGCACGCCCACCCCCGTTTCGGTGCCTATTAGCCTAATTTTATGGGCATACATGCCGCCCAGTGCCGCCACATCCAACGCAAACTCCGGGGGCTTCTCATTGTCTGCCGATTTTTTCTCAATCTGTTGATGCGCCACATCCACAATATTGCGCCCGGTGGTCACTTTCAGGTCTTGCGCATGTAATTTGGCGTTAATCGCCACCGAACGGGCGATAATATCGGTGTAACTTTGCCGGGTGCTGTCCATGCCGTGCCCGTCAATCCGCACTTCGCCCTGATTGACATCAAACCCTTTCAATCGGCCTCGCTCCATCAGGGCTTGTCCGGTGGTGAGCGTGGTGCGGTGCGCGTTAATAAAACCGCAACCGTTACAGGTGATCCCCGAAGGGTTGGCAATAATCACCTCGGCTTTATGCCCGGCCACTTCAATCCAGCCATTGAGATGACTGGGATCATGGCTGTTGACTTCATTAAGGATAACGCTGGCGTCCCCTTTGGCTAACCACGGATTACCGGCCACCATGCCGCCGAGTTGGGTCTGCGTGGCCTGATGGCTGTTATTGAGGATAACCCCTTGTTTATCCACATCAAACTGACGGTAGCTGTTGTGGGAAACGCCATCGGCGCCGGGTGTCTGAATATTAACCTGCGGTGTGCCGTTGGCGCTGTGAATGATGGTCGGCTGCTGACGCCCCGGCGCCTGTCCGTCGGCCACAATCGCCGCCTGTGCGGTGAGTGAAATCCCGCCAAGCACTAACAAGAGGCTGAATCGTAACGCCGTGAGCCGGCAACGACACGACAGCAGAGATGGCCGACGAGCGCGGCGTCCCGTTCGTCCGCGTCCGGCACACACTATCTCGGCCACTACCATCCACATCTGGCGGGCCTGATTAAAGATAATACGATATAACTGCTTGTTCATGATTTTTGCTCCACACAACACTACCCACTGGCAGTTTTGCTATTTGAATTAATACTGCCAGTACAGGTTGAATCCGGCCGTGACCGGGGAGGTTTGGAAACCGGCGGGTTTGGACAGCGGGACACCAACAAACAGGTCGTAGCTCACTCCTTTCAGGCTGCCTCGCCAGCCCAGGGCACTCCCCGCTAGGTGTTTTCCAAGCAGAATGTCACTGCCCCGTCCGCCCACTTCGCCATAGTCGATCCCCAGATACAGCGATTGCCCACGCAGCGGGGTTTGCCAGTCCAGTTCGTTACGGCTGTACCAGCCCCGATCAGCGGATAAGGTCAACTCGCCATCAAAGCCGCGCACCGTCCAGCGGCCGCCAATTGAAAAGCGATCCTGGGGCGTCAATGGGCTGGCGCTTATCTGCCGCAAATACTGGGTTTGATAAGAAAAGGGCTGATTAAACAGCGTTAACGGTCCGGCCAGCGTCGCCGAGAATTGGGTGATTTTGGGTAAAGCCGTCCCCTCATTGCGGTACTCTTCCGGCGCCGGTTGCGCGCCAAACCAGCGCATGCCCTGTTGGTAAGTCACCTTGGTATCGAGAGTAGCGTTGCCGATAGCGTGATGATGGGACAGCCCCAGCTTCCAGCCTGCGGTTTCCCGGCGCTGAACATCGATTTCAGTGTTGTCAATAAAATTGCGGGACGCCCGGCGATAAATTTCACTGTTGAGCAGGGTTTTTTGGTCGGCGTTGCGGTGTAAAACCCGACTGATCTGGATCGCCAGGTTTTGGCTTTTGCCCCGGTATTGAATCGCCTGATTCAGTCCGGCGATTGTCTGCATATAATCGTAATGACTGGCCGTCACGCTCGCCATCCAGTAGCCGAAGGGCAGCGAATAATAGAGCGTGTCGTTTTGGCTGCCTTTCCCGGCAGACGCGTGAATATCGCGCCCACCGGAGAGATAGAACAGGTCGCTTAACGCCAGCGGGTTATCCAGAAAAAAGGTGAGTCCGCCCTGATAACGGCCGGTGCTTTTGGACCCGGTATCATCCAGATACGTGGCGACTCGCCAGTGCCGTGACTGACGCCAGTCCAGCACAATATCACTCTCCCCCGGCTGCTCTGCCGGGACAATGTTCATATCCGCCTGAACGGTCGGGAAACGTTGCAAGTTTTCCAATCCCTGCTCAATGTCCCGTAAATCCAGTAATTTTCCTTCACGCGCGGGAAAGGGGGTTATCCGCTGGATATATTTTCCGCTGTCAGGGGTATAGCGGATATGCCGGATGTTGCCCGGTATCATCACCAGTTTTAGCGTTTGGGTACGCAGATCCTGACGAGGAACCAGAACCCGGCTAGTGACATAGCCGTGATTAATCAGCTGATCTTGCAATTGGGTCATCAGCCGGTTAATGCCCTGAGCGCCGAGGCAATGGTTTTCGCCCTGTTGGGCGACCCGTCTGAACGGCAACCAGTGCGGGAAATTTTCAGTGCCATCCAACACGACGCGGGTGATCGGAAAACACGGCGTTTCCCGCGGAAATGCGGAAGACACCGCCGGTTCGGGTACCGACAGATGAACCTCCGCAGGGGGTGGAGCCAATTGGGCTTCCAGGGCTTGCTGGCGGGCCTGTTGATGAATGAGTTGTTGTGCTGAGAGGTCTGCGGCCTGACTGCCTGAGGCCACGCTACAAAAAACCGCAAACACTAAAATACTGCTTTTCATTGACTTTCTATTCCACAATGCTGAAACGGTATTAACCATGAATTTGGCTTAGCGATCAACATTTAGGATTGATGATCAACTGGGCATCTAAAATAGGGGGTTGGTTAAGATAGCAGCAAAAACAAGGAGTTATATTGCAAAGCAAAAAACAGGCAA
Source organism: Photorhabdus antumapuensis (assembly GCF_020387775.1). Lineage (NCBI taxonomy): Bacteria > Pseudomonadati > Pseudomonadota > Gammaproteobacteria > Enterobacterales > Morganellaceae > Photorhabdus > Photorhabdus antumapuensis. Next base: position 3,336 of record NZ_JAHZMK010000011.1, read on the forward strand.
TATGATTATTTTGTGACAATATTGTATAAAAAACAGATTAATATTAATCATTTAATAACCAATTCTAATAATTTCAAATTAATTTCATTTTTTGTGTTAATTATGTGATGAACATCACATTTATGATGTTTGATTTCAGGATGAAATCACTGACAAAGTGATACTTGTCGTAAATTGGTGATGAAATATTATCTTTTCTGATGAGGTTAGATGATGACTTTTAGCTCAGTTGGCAGAACTGGTGCTATGCTATTTTGGATTTCTCTATGCCAGTCAACTTTCAACCTGCATTTTGCTCACTTTTTGAAGAACATAAATGATTATTTTATACAGTATGAAAAGCTTTCTTGACGTTGAGATGGACCTTGATTAATTTAAGGAAGTATTTGGTTGTCGCGTAAGCGATCGTTAATGTTCCCGCAGTCTGAGAGGAACGCCTTCGGGTGACTGAATCTCAATGCCATCATAACCTGAGAGATGGCGTCTTCGGACGGTAAATCCGTTTATCCTTTGAAAACGGGTATCGCTAACAACAGTGATGAAGGTGCAATTTCACATATAATTTTCTGACTTGTCAGTATCATCAAAAACAATCTACGGGTTGATTTTGCTTTCTACGATTGGCTTGCTTGGGTGGTTTCGTTCAGCATTCCGGGTGACTGTTGCTAGATTCAACAGGTTATTGGATATTTTACGGATAAAGCATTGGGTCCAGAAGAAACGGGCAGCGTCACTTGTTGGCGTGATAACGAAAACCAAGTGACGCTGCCAGCGTACAACATCCCAAACCACGTAATACAAGCTTTCCCTGTATCTTCTACCTTCTGACCAATACGTAGTACCCCGGTCGGAGGGTTTGAAGATCGCAATCCACCTTAACGTCTTGAGTGAAAAATAATCATGTTGACGTTTTATATTCAGAAGAAGGAGAACAATCGACTCGGTATTGATGGCGACGTCAGTGAAAACTGGCGTTGGAGGTAGTCTGACAACGGTCAGGACGGTGTAAACCGCGAACAGCTCAGAGGGCTGGGGTGCCTCGTAAGAACTCAACAATTTCACCGCCCCGATGCACAGATATCAGTTGAGCCGCAGGAAGCGCAAACCAAACCGTGCCGTTGGGGTTGAGATATGACATTTAAAAACTGTTTAGTATTGCCTGCATCTGTCAGGTTGCAAGCGGTGGTGTCGTGTGTGTTAAAAAGGAAATCGTTTGAATGTCAAAGTTGAGTAAACAGTTAGTAACCTTGGCCCGTCAGGCTGGCGGCAGTTTTAAAACCGTTTCAGACAGAATGAAAATAGCCAAACGTCTGGCGGAAAGCATGGCGATATTAAATATTCAAATCCGTGATATTAAGAATATGAAAATTAATCATATTGAAAAATATATCGATAGCCGAAAGTCAGAGAATATTTCAAAGCGCACGTTACAAAATGAGATGGCGGTTGTTCGGGCGATATTCGCTATGGCGGGAAGATCTCAATTAGCTAACCCTCATCACGAGCGGTTAAGTAATCGTGCGCTCGGATTATCTGGCGCCAGCCGGGAGGGAACTAAAATGGCGATTTCGGATGAGCGTTATCACACGACGCTTGTTTTGGTTCGTGGGAAAGATGAAGGTGTGGCTGCTGCTATGCAACTTTCTCGTTATCTGGGGCTACGAACGGAAGAAGCTGTTCAGGCGGCAAAGTCATTAAGAACGTGGAAAAAAGCTTTATTGCGTGGGGATGAAAGATTGAGGGTGGTGTTTGGTACAAAAGGAGGACGTCCTCGTGACACGACAGTTGTTGATCGGGATAAAGTGCTCCAGGCAGTCAGGGCGGCAATAAAGTATACTAATAAAAATAAGGGGCGTTTGATTGATAAGCCGAATTTACATTCGGCTATTGATCGTTATCGGAATATAACCAGGGAAGCAGGGTTAACCGGAAAGTCTTCACCACACAGTTTGCGTTATGCTTATGCTGTTGAGGCAATAAATTATCATTTGTCGGAAGGATTAAGTCGAAAAGAAGCAGAAGCGATGGTTTCAATGGATTTGGGTCATGGGGATGGACGAGGACATTATGTTGCCCGTGTCTACAATAAACAGTGCAGTGATGATTAATTGGCTTTTGAATTTAGCTTGAATCGAAACAGCCCTGGGCTTAGTTATGCTAGCAAGAGGTTGAGCGGGGATGCACTATCCCGAAAACCTTTCGACCTTCAATTGCTGGATGGAGAACTATCAATCTCTGTGGCTGTTATGGCGATTAAGCCTTTACGCGCTGCTGGTCTGAGGCAGCGGGAAAATCTGGCAGTTGACGGAAAACAAACCGGAATGTCGTGTCGTGCTAATGCGGATGATTACAGCGAATGTGCTGTTTATCCTGCTGTGTGAATATGCCCTGTCAGGCAGCTTGCGTGACGACAAACGGGCAGGTCAGGCAATCCGCCGACATGTTTGGTCAGATGGTGATGTATTAAGATGATGTCAAAAGGGAAGTAGACAAACCGGGGTTTAAAATTTAAGGGATACGCAGTTATCCCTTAAGCATCATGGTTCGAATTTTATGTCAGTTTTATTTTTTTCCGCCTGTTTAGACTGTTTGTCATTGTCCCGATAATTAAAGATTAGATAAATATTATTAATAGTGCAGGTAAATAAATTATTTAATGTAAATGTATTATTGAATTCATTTATTTGTTTTCTTAACTTAGATTGGATTTATATCCATTTTCTGTGTTCCAATATTTCATATTGGAATTGCATTAACTCAATATTTATGATGTATATCACAAAAAAGCAAATGGCTTAATGTCATTTAATTTAAGGTGATTTACACTGAAAACGCTATATTTTTCATGTTTTATTTACATTAGCTTGGTAGTAGACGATTTATAGAAGCCTCAATGGTCGAATCCATCGAGGCTTCGCCATTTATGATAATGAAAATAAACAGAATTGAACCCGATTTACCTATTCCACTATTGAATTAATAGTGAAAACGGTTAGATTGTAAAACCTTTAATATATTCTAAAATGGTTCAGGGAAAGTGATGGCCGATACCGATAAAAATGATAAGAAAAAGAAAAGTCAAAAACAATCCAGTCATTTTATTCCTTACAAAACGACATATGATTTACGTTTAAATACAAGAGAACCTAATTTAATCAACATACTGATGCAGGTCCAGGGCTATGAATATGGCTTTTTTACGGTGTTAGGAGTCCGCCCTTTATCGCAACGGGGTAACCATAAAAACAGTGCTATCTATGTCGTGCGATGCCGATGTGGTAAATATGCTGTCAGGACACTCAAGGCGATCAAAAATCCGGCTAATGTTACTGACATGTGTGAGCATTGCCTTCACCTGTACAACCTGAGGCGCAGAAAAATCTTTCACACTGAAGGAAAAGATGTCGATTTGTCAGAATTAACTGGCATTAAATATAAAAATCCTTTAGAAATTAAAGAATAAAGGAATGATGTTGTGCTTCAGTATGAGATCCCTGGAGTGCGTGAAAGCAGCTGGTTAGATATCATAGCACTGACATTGACCCCGCCTGAGACACACTCTACCATCTGAATGTGATTACCAGTGATCTGATCACCTTTAAGGCTCACCCATTAGATGGCGAAATAAAACCCCTGTAGCCTGCAAGGGAGAGCATCGCAATGCAGTACATCTGCGCACTTTTGGAAGCAGATCTCGTCGGACAACAACCCACCGTCCGGCGATGAAAGTTACCCGGTGTTATTCATAACCGGCTTACCACGTAATACAGGTTTTCCCCGCATTTTCTACCTTCTGACCAATACGTGGTACCCCGGTTGTAGGGTTTGAAGATCGCTATTCATCTTAACGTTTTGAGTGAAAAATAACCATGTTGACGTTTTATATTCAGAAGAAGGAGAACAATCGACTCGGTATTGATGGCGACGTCAGTGAAAACTGGCGTTGGAGGTAGTCTGACAACGGTCAGGACGGTGAAAACCGCGAACAGCTCAGAGAGCTGGGGTGCCTCGTAAGAACTTAACAATTTCACCGCCCCGATGCATAGATATCAGTCGAGCCGCAGGAAGCGCAAACCAAACCGTGCCGTTGGGGTTGAGATATGACATTCAAAATGCCGTTCGGTATTGCCTGCATCCGTTAGGTTGCAAGCGGTTGTGTTGTGTGTGTTAAAAAGGAAATTTTCAAAGCGAACGTTACAAAATGAGATGGCGGCTGTTCGGGCAATATTTGCTATGGCGGGAAGATCTCAATTAGCTAACCCTTATCACGAACGGAAGAAGCTGTTCAGGCGGTAAAATCATTAAGAACGTGGGAAAAAGCCTTATTGCGTGGGGATGAAAGATTGAGGGTGGTGTTTGGTACAAAAGGGGGACGTCCCCGTGATACGACGGTTGTTGATCGGGATAAAGTGATCCCGGCAGTCAGGACGGCAATAAAGTATACCAATAAAAATGAGGGGCATTTGATTGATAAGCCAAATTTACATTCGGCCATTGATCGTTACCGGAATAGAGTCAGGGAAGCGGGGTTAACCGGAAAGTCTTCACCACACAGTTTGCGTTATGCTTATGCTGTTGAGGCAATAAATTATCATTTGTCGAAAGGATTAAGTCGAAAAGAAGCAGAAGCGATGGTTGCAATGGATTTGGGACATGGGGATGGACGAGGACATTATGTTGCCCGTGTCTACAATAAACAGTGCAGTGATGATTAATTGGCTTTTGAATTTAGCTTGAATCGAAACAGCCCTGGGCTTAATATCAATGTGTTAACTTGTTGTTTTCGGACAACGGCCAATGTCAGATGAGTCTGAGACTGACGCCTTTGGGTGACTCGTCATAAAACCATTGTAACCTGAGAGATGGTGCCTTTGGGCGGTACACCCGTTTATCCTTTGAAAACGGGTATCACTGATTACAGTGATGAAGGTGCATTTTTAGTAACACACGGTGGCAGGCTTGCCATTTGATGATCTCACCTCCGAGGGACAGGGTTAGTTCTCTGTTGTCTCTCTCATATCAACCACTTCCTGATGGGGAATGCCTTTCCCTGAGGGATGAGGTTATTCCTCATTTTTTACATTTGAGGAAATATTATGCAAACTTTATCGTGATTAACTGAAATATTGATGAAATCTGTCCGGTCTGAAGCACTGATTGGGCGCAAAGTTAAGTCGGGGAGATTGTCTCGGCTGGCGATACTTATCAGGCATCCTGACAGGGATTGACCTGACGGATTTATTTACTTTGTATGATGTTCGTGATGAACATCTTCCTTACATTTCCCGGGGCTTGTCCCCGTCAAGGGCAGGCTCCCGGTAACAGGAGTGGTTAATGCCTGCTTTTCATCCCCCCACTGATACGACAACCTTGTCAGCTTCAGAGATGTTAACGCCGAAACAACGCTCACTTATCCGCGATTTGATCCGTGATGAGTGTGATTATCGGGATCGTGACGCACTCCTTAAACTTTTGGGCATGATAACGCTGTTCAAAGTTGCGGGGATCCTGACGTTAGGTGTGCTGTTGCTGGTTTTCCAGTTGTTATGGGGATAAAGGAGACGAACGATGTTAATGATCTTTGCGACAGTACTTTGGGGCGTTATTCGTTGGATTTCTCTGTCGTTTTACCATGTGATGTCCTGGTTGTTACGCCGAAGACAGGTGAGACTACCGGTGACTCATATGACCCAGGCTCGGAGACAAACGGTGTATGCGGGTAAATGGCAACTTTCTGATGACGCGAAGTCATGCGGGAGACCGGTTGTGGTCAGAGATAGACACAGCTACAAACCGGGTGTGGAGTTGCTGTATTTCGGTGAGGAGAGTCCGGAGCCGTTTTATGGCGAGCGGTACCTTATCGACGAAACGGAAGCGGTGGATTCGGCACAACAGATGCTAACGCGTTTGTTGAGACAGCGTGGTTTGTCGCATGCTTATGATGAGGCCGCATAATGGTCAATGAGACGTTGACTGCCGTTACCCGGTGGGTGATGCCGGCTGTAGCGATTGAAGAGCCAGTCTGGTTGCGAATGGTGAGTTATCCGTCTGCGCCGGAATATGAAACAGAACGGTTTCATCAACTGATTTACCAGGCATTCAAAGCCTGGTCAGCAGCAAAGCCGGGAATGTGTGAGGTGACGTTTGGTTTTTTCTGTTTGCCGTATGACGGCGACATGAAGGCCCCCTTATGGCAAGCGCTGCGGCTTAAACATGAATCTGATCGGTTGCTGATTGCGTTGGACGCCTAATTTTATTGATTACCCTGACGGGGAAACCCGTGAGGGTTAACTCCGTCAGTCATTTCTTTACGAAAGGAGTTAACCCTATGAGTACAATGACGACTAAAGAACACATTCGGTCACCGTCCCAGTCCCTGTCCGTGCAGGCGCTGGCTGAGCCGGAAATATTCAAAAAAACCCGTAGCCGGTTTAATCAGTGGTTGCAGGCGCAATTCGACAATCACTATCACACCCTGAGAAATCACGGTTACCGTTGTTTTCTTGCTCGTCATCATCCGACAGAGCTTGAGCGTTACGATGAGGCATGTGAAGCCTTACGGCGTGAGGAATTTCACCGGTTCAGTGAGTTGCAGACGCTGGGGCTGTTCCTGTATCAACAGGTTCAGCTAAAGGAGAAGAAACTCAGGCAGCGTCGTCGTTGGCTGTTGACCGGGATAGCATTGACGTCGCTGGTGACGGGAGTATATTTGATTCTTCATGCTTATGAGGTTGATTTGTCAGCGGTTTATCACGGGCTGACTGCGTTACCGGCCAGAATAGCTAATTATTTCATGCGCTAATTATTTATCTCCAGGGGAGAGACGACTCCCTGTGGAATGGTCTCTTCCTTAATTTTAGACAGGAAAGATGATGACCATTTCTTACCTACCGGACGATATCTGCCGGTTAATAACCCGACGTCTTACAGACAGCCTGGAAAGTGGAGGGGTGCTCTGGCAGCAGCCTTGGCAAGCGGCCAGTGAGTACGGTTTGCCGCAGCATGCACTGACCGGACAACCGTTTAGCGGTATCAATGTGCTGTTGCTCTGGCAAACTATGTTGCAGCGGCAGCTGATATCTAATCGCTGGTTAACCGGTGATGATTTAAGAGCGTTAGGCGGATGTGTGGTCAAAGGTGAAAAACCGACAACCATCGTCCGTTACCGGCCTTCAATGTCGCTGATGCGTGTGATTAATCTGGAACAATGTGAAGGACTGCCGGCAGAACTCCAACCAGGTTGCCCTTTACCCCCCCGTCCGGCTCCCGGTTTTGCCGCTGTTCAGCAACTGGTGACGGCCAGTGGGATCCCGGTGGTTCATCGGTCAGGCATTGTGCCCGTTTACCGGTCGTTGCATGACCGTATTGAACTGCCTGGCTGTCAGGACTATGCCGAAAGTACACAATACTGGCATGATTTATTGCATCAACTGGTTCATGCCTCTGGCCATCCGTCCCGGTTAAACCGTTTTGGCCTGACAACCCGAAGTGAGTGGGATGAAAGTCGGGAACAATGGGTGACAGCACTAGGCGCCGCGTTTTTGGCTGCATTGACGGGTGTCCGGGGTAACCTGGTATATCCTGATAATACGATACTCTGGGAACATGCTTTGGGCTCAGATCCGTGGTGGTTATTTCAGGCTGCTAATGATGCCCGCCGTGCAATGGATTATTTGCAAGACCGGCGACAGCAGTTACCAAGCCAGGTGGAATTGTGGCAGCAGATGGCTACCGTATTGCTCAGTGAGCATTATGGTCTGCCGCTGAATGACACCATGCTGGAATATGATGAGGTGGTTCAGCGCCATATTGATGAGGGTATCACACCGCTGATGGCTATCAGTGCTTTAGCCCGAATATATCACTGGGAACGGCGTGACCAGCCAGAAGGCAGGTTGTTTCCGGAAGAATTGGGGCAGGCCAGTGAGGCATTAGCGTTATTCTCCAGCCAGCCATCGTGTCTGAACTATTCTCGGATCCCGGCGACAGAACCGGCTGATACTTGTGAACCGGACAGATCATCACAATCTGAACGGTTGCTGTTACCGCCGGTGGCGTCTGATCGTAGCTGTGAAGATGAAGATAATGATCCGTCTGACGATAATGTTGTGGAACTGCCGTTGGCGGCCACTTACCGGGAACCGAATCCACATAAACAGGCTTTTATCAGACTGTTTAACCAGATTGCGCCGCATGAAAATCGCTGGCAGGTGTTCTGTGATTTTGTGCATATGGCAGCCTGTTCACTGTACAACGCGTTGTTGCAAAATGATGAATTTGAAGCGGACTATATGCAGCGGATTAAACGTTATTCCCGTGAAGATGCATTCCGGCTGAGTCGTTTGCTGAGTGAAGTTATTATGGGGCTGGAGTATGAAGCCGGTGATTTTCTGGGCGCTGTTTTCATGGCGCTGGAATTAGGTAATGGCCAGGTTGGCCAGTATTTTACGCCGTTTCCGGTCAGTCATATGATGGCCAGAATGAAGCTCGCTGAGGGCTTGGCGAGGCTGGGATCCGGAGAGCATGAATATATCACGGTGTCTGATCCGGATTGTGGCGCCGGCGGGATGATTATTGCGATGTATCAGACCATGCTGGAAGCGGGGTTTAATCCTCAGCAACAGATGTTGGCGTTTTGTGTCGATATTGACCCGGTTGCCGCGATGATGACTTATATCCAACTGTCGTTGCTGGGTGTCCCGGCCGTGGTCACGGTGGGCAATTCACTCACTAATGTCATGTCTCAGAAAATGGTGACGCCAATGTACCATTTAGGATTCTGGCAATTTAAACGTCAGCGTCAGGAAGCTGAAGATGAAATAGCGATGCGCAAGGCCAGCTGACACACATCTTTCATTCAAGTCACCATTGGGTGGCATCACATTAACCCGATAGGGGATATCCCCTACAGGGGGAACCCCGTCAATTACGAGATTTCCCTTATGTCTTTATTACGTTTTTATATCCGGCATCAATTCGTAGAACGAATGGGGCTGGAGCTGGATGACGACGCTATTTTCTGTCTGTTTAATGAAAGCCAGGGAGACTACGTCAATACCCATATAAAGTTTACCAAAGAGTTACTTTTGCCTGTCATGACTCATCTTTTGGACAGCTTGTCTGAGGATCCGGCAAACCGGGCTAGATGCAGAAATAGTGAACGTATCCTGACGTTATGGATACGGGGGATGGATGCGATATCTCATGTTTATCAGGATCCGTTGCTGATGCCTTATACCCATCCGGAAAGCAGTGGTCGTGTGGATACCCTTATCCGGCCGGATACAGCCGTGTTACTGAATCTAACGGCAGAGGAATTTTTGCGTCTGACGGCGCAGGATAATCTACCGGAAGATGAACAAATTGGGCTGGAACAGTTCAGCAAAACACAAAAGTACTGGACACGTTTTATGGACTATTTGGATAAGCAGTTGACAGAAACGTGTCTGTATTGTTTTGAACGTCTGGGCCAATTTCTTCGTCACTTACAGGTTGAACCCCGTTTGATACGGCGTTTTTCCTTCTCTGTCGGTTACATTGATGTCTTCATGGGGCCACAGGATTTACACAATATTGACGCAGAGGAATTTGAGTCATGGTATCTCGAAGACTATATCGATGAGGTCTCTGATGGACTCATGACACCAGTCCAGTTCCAGGTTGATGTGGTATACAAAAATGGTTGTGTAATAGAGAGTTTTCGATCAGATGTAGACATTGAAAACGTTAATAACCCAACACTCAAGGATTATCGGGATGTGGTGGATGAGGCAATCACATGGGTAGATGAGCAGTTTGGGCTGAAAACCCGTTCAGTGAGCCTGTCTTCGCCAGTACAGAGGCTGGCGGCATAACTAAACTTTAACCCATTGGGGGACATGTTCCCTCAATGGGAACGTTTCTCCTCAGGAGAATGACGAAGGCTGGTATGAACGTGCCCGGGAGGAAGCGGGCGGCGATGATTTTGCGGAAAAGCTGGGTTTCTCCATATCTACACTCAACCGGTTACTGAATGACAAATGTGATCTGAAGGTGATGCTGACAGCCACACAAATTGTCACACAATTTTACCCCTGATTGCCGGGCTGCCGGCAGTTGTTTTCACCCTGACGGGCGTTATTTCCCCTCAGGGGATAATGCCCGTTTTTATTTCGGAGCATTATTGATGAAAAAGATTCATACCAAAACTTACCTAAAAATCGTTCGTAAGAATAAAACTGCCCGTCGCCACGGCAGGCGTTTCCGGCCTGATTTGTACCGGGTGATGACGGGCAGGATTATCGCGGCGTTTGGAAAGAGAAGGCGCTCTGATGTACAGGCCACAAAATTGTGGAGACCGGCTGTCCGGTTATAAATAACTTGAATGGGTCTGTCCGAAAGCCGGATAGCCTTTTTTCACATTTCTGAACTTATCACTTGCCTGTGGGGGCATTGCCTTCACAAGGTGTGCCCTTTTTCAGGTAAAAAAGAGGATGTTTTACTATGTCGAAGTGGTACGCCAATCGTTTGAATATCACTGGCCAACCTGACCAACTGGATGCCCTGCGACAATGGGGATTGGGAGACAAAATTCCCTATTACGGGCAGGCGATCCATCAAAGTATTAAGCTGTTTGTCGCGGGCTGTGCTGGTCTTCTGCAACCGACTGAAACAATAGATTACCCACTTTATCCAGCGCTGGTAGCGAGTGGAGTGGGTGAAATGTCACCGGAAAATTGGGCATTTGAGCAATGGCTGGCCTTGTTAAAAGAGAATGTTGCGCTTGATGAAGTCACCAGCCAACAGATTGACAGGCTATACCAACAAAGTGGTCTGGCCGAGCGAAAATGGGAGACGTTGCTCCCGGCAGCGCAGAAAACCATCATGGCTTTATTTAACCAAAAGTCCTGTGACTGGTTCGGTTTGGTTGATTGGAGCGGAGAACGTGACACGGAAATGCTGTGGTCTCATCTTGATGATCGGCTGACAGAGACGGTGCCTTGTGACTTGTTTCTGCTGATACCGACCCATCTTGCGAGTGAAATCAATGGATTTTGCGGCGGATTGTTAAGGGATCACGAGACAACTCATGAATTGTATTTCCGATTGTACGATATGGTACGGCCGCGAGGTTATGAAATAGCCTGGAAGCACAATGATGATGGCAGTTTAACCGGGAGTTTTGATGCAGCACCTTGGGAGCCGTGGTATGAAAAAATCATGGTTCCTTTATCCAGACAATATCACTGCCATATCACCCATTATTTTGAGGATGTCTGTGGCTTTTGTGGTTACGACAAATACCGGAATGGGCAGTGGGAAGAAGGTAAAGTTGATGAGCTGGAGTTTGGTGAGGAAGACGGTATCCGTAAGGTGATAGGTCCAGCCTACATTCTCGGTAATATTTCACATGACGGCTGTTAGTGCGCTGACAGTGTTATCCCGCAGGGAAATTCCCTGGGGTGAATTGACATAAAAAAGTTCAGGTTTGCCTGAGCGTCTGATAACGCGACTGCCGGCGGATATTACGCCGGCTATTTACCCACAAGGGGGAATATATCCCTTGGTGGGACATGTTCCCCGTTTTCCAGGAGCATGTTTTGTCTGTCTTGATTGATCATAAAAAAGCGTTTATTACCTTGTTTAATGAAACTGCCCGTTATTATTATCGTAACCGAGTATTCGATGATTTTGTACAATGTGCGGCAATTAGTCTGCATAATGCAGTCTGCCCGGACAGTAAGCTGGAGCAAGGATATCGGCAAATCATCAAACACTATAAGCCGGAAGATGTTAGCCGGTTTTCTCAACTGCTTGAACATGTCATGATGGGATTGGAATTTGAAGCCCATGATTTTCTTGGCGGTGTTTTTATGCAATTGAATCTGGGCAACAAACACCTGAAGCAATTCTTTACTCCCTGGCCCATCAGCTTGGTAATGGCGAAAATGCAGTTGAGTGACGTCGAGCAACGCTTAACGAAGCAGCCCTTTTTCACCTTATATGAGCCAGCTTGTGGTGCGGGTTGTATGGTTATTGCGGCAGCGGAAGTGTTGAAAATGTCAGGTTATAATCCTGCTCAGCATATGTGGGTATCCTGTGTGGATATTGATGTCGTGGCGGCTTCGATGGCCTATATCCAGCTTTCTCTATTGGGGATACCTGGGGAGGTGGTGATAGGTGATGCCCTGACGAATGAACGTCATCGGGTCATGTATACTCCGGTACATTGGCTGGGAAACTGGCCTTGTCGTCTCAGGAAAAATCGTCAGCAGTATGAGGTTTAAACGGTTTGAGACACTTGATTAAGCAAATTCCGGCTCTTGGGCCGGAGTTTTTATCCAACAGGACGGAAAGGCAAAATAAACCGACTGAGGTTATTGGGTTCATCCCTGACGTGTTTTAGTCTGAATCGATAGTGCTTCCCAGATGCACTGGACACATTCTATTTTCCTCTTTAATCCTTTCTTGCATGATCCCTCATTGAATAAAGTTCTTGCCTTTTGTACTTATCGTAGCGGATTCAACGAAATAACCGGATACATGCTTCGTTTACCTGTGACTGAATTGGACACGTTTGAATCATTGCGTGCTGTTTTTATCGATTAATTTTTATTCCCGGAAAAAGAGTTTTGCCTTGTCCCTGTCAGAGGATGTATTAGGGTTTTAGGAAAAATAGGGGAGATTAATCGTGTTGAAAAAAATTAAAATCCTGCTGGCAGGAGCATCCACAGGAAAAAAGCCACTTCCACAATCCGCCGCCATCCCACAAACGGTCAAAGCAGGCTACTTTTTGCCGTCTGAGTCCAGGCTATTGCTGGATACTTCCCGGCGACGACAGTATTTACAGTGTCTGTGGGACAATAGCGCATTATCCAAAACACGCTATCAGACGCTGTGGCTGGCCCCATTACATGAGTGTGTGGCATTGATGCAACAACTTCCGGCGGCACCGCAGGGACCTTATGCTCGTTTGGGAGGATTAATTGATGTGACGTTGCAATGTACTGCATTTGCCGTACGTCTGGCGAAAGGGCAGATGTTACCGCCGGGTGTGGCGCCTGAGACGCAGGCAGCACAAAGTGTGATATGGAACACGGTGGTGTTTTACGCTGCGTTATTTCATTTTTTGCCTGTTTTGGCAAACTTTGACGGTGAACTGGATGAAGGCCAACCCTGGTACCCTGGGCTGGCTGTGCCGCAGGGGGCGTATCGTTTCCGGTTCAAAACTCCCCCAGTGGCGATGAGGGTTGCCTGTCATTTTGGGGTGTTACTCGCCGGGCGATTGCTGCCGGCTAAGGCATTGACCTGGCTGGCGTCGGTACCTAATGCCTTGCCTTCGCTGTTTTGTATTCTATCCGGTGAGATGAAGGAAGATGACGCAATAAATCAGATAATGACAGAAGCTTTGAATAAAGCCGGTGCACCGACAATATCAGAAATATTATCTGTCACGGCTGCATCATTGCAAGTTATTGTTTCAGGAAATCCCGATGTTTCTGCTACGCCTTTATCAACCGCAATGGAAAGTGTTCTGTCCTCTCAGATACAGCAGGAAGATAACACGATGACTAAAATTGTTTCATCAGCCGTGAAGCCTGTTGATGAGCCTCTCTTTACTGCTATGACAGTCACGCCGGAGAAGGGGAGGCAACCGGATGGGAGCACGCAGCAGCTATTGTCATTAATGGGGATGAATGTTGCCACCACAGTCACAGAACAAGTTATGGTGAGTGAAGCGGAGATCGCACTGCCATACACGTCAATGCCTTCACAACACGCTGTTCAGACAACATGGCAGAATCATGAAAATGCTATTGAGACATCTTGTATTGGAGAGCAGTTCTGGGACTGGTTGTCCGTTGGCTTAATGCATGGGGGTATGAGTATTAATACGCCGAAAGCCCGGATACATTTGGTTGGCGGCTTTGTGTTTGTGAGTGCGCCGGCTATTTTCTTTCAGTTTCTTAGTGAGAAAAAACAGGCTGATGGCAAAGAGGTTAGCCAAAAATGGAAGCGGGTACAAACCGCATTTGAGCGGCTGGGACGACATCGAGTAAGTCGTGGAAAGTGTTTTTGTTGTTGTCATCTTTATGATTCTGCCGATCGGATTGGCTCCTATCAACGTGTTCATGGCTACTTAATCAAAAGTACTTTGCTTTACCGTGGTAGTCCTGTACCCGAGGATAGCCCTTTTCTAATGATTTCCTGAGAAAGTATCTTTAATAACAATGTGTTATAATAACCATGCGTTATTTTTCGCGCCCCGCAATGGGTTTTTAAATTGATGAAGTGAGGAAGTAGAGATGGACAGTATGACCTGGGATAACCTGCTGGATGAATATTTTTTTGCCAAAATCTTGCGACCGGCTACTGAGTCGAGTTATCGCAAGGTGGTGAATACATTCCAGGTGTTTGCAGGTGCCGACAATCGGCCTGCTCAGGTAACCCGACAGCAGGTCCTGGCGTGGCGCAGATATGTGTTGCATCAGCGCGGACTGAAAGGGGTGACCTGGAACAGTAAGATTGCGCATATGCGGTCAGTGTTTAATTTGGCGATAGAAGAAAAAATACTGCCCCAAACGGAAAACCCATTTATTGGTGTAGAGGTTAATGAGAACAAAAATAAAAAGAAAACATTGACCAAAAAACAACTGACAACCTTGTATCTCACGATGGGGCAATTTGAAGAGCGGGAACGACGGACAGGGGATAATCATCGTGCCCGCTGTGCATTATATCCGACCTGGTACTGGCTGACGGTATTGGATACGTTGCGTTATACCGGGATGCGGCAAAATCAGTTATTACATATCCGGCTCGGGGATATTGACCTGGATGAGCGCCGGATTATTCTTTGCTCTGAGGGGAGTAAGAACCATTATGAACACCAGGTGCCGGTGGTGAAATGGTTGTATCCGCGGCTGGAGATTTTGCTGGAACGTGCGCAAGCCGCTGGGGCAAAACCCAGTGATCCCCTGTTCTGTGTGAACTATTTTACCGCCAAAACAGACAGAGGAAGTGAAACTGATCAATTACAGACGATAAAGTCATTCTTTCGTCGTTTGTCAAAGGAGTGTGGATTTGATGTGGGTCCCCACCGTTTCCGGCATACTTTGGCAACTGAACTGATGAAAGCGCCTGATCGTAATTTGCAAATGGTGCGTGGATTACTGGGCCATCGCAGTATTGCCACAACGATGGAATATATTGATATCAATCTGGATATTGCCGGGCGCGCGCTGGAGCGTGAGTTGATGCTGTATATTGATGTTGAGCCAGAAAGAGGCGAAATGCTAATCGGATAAAACAGAATATTCTCGCTGTTGTCTGAATTTGCCTTTTTCTACATAAATAATTCCCTGTTGCAAGATGGGGAATTTTTTTGAACTGATGCAGTCTCCCAGAATTAACCTTCTTCTAACCAATCAGGAAATCTGAAGAACCGATTACAACATCGTGTTAATTAATTCGTTGATTTTGGTTTGGGCTGCTTGACAGTTGCAATAGAACTTGTAACTATTGCGTTCCAAAGCAAAAAGGACACCTAAAGTTTTAGGTATCCTAGCTTGGCAACCCTTATGTTCAATTCAATATTGAAGTACTGAAAAGCTAAACTAACTACAGTTATACATTCGGGTTCTTGTATTGGTTGCCCATTGAGTTTTTACTTTCATCTCCCAACAAGCGCACTTTGAATTGGTGCCCGGAGGCGGAATCGAACCACCGACACGAGGATTTTCAATCCTCTGCTCTACCGACTGAGCTATCCGGGCAACGGGGCGCATTAAACCGTATTTGGTAGAGCCCGTCAATAGATTTCTTTGGAAATAGTGATTTGTGCTCTGAAATTATTCGATTGACTAGAAATATAGGTAAAATAATAACGGAGAATAGAAAAATGGCTCTCCGTTATTTTCTTAATATTTTAATGTTTTAATGATGGTAGTTTTTCTGGGCAGTATTGACTTTCATCAGGTAGCGACGCGATTCTGCCGATGGATGTTTGGTTGTCAGGGTTTCATAAACGTCACCCGGTGCCATTTTATTGATAATTTGAGCCGCTTTTTTCTTATCGCTAGAAAATACTCGTAATACACTACCTGCACCACCGTTGTAAGCCGTTATTACTGCGTAACGGCGAGATGTTGCATTAGTGATGTCAACCAGATAACTGTTTTGTAATATTGATAAATATGCTGTACCAGCATCAATGTTATTTTCTGGATCAAATAGATAACTACGACTTGGTTGCCCTGATTTACCTTTTATCTTAAAGACATCACGGCCAGCAGTATGTTGTACAACTTGCATTAACCCAAGTGCATCAGAACGGCTGACCGCATAGGGGTTGAAGCTGGATTCTATTTGCATAATTGCTAAAATCAGGGATTCATCTATGCCATATTTAATAGAAGCTTGACGAATCAGTGGCAGATATTTATGAGCACGTTTGTCCAAATGGTTTGGTACCAGTTGTATAGTGACAGACCAAATAACATGTAAACCGGATTGGCGTTTTTGTAATTTGTTGGTAATCAGATAATCTGCAAAGTGTGTTGCTCGCCATTCCCAACGAATCGGTTGGCCGTTATTGTCCATGACTTGTCCGTAAAGAAAAGGTTCTTTACTGATCTGAATATCGTTAGTATCAGAGTAGAGATCAACGGAACCTGGATCATCACCCATTAATAAGGTCGTGATAATGGCCTTACGTAAATAACTTGTGGGGTCAATTGGAGAAATTGTCTCAATCGTGATCGTTCCAGCTTCAAAATTGATATGGCTGCGGGTCTGGTATTGATCGGTATATTTAACGTAATCTTTTGGGCCTGCGATTAATACTTCATGCAACCCCCAAATGTTCTCAATGTTATGAGCAAACTGGCCCATCAAAATGTCAAAACCATTGGTATCTTTTATATATTCTTCGCGGTATTCACTATTTTTGTTGCTGGTACAGGAAACAAGAATTGGGGCAATAACAAACAGTGCTAACAGTTTTTTCATCTTACATTGCCATCTGGTGTTGAATACAACATCAGAGCCAGTGGCCCTGATGAAAGCTAAATATTATTTTTCTGGTGGGGTATATCCATCAATTTGAATATCATGACCTTCGAACAGGAATTTAGTCATTTCCTGTTCAAGCAATTTACGATCTTCCGGGTTCATGGTGCTGAGTTTTTTCTCATTGATCAGCATGGTTTGTTTGCTCATCCATTGTCCCCACGCTTCTTTGGAAATTTCATTGAAAATGCGTTTGCCCAATTCGCCCGGATAAAGCTGAAAATCCAGCCCTTCGGCTTCGTGCTGTAAAAAAGTACAAAAAACAGTTCTACTCATAATCAATCCTCAAAATAGTGAGTATGGAATTCAACTCAGTTGTTGTAATAGATATTCAACTGGCGCTGCCAGCCCAACAGTCGCGGGTTGCTGTAAGTTATACCAAAGTCCTTTATTTTCATCCATACAGGTAGTAAAGGATAAAATATTTATTTTTATCGGCACAATATCTAGATGAAAATGGCTAAATGTGTGGCGGAATGCGGTAAGTTGTTCGTGTTTACTGTGAGAAATACCTGATTGTTCTAGCCAGCCATTTAATAAATCCATGCTCCCAAACTGAGGAAACGCAAACAAACCACCCCAGATCCCCGTTGGTGGGCGCTGTTCTAGCCAGACAGAATCATTATTCTGCATCAGCAGGAAATAAGCTGTTTTCTCAGGAATGCTCTGTTTAGGTTTTTTACCTGGATATTTTGTCCAGCTATGGTTAGCGTAAGCAATACATCCTTGATTTAATGGGCAGATTTCACATTTCGGCTTGCTGCGAGTGCAAACCATTGCGCCTAAATCCATCATCGCCTGATTAAAATATTCCACCTCTTGTACCGGCGTTACATTGGTGCTGATTTGCCAAAGGCTGCTTTCAACCTCTTTTTTACCAGGCCAACCTTCCACGGCATAACAGCGGGCCAATACCCGTTTAACGTTGCCATCAAGAATTGGGAAATGTTTACCTTGAGAAAGTGAAAGGATTGCACCTGCTGTTGAACGGCCAACGCCAGGTAGAGCAACAACATCTTCAAAAGTTGTCGGGAATTTACCTTGGTGCCGTTCCACAATCTGTTGTGCTGCTTTATGTAAATTACGAGCGCGAGCGTAGTAACCAAGGCCGGTCCATAAATGAAGGACTTCATCAAGTGGGGCTGCGGCAAGTGAAGTCACATCGGGAAAACGTGAAATAAAACGTTGAAAATAGGGAATGACCGTCGCAACCTGAGTTTGTTGCAACATCACTTCTGAAAGCCAGACGTGATAAGAGGTCTTTTCCAGTTGCCAGGGCAGGGTTTTACGACCGTAACGATGGTACCAATCTAGTACCACTGTGGAGAATTGCTTTGCTTCCATCATTGGGATAATTGTCTTTAGGGAAAATCAGTGTTTCGTGAATAGGATTGCAACATAGTGTAACCTCGCTGTAAACCGGAACTTTGTTTTCACAGCGCTACGCAATTTAGTATTAAAATTGTACTTATCACTATCGGACTTGCTAAAATCGCCCATCTTTGGATAATGCGCTCTCTTTAGGTGGTTTGCTGGTGAAGCAGCCATAAACGGCTGAATAAATGCCTTTAAAACTGACAGAAATACCATGATAAATAACGTAATTTCGCCGGAGTTTGATGAAAATGGTAGGGCGTTGCGCCGTATTAAGAGTTTTGTTCGTCGTCAGGGCCGGTTAACTAATCGTCAGCAACAAGCACTTGATGATCTCTGGCCAAAAATAGGTGTTGAGTATCAGGCAGAAAAACTGGAGCTGGGAGCACTTTTTGGGCGAGAAGCCCCTGTGGTGCTGGAAATTGGCTTTGGCATGGGGGCATCACTTGTCACAATGGCAAGTCAGAATCCAGAAAAAGACTTTCTTGGCATTGAAGTTCATGTACCTGGTGTCGGCGCTTGTCTGGCTTCCGCTGAGGATGAAAACATCGGTAACTTGCGGGTGATGTGCCATGATGCGGTTGAAGTGCTGGAAAACATGATCCCGGATAATAGTTTGGAAATGGTACAGCTTTTCTTTCCGGATCCATGGCATAAAGTACGTCATAATAAACGCAGGATTGTACAGCCACCATTTGTGGAACTGATAAAAAGCAAGTTGAAAGTGGGTGGCGTATTCCATATGGCGACTGACTGGCAGCCATATGCTGAGTATATGTTGGAAGTGATGAATGGCGTAGATAATTACCTTAATTTGTCTGAAAATGGTAATTATGTGCCGCGTCCATCTTCACGTCCGATAACGAAATTTGAATTGCGCGGTCAGCGGTTGGGGCATGGCGTATGGGACATAATGTTTAAGAGGATTAAGTAATGGCTAAAAACCGCAGTCGTCGTTTGCGTAAAAAGATGCATATTGATGAATTTAAAGAGTTGGGTTTTTCTGTTAAGTGGAATTTCCCGTCTAATACACCTATAGATGTTATCGATAGCACTGTGGATGCATTTATTGATGAGCTGATTGAATCCAATGGCTTAGCATTGGATGCCAGCGGTTATCTGCATTGGGACGGCCTAATCTGTTTACAAAAAATTGGTATGTGTACAGAAGAACACCGCCAATTGGTTGAAAAATGGTTGAAGGATCGCGGTATGGAAGATGTTATGACCTCTGAATTGTTTGATATTTGGTGGGATTGAGTAACATATCGCTGTAAAATAGCCTGAGTGAATAACAACAGGGGCACCTTTAATAGGTGCCCCTGTCAGGAGTAAAATCAGTGAGTACAACGTTCTCTAATACGTTATTGTCGGATATTTTGCGGCAAGTTCGTCCCCTGATTGGCCAAGGGAAAGTGGCAAATTATATTCCTGCACTAGCGGAAGTTCCTGCTGATAACCTAGCAATAGCTATCTGTACCATCGATGGGCAGATATTTCATGCCGGAGATGCTGAGAAGCGTTTTTCGATTCAATCTATTTCTAAAATATTAAGTCTGACTTTAGCCATGACGCGTTATCAGGAACAAGAGATCTGGCAACGGGTCGGGCAAGAGCCCTCTGGTCAGCCATTCAACTCATTAGTCCAGTTGGAACTGGAAAAAGGCAAGCCCCGTAACCCTTTTATTAACGCGGGGGCATTAATTGTATGTGACATGTTGCAGTCGCGATTGAGTGCACCTAAACAGCGTATGCTGGAAGTGGTGCGTAAACTTGCTGGTTGTCCTGATATTTGTTACGACAGCAAAGTTGCCCGTTCTGAAATGGAACATTCTCACCGCAATGCAGCGATTGCCTATCTGATGAAATCCTTCGGTAATTTCGATAACGATGTGCTCGCAGTACTGCAAACATATTTTCATTATTGTTCTTTGAAAATGAACTGTATTGAGCTTGCCAAATGTTTTATTTATTTGGCTAATCAGGGGAGTACGATAGGTTCTGAGCAGCGAATCCTTAGTCCACGTCAGGCCCGGCAGATTAATGCACTGATGATGACCTGTGGTATGTATGATGGTTCCGGTGAATTTGCATTCAGAATTGGTATGCCAGGAAAATCGGGCGTTGGCGGTGGGATCGTGTGTGTCGTGCCGGGAGAGCTTACTGTTGCTGTTTGGTCACCGGAATTAGATCGATCGGGGAACTCTTTAGCCGGTTGTGCTGCCCTAGAACTGTTAGCCGATCGTGTTGGTCGATCTATTTTTTAACTCTCAGGTGATTTTCTTAGGAGAAAACATGTTACGCAAAATTATTATTGCTGCATCTTTGCTATTTGTTACTCAGGCTCAGGCAGGTTATGAATGCCAGGTAAATCCACAGAATGACATTATTATTACTTCTCAATCAGTTCAGGTTGTGGGGGCAAGTGGCAATCTCCAGATTTCACCTGATGGCTCAGTAATTCGTGATGGTAAGAACTTAAGTTTAAATACAGAACAGCGTCAGAAAGCACAACGTTATCAGCGGGCTTTGCGGCAGGATTTGCCCTGGATTAAACAAGAAACCGGAAAACATCTGATAATGGCCCGTAAATCCTTGGATAAAGTGGTAGTAGATACTATCGGTAAGGATAGCAATGTTCGTAACCGGTTGTCTGATCTTGAATCAGGGCTTAATAAACAGATAAGCCGAATTATTGAAACCCGCTCAGAGGGTATAGCATTTCATCATCAGGCGATTAAGCAGGTTGAAAAAGAGAGCCGTAGCTTAATTGAACAGAGCCTTGGTGGAGTGTTACAAGACAGCATTAATGAGATTGGTAATAAACAATTCAGTTTGAATGGTGATAATAATCAGGCATTGCAATCTTTGTTTGGTAGCTTAGGTGGGTTGCAGAATAATTTGAAAGCTGAATGGAAAACTCAGGAAGAAGATTTCCAGCGTTTTGGCAAAGAGGTTTGTGGTAAGGTCAGCGGCCTTGAGCAACAAAGAATCGAATTACTGAATTCTATTAAATAGTTGCTAATAATCACAAATAAGAATCAATTTGAAATTGATTCTTATTTGGATTGACATATTTTTTTCGCTACCTAGAATGCAAATGCTTACTAAATATTCTTTCTTGGAGTGCGATATATGAAAAAGATAATTCCTGTCGTTCTGGTATCGTTATTTGCTGTTGCAAGCCATTCCGCATTTAGTCAGAAATCTGCTGTATTCACACCAAATGCAGTTACAGCTCAGGTTGATGATAAGGTCACAGTTAAGCACCTTTCCGGTGAAACTGAGGTCAAAAAGAATCCTCAGAAAGTTGTTTCATTTGATTTCGGTACTTATGATTCATTAGTTAAATTAGGTCTGTCAGATCGGGTTGTGGCATTACCTACTGGTAATACGCCTGAATATCTCCGTAATAGCCTGCCTAAAGGGTTAGAAAATGCGGGGGGGATGAAAGAGCCAAATCTGGAAAAACTGGCGCAAATTAAACCTGATTTAATCGTTATTACCGGCCGTCAAGGTTCTTTCTATGAAAATCTGTCAAAAATAGCACCGACAATTAATTTGGGAGCTGATAGCAAAAATTATCTGGTTTCAGTTGAAAGTAACATAACGTTATTAGGTGAATTATTTAGTAAACAGAGTGAAGTGAAAGATCAGATTGTTGAGTTGGA
The DNA here is from genome assembly GCF_020387775.1 of Photorhabdus antumapuensis. Taxonomy (NCBI): domain Bacteria; kingdom Pseudomonadati; phylum Pseudomonadota; class Gammaproteobacteria; order Enterobacterales; family Morganellaceae; genus Photorhabdus; species Photorhabdus antumapuensis. The sequence goes on from NZ_JAHZMK010000011.1 coordinate 25,430, forward strand.
GAAAACCATTGCTAAAGCTCAGGATAAAGCTAAATCTTCTGATGCAAAAGTTTTAGTATTGTTACATAACGCAGATAAACTAATGATGAATAACCAGAGCGTAGTGTATGACGTGGTTAAAGCACGGAAAGCGGAATTACCTATTCCTGCTGGTAAGGGTAAAACCAAACGCGTTGTAGTGACTTCTGACATGATCGCTAAGGCTAATCCAGATGTGATTTTAATTATTGACCGCAGCGAAGCAATTGGTGCCGGTAAGCTAGATAAAGCGAAGTTTGAAGATGATAAAGTGAAATCTACTTCAGCGTATAAGAATGGCAAAATTACTTATCTGAAGTCTGATCTGTGGTATTTGTCTGGCGGTGGTTTGGAGAGCCTATCAGCACAAGTTAATGCGGTGGCTGATGCCCTTTAATCAGGTCATGTGCCATTTTGAATTTGAACAGTGATTGAAGTTCCACAATAGATTGTTTTAGGTTTGGTCTGACAGTTATCGGTTATTTTATGCTGGTGGCTGTCAGGTTTTTGGTTTAAGTGAAGTTACTATCGTACAGCAATGATTTGTCGTTTGGTTATTGTGTTCACATCCTGCCTGGTGGGTGTATTATTCTATAAATAGTGAGTTTATTATTCGTATTTCTAGCATTAATAATTAAAAAGATAGATAAATTTTTCTATTCGAAATAATGTCTTATTTATTCATAAAATAGAACTTTAATTTGTTATAATATATAGTGTGAAAACTAATATCGTTATTAAGAAATGATAAATATATTTCTGTGGCGGATTCGACTAATAAGTGCAATTTTTCAGAAAGGCAATCAGTCGCTACCGTCTAATGGGGAGCCCCTACTAAAGTTCAGTGAGGGGCAATGTATTGTAAATAAACTTGAAACCAATAGCGGTATACGAGTTTATGCACAAGATGATCTTTGTGACGCTGAATTTTCCGAAGGCAATTTTTGTGCTAGAGAAATAGTTCCAATAATGAATTTAGGAACAGTTTACCTTTCTGCGTAATTTGCCAGTGTGTTGCTGTTTCAGAGAGATAACCTGCGGCCAAGGCTTGTTCAATTTGAGTGCGAATTGAGACCTCAGATAACCCGGTGAAATCACTGAGATCTTGTTTTGGCATCATTTCTAGTAGACGGAATCGGTTCATAAAAAATTCAAATGGCCGATCTTCATTTTCTACCTGATTCTGTTTATCTAGATAGCGCCCTTGCATATATCCACGAGGATGTTTGGTTTTCACTGTACGCAGAATACGGCCATCTTCAAATGTGATTTTTCCATGAGCGCCACAGCCAATACCAAGGTAATCTCCAAAGCGCCAGTAGTTGAGATTATGCTGGCATTGATAGCCTGGTTTGGCGTAAGCAGAAGTTTCATATTGCTGATAACCTGCTGCTGTCAGCAATTGGTGACCTTGTGAAAAGATATCCCATAAAGCATCATCGTCGGGCAGAACGGGAGGGCGGGAGCCAAAGCTGGTATTAGGCTCAATAGTCAACTGATACCATGAAAGATGCGGTGGTGATAACGCAATTGCCTGACGTAAATCATCCAGCGCTTCATCAAGGCTTTGGTTCGGCAAACCATGCATCAAATCCAGATTAAAACTGCGTAGCCCCAGACTAGCAGCTAAACGTGCTGCCCGTTTGGCTTCATCCGGTCCGTGAATACGGCCAAGCCGTACCAGTTTATCCGGGCTGAAACTCTGTACGCCAATGGATATTCGGTTAATACCCGCTTGCTGATAACCACTAAAGCGATCGGCTTCCACAGTACCCGGATTGGCTTCCATAGTAATTTCAGCTTGCGGTGATACCGGTAGGCGATCGCGAACGCCATCCAGTAATTGTTGCATGGCCTGTGAACTAAGCAGGCTAGGGGTTCCACCACCAATAAAGATAGTGGTAACTTCCCGTTCATTGGCCATTGGCAGATCTGCGTTCAGATCTGCCAATAAATGGTCAACATATTCCTGGTGCGGAACATTACCTTTCAAGGCGTGAGAGTTGAAATCACAGTAAGGACACTTTTGTACACACCATGGAATATGGATATAAAGACTTAGTGGTGGGAGCTTAAGCATTACGTAGTGTATCCAACATCATCTTTAGTGCCTGACCACGGTGTGAAACGGCATTTTTCTGTTCACTAGTTAATTCAGCCGCAGTACAGCCTAATTCCGGTATGTAGAAGATGGGATCGTAACCAAACCCACCGTTACCGGCAGGTTTACGTGCGATAATTCCCGGCCAGCGACCATGAAATACCAGTGGTGTTGGATCTTCCGCGTGGCGCATATAAACCAGCACACAGTTAAACTGAGCTTGACGTTGATCATCAGGAATATCTTTCATCGCATCTAGCAGTTTTTCTAGATTTTGCTGATCGGTGCTGTTTTCACCTGCATAGCGGGCCGAATAGATACCTGGAGCACCGCCAAGGATGTCTACGGATAGACCAGAGTCATCTGCAATTGCCGGTAGGCCGGTAACTTGTGCGGCGTGGCGAGCTTTAAGAATGGCATTTTCAATAAATGTCAGCCCGGTTTCTTCGGCTGAATCTACGCCTAACTCAGTTTGAGCAACAATATCCAGACCAAAATCAGCCAGTAATTGTGCTAGTTCACGAACTTTTCCGGGGTTGCCGGTTGCCAGAACGACTTTTTGCATTATTTTGAACCCAATTTAATTCTTATTTACTGTATCAGCCATGAGAGAACATCAGCACGAAGATAGTTCAGTGCGTAGAGGATCAAAATGACAATCATTGCTGAAAAATCAAGGCCGCCCATTGTTGGAATAATACGACGGATAGGTGCCATCAATGGTTCTGTCAGTTGCATGAGAACATAGTCAATCGGATTGCGTCCCTGGCTTATCCAGCTTAGTAGAGCTCGTGCCAGCACCAACCAAAATACCAGTTTACCCGCTGCTGTCAGCAATTCGATTAACCCGATAGGGATAAAAAGTGTGAGGAAGGCAACTGCACCGGTACTGAACCAAAGTTGCGTGATTAATTTAAACAATACCAGAATGTAAGCAATAACAATGGAGGCAGTATCGAGCGAGCCAATAGCCGGTATAACTCGGCGTAATGGTCGAACGATCGGTTGAGTTGTTTTCACAATAAATTGGGCAAATGGGTTATAAAAATCACAACGAGCCCATTGCATCCATACACGAAGTAATAAAACAGCGATGTATAAATCCAGAACTGTGAACAGAATAAAGGTTAAAAATTGCATTTAGCAGCCTTGATAAAATTAAAATTGTTTTTCCATTTCCTGTGCCCGGCGAATAGCCGCCTGCATAGCGTTGGATACGGTTTCTGGCAATTTGCCTTCATAAAAAACATGTAATGCTTCCGCAGTAGTACCGCCTTTAGATGTTACCTGTTCACGCAGGGTTGCAAAAGGGAGATCTACATTTGATGCGGCCAGTGCCGCAGAACCTATTGCCGTTTGCAAAACAATTTCACGGGCTGTTTGGCTATCAAAACCTAAACGTTCTGCTTCCTGTTGCATTGATTCCATAAATAGGAAGAAATAAGCGGGCGCACTGCCTGCTAAAGCGATAATGTCATTGATGCCGTTTTCATCTTTTACCCAGTAGGTTTTACCGACACTGTTCATTAATGCTTGAGTGAAGTCACGGTCAGACTGGCTGATTTGTTCAGATGCGAATAATCCACTTAACCCTTGACCAACCAATGCCGGCGTGTTTGGCATGATACGGACAATATTGAGTTTGTCTTGTAATAAAGCATCAAAACGTGCAACGGAAATGCCTGAGGCGATAGATAGAACCAGCTTGTTACTGAAATCTACGTTTTCTTTCAGAGGATGACAAATATCTGCCATCACTTGCGGTTTTACCGCCAGAACAACAACGTTGGCTTCCTGTGCGTAGCGAATATTGTCACTACCGCTGTTAACGCCATACTCTTTTGCTAGTGCATCACGGCGAGTCGTACTTGGTGCGCAGACATTAATCAGTTCAGCAGGGTACCCTCCTTTTACTAATCCAGCTATGATGGCGTGAGCCATATTACCTGCACCAATAAAGGTAATTTTACGTTTCTCCATTGAATACCTCGTAGCATTGAAATGGTTAATTGTGATACTGGCGTGCACCGAAAATTGCTGTTCCAATTCGTACTAATGTGGAACCACAATTAATAGCGGCAACCATATCATCAGTCATCCCCATTGAAAGAGTATCTATTTGAGGATATTTCGTTTTCAGGTTAAGGAAGGCTTGTTCCATTCTCCTGAAAACCACTAATTGATGTTCATAGTTAGGTTCTAGTGCCGGGATTGCCATTAAACCACGGAGCCTTACATTCGGCAGTTTATTCACTTCGGCTGCCAGCATTGATAGTTCATCAAGTTGAATACCTGATTTGCTCTGTTCATCACTGATATTTATTTGAATAAGAATATTCAGCGGTTCCATTCCCTCCGGGCGTTGTTCGTTCAGGCGTTGTGCTATTTTTAAGCGGTCAATGGTGTGGCACCAGTTAAAATTTTCTGCCACCAAACGGCTTTTATTAGACTGTAACGGACCGATAAAGTGCCATATCAAATCATTACGATTTGCAAAATAAGCAATTTTTTCTACACCTTCCTGCACATAATTTTCACCAAACTGTCGTTGCCCGGCAGCGATTGCTTTTTCGATATCTTCCACAGGTTTGGTTTTACTGACTGCAAGCAAGGTAATTTCTTCTGGAACGCGTTCGCATTTCTGTGTGGCAATGGCTATGTGGGTCCTGACATCTTGTAAATTTTGTTCAATATTGTTCATGGTGACTCAGGAGATTAAAAAATGAATATGGGTAAGCTAGTGGCCCTTAGTGTAAAGCATAATGCTTCAGATCTGCATCTTTGTATTGGGCAAGTTCCTGTATTACGTATAAATGGAGTGCTTTGTCCGCAAACTCAACTGCCATCTGTAAATAATCTATTGCTGGAAGAGTGGAGTAGGCAGTTTTTATCAGACAATCAGCGACAACAGCTATTAACTAGTGGACATGTGGATTTTGCGTTGGAGACAGAAAATGGCCAACGATTGAGAGGCAACATCTTTCGTCAGCATTCCGGGTTGTCAGCCGTTTTGCGTTTAATTCACTCTCAGTGTTCAACTCTGGAACAGCTAAAAGCACCTGAAATTATCCGTGAGATGGCTTTGCGGGAAGAGAGTGGGTTGATCCTGATAACAGGTGCTACAGGCAGTGGGAAGTCGACAACGTTAACTGCCATTGTGGATATGCTGAACAGCCACAGTTGTCAGCACATCATTACGTTGGAAGATCCCGTGGAATTTATCCACCACAGCCGCAATTGTCTGATACAACAGCGACAAATTGGATTGGATTCGCCCAGTTATCAGGAAGCGTTAAAAGGGGCTCTCCGGCAAGATCCTGATGTATTGTTGTTGGGTGAGTTGCGGGATAAGGAGACAATATGCTTGGCGTTAACTGCGGCAGAGACTGGGCATTTGGTATTGTCGACTTTGCATACCAGAGGTGCTGTACAGGCAATTGACCGGCTGGTGGATATTTTCTCCGCTGAAGAAAAAGGGTGGGTACGTAGCCAGTTAGCAGGCAGCCTGAAAGCTGTGATAGCACAGCAATTAGTCTCTGCCCAGGGAGGGGGACGAGTTGCTGTATATGAAGTATTGGTAGTTAATCAGGCAGTGAGTCATCTGATACGAGAAGGAAAAAATCATCAAATAACAACGCTTATGCAGACGGGCGCTGCCAGTGGGATGCAAACCTATGAGCAAGGCTGGCAGCAGCGTGAATTACAGGGATTACTGGCAGAGCAGACAGAGAGGAAGATCAAAAAGAATGCTATCGGTTAATCGCGAATCGCGGTTATACGGCTGCTGTTAATTGATCACTGTTACTGTTACTTGATTGCTATTAATAGCGCTGTTCAAACCAGCTTTCCAGTATAATAACAGCGGAAGTAGCATCTACTTTTCCTTTATTTAAGGCTTTATAACCACCTCGGTCAAACAGATGAGCACGGGCCTCAACAGTTGTCAGGCGTTCATCTTGGAGTTGAACTTGTACGCCAAACCGGCCATGCAGCCGGTTTGCAAATTTACGTGCTTGCACTGTGACTAATTGCTCAGTGCCATCCATATTGAGGGGAAGACCAACGATAACCAGATCAGGCTGCCATTCTTTAAGTAATTTTTCGATTTGCCCCCAATTGGGGATACCATCTGTGGCTTTAAACGAGGTTAATGCTCTGGCAGTGCCCGTGATTTCTTGTCCAATGGCTGCGCCGATGCTGCGGGTGCCAAAATCGAAGGCCATTATTGTACGGTTATTCATCTATGCATGTCCCGCCTGTGGAGCAATATTATAGATATTGATTCCGAGTAAAGATGCAGCTTCATGCCAGCGGTCCGCAATGGGTGAGTTGAAAATAATGTGTGGATCAGCGTTTGTTGTTAGCCAGCTATTCTCCATTATCTCTTTTTCAAGTTGACCCTTTTCCCAACTGGCATACCCCAACGTGACCAATATCTGTTTTGGTTGACGTGGTGTACCCAAGGTTTCAAGGACATCTTTGGAGGTGGTGATCATTGTGTCATCGGAAATTTTGATACTTGAACTGAAACCTGGTTTTGGTGTGTGCAATATAAAACCATGATCTTCAGCAAGTGGGCCACCAGTCATGACAGGCTTGTTTAGATTGATACTTTCATCCCGATCTTCTGGTGATATTTTCAGCTTTTGTAAAACTTTCCGAACGGAGATTTGCTCGATAGGTTTATTTATCACCAATCCCATAGCCCCATTTTCATTGTGTTCACATATGTAAATAACTGAACGTTTGAAATAGGGATCAGATAATGAAGGCATGGCGATAAGAAAATGGTGCTGTAGATTCATTTTTTTTCTAGTAATTAACCTAGCTATGTAAGGATTATTTAGCCCAACAGTATGTGGGCTAAAAGTATAAATGACAAACCCTGACAGGCAAATTTGCAAAAAGAATTTTTTATTTCTCTAATCGTTCTTCAATCGCATTCATTAACATGCCAGTGATTGAAATATCAGGGAAAGCGGCTTCTATCTCGCGTGCACAGGTTGGACTGGTGACATTAATTTCAGTCAGTTTGTCTCCAATGATGTCCAGACCAACAAAGATTAACCCTTTTTCTTGCAAAGTTGGAGCAACAGCTCTGGCGATAGCCCAGTCACTTTCTGAAAGTGGACGAGCTTCACCACGGCCACCCGCAGCAAGGTTACCACGGGTTTCACCTTGGGCAGGGATACGAGCCAGGCAATAAGGAACGGGCTCACCATCGACAATTAATACCCGTTTATCGCCTTCTTTTATCGCTGGTAGGAAATTCTGCGCCATGCAGAAGCGATTGCCATGTTCCGTTAGGGTTTCAATAATAACGCCAACGTTTGGGTCATCTTTTTTTAGGCGGAATATTGATGCGCCGCCCATACCATCTAGTGGTTTAAAGATGACATCACCATGTTTCTGGTGGAATTCACGTAAGTGGGCGGCATTGCGAGTTACTAATGTATCTGGTGTTAAATCAGGGAACCAGGCTGTGAAGAGTTTTTCGTTACAATCGCGTAGGCTTTGTGGTTTATTGACAATGAGAGTGCCTTTCTTTTCCGCGCGTTCCAAAATATAAGTGGCGTAAATGTATTCGGTATCAAATGGTGGATCTTTACGCATCAGGATGACATCCAATGTTTCCAGTGCCAGATCTTGTTCTCTATCGAATTGATACCATTGCTGTGGATGGTTTTCTACCTGCAATAGGCGGGTACGTGCGCGGGCTTCCCCTTGGTGCAGATAGAGATCACTCATCTCCATATAATGGAGTTCCCAGCCGCGACGTTGTACTTCTAATAGCATGGCAAAACTGGTGTCTTTCTTGATGTTGATGGATGAAATAGGGTCCATCACTATGCCGAGTTTGATCATTCTTTCTCCTTAACCCAAATCGCCGAAACGCACTTGTAATGCAGTAATTGCGGTGAGCGCTGTCGTTTCTGTTCTCAGTACCCGTGGTCCTAATAGGATATCAGTAAATTGGTAATTAGCTGTCATGGCAATTTCATCTATCGATAATCCACCTTCCGGGCCGATCAGTAAACGCACTTTTTCTACAGGTAAAGGCAGGGTATTGATGCTTTGGCTGGCTCGTGGATGTAGATTTAATTTTAAACTGCCATCATTTTCCGCACACCAGTGCTCAAGTTGCATCACTGGGCGAATTTCAGGTATACGGTTACGACAGCACTGCTCACAGGCAGCAATAGCAATTTTCTGCCACTGTTGAAGTTTTTTAGCCAGCCGTTCTCCATCCAGCTTTACACCACAGCGTTCAGAAATTAAAGGCGTAATAATATTTACCCCTAATTCTACAGATTTTTGAATGGTGAATTCCATTTTCTCACCGCGGGATATGACTTGCCCCAGATGGAGATTAAGTGGTGATTCATTATCGGCAAGTTCGCTATTGTTGATATGTACTTTGACAGATTTTTTGCTAGCTTCGGTAATCTGAGCGTTGAAGATCTGATTGCTGCCATCAAACAATTGCAACTGTTGGCCATGACTCATTCTGAGTGCCCGCCCAACATGGTTAGCCGCCTCATCACTCAGATAAATTTCAGTATTCGATGAGAGTAATTCCGGGTGATATATGCGGGGTATACGCATGTTTTTCTTTCCTTCCTGCGGGGTATATACATAAAGCAGTAAATAATGGAGGGTATGATAAGGGAGGCTTAATCCAATTATCAAGCTATCTCGATACAGATTGTTATCTCTGGATAAATGTTGCGAGTCTGCTCGCATATTTATATTTAATTTGACTGTTTTATATTTATTTTGTTGTTTTAAAGTAGTGGTGTTTATTATTATCTTTTTATGCCAAAAACATAATGAATATTTATTTTGTTATTTAATTAATTTGGAGGTGTTTTATTAAGTGGACTTTAATATTAAGGTTATTGTTTTAGCTATTTTTGTTGGAATAGTGTCCGGAATAACTTTGAATAAAATGATATCGCTATTTATTAAAATTATTTATGGATATGAAAAAATATTTTTTGGTTATTTTCAGGTTGAGTTGGTGACTCTGTTTATAACTGCTATCTTTATGATTTATTTTCCATTGAATTTTCATTTATATGTTGTTTTGATATTTGTTTGGATGCTAATTATACTTTCTTTTATTGATATAAAAATTAAGCTATTGCCAGATATAATAAATTATTCACTTTTATGGTTAGGATTACTATTGAATTTGAATCAAACTTTTGTACCTATCGAACAAGCTGTGACAGGTGCGATTGCGGGTTATTTGATTTTATGGTCGCTCTATTGGTTATTCAGAATAATTTGTCATAAAGAAGGATTAGGATATGGTGATTTTAAGTTAATGGCGGCGGTGAGTGCCTGGTTGGGGATTGGTGCAATTCCTTTATTAATGTTTTTATCCTCATTGTTTGGTCTTATTGGGTACTTTTGGATGTGGAGAATACGAGAAGATTACCGAAAGTCTGTTGCTTTTGGTCCATATATAGCCATTTCTGCGGTCATAATGATCTATATGCACTTATTGGGAATAGATGGGGTATCGTGAATGGCGCCCGATAGCTGAAAATGTATGGGCGCCAGTAGTTAAAATTGTGATATTAAAACTGATGGTGAATCAGCGCATCTTGCCAACGTTTGGGTTGTCCCAAGTATTTATCAAGAGAAATAATAGATAGCTCGTTTCTGTTATTTTCTAAAATAAACGTAGGGAAGCCTGAGCCGCCAACTGCTGCCAATAGTTCACGGCTTTTCCTAATATGTTGGAGACTTTCTGATTCATTATTCAGTGTCAGCTCTTGCTGGAACAGCTCTGAATCAAGCTGTAATTCATTTGCCAAATTCAGTAATGTTTCAGTTTTGCTGATTTTTAATCCACGAACATAATGCGCTTTTTGTGCTGCCAGTAACATTTCGACACCTTTACCAGCCAGCTTTTCTGCTGCAAGAATGGCTGATATTGGTGGTAATGAATCCATAATCAGTGATTTATCATTTAACAGTGTGACATATTGCTCACTGAAAATTTGCCCGGTAAGGCTTGCGATCCGTTTATCCTGACTAAGGACATAATCACGCCATGTGCTGTCTATTTGGCGTCTATTATCACCTGTCAGCATTCCGCCGCCATGCAATTCAATTTTCACATTCGCGACCTCTTTTGCTGCTTGTATCAGAGAGGAAACGCCATAACACCAGCCACATAGTGGATCATAGATATAATGCAGAGTCATTCCGGGCATATTACTTATTCCTGAAAAAGAGTTAATTCACTTATTGGGGCCACTTCATTTCGCCTTTCAGCACCTTAGCACTTAATTCGAGACTGGATTTGTCTCCAAGTTTTGGATAGTGCTTTTCCATTGCGGCTATTAGCGCTTTTGAATCTTTCGCTTTTGCCAGCTCTTTCTCAAAAATAGTCAGGTACTTTTGCGTGAAATGAACGGATTCCAACGTCATTGGTGTGTTACCAATGAAATGTCCCGGAACCACAATTGTTGGTTTTAGCTCTTTTATACGATCTAATGTCTGCATCCAGTTTTTACGAGACTCTTTAGTCTGTGTATCCGCCATCCAGACATGAATGTTGCTTGAAACAGTGACACCGCCTACTACCGCTTTTAATTTTGGTATCCAAACAAAAGTACGGTCAGCCGCAGGGCCATCAAGACCTTCGACGATTAACTTCTCACCGTCAACTGTAAAAGTGTTACCTTCCAACGGTTGCGGCACGATAACTTTTTTTGGGGCCCGTTCTTTCAGAACACCTCCCCAATAAGCCAGTTTGCCATCTTTGGTCTTTTTGATTTCTTTAATGGTTTCTGGTGATGCAATGACTTTTGCGTTAGGGAACGCTTTGGTCAGTGTATCAAGGCCAAAATAGAAATCAGGATCAGACTGACTGATATAGATAGTTGTCAGTTTTTTGCCGGTATATTTAATTCTTCTGGCCAGTGCTTCAGCGTCATTTTTTTGGAACTGAGCATCGATCAGTACAACTTCTCTATCACCGATGATGAGTTCAGAAGAGACGGGAAATACGCTTCTTTCACCTGGATTGAAAACATCCAGTTTTAGGTTAGTGGCTTGTGCCAGAGAAATAGTACCCAAGGAAAGGATACCTGCCAGCGCAATATTTAGTGTTGTTTTGCGAGTCATGATTGAATTCCTGATGTTGTGTGTAGCAAGGTTCATAATAAGTTGCGTTTTTCGATGAAAAAACCGCATAATTGGCAATTATTTGTTGCATAAATCGAGCTAATTGATGGATAGAATCACTGCTGCGCAAGTGTTCACTATAATTGTAGAACAAGGTAGCATGATTGCTGCATCGGAACGGTTAGATATGTCGCGGGCAATGGTATCCCGCTATCTGGCTGAAATGGAAAAATGGGCGGGAGTACGTCTGTTACATCGTACAACGAGAAAGATCAGCTTGACATCAGCAGGAGAGATCGCCTATCAGCGCAGCCGTAAGTTATTGCAATTGTCGGAAGAGATGCCTGTTCATCAACCAGTAGAAGCGCAGGAGTTGAGTGGTCTTTTGCGGATAAGCAGTTCTCAATCTCTGGCAGTAAGCGCCTTGTCTGTGGCGATTCCTGAGTTTATGCAGATTTATCCTCAGATAGCTATTGATATGCAAATAAGCAATAAGGCAATAAATTTGGTCGAGGAGCGGATAGATTTAGCGTTACGCATCACGAATAATCTGGAACCGAATTTGATCGCTAGACCGTTATCGACATGTCATTCTGTGGTTTGTGCTGCCCCTTCCTACCTGATGGGAAAAATGCTTCCTCAAAAGCCTGCTGATTTAGCCCTGCATAACTGTATGACTTATAACTTTTTTGGCAAAAGTCTTTGGTTATTTGAACACCGAGGGGAAAAATATTCTGTTCCTGTTAGCGGTACTTTGAGTGCCAATGAATCGATGGTGTTAATGGAAGCAACATTGCAAGGTGCGGGAATCGCTATGCAACCTTATTATTCTGTTGCTTCGCATTTGGCGTCAGGAAAATTGATTCAGTTGTTGCCAGAATATCGACCTCAGGCTATGGGAATTTATGGTATTTATGCCAGCCGTCAAAATATGCCAGCAACGCTGAGGGTATTACTGGATTTTCTGGTTCAATGGTTTGCTTCCTCTCCGTACTGGCAAGCACTAATGTTGAAAAGCTGACTTTAGTTTCTGAGGAAACAGAGCAACTTGTGCTTTTAGGTGTTCAATAAAAGTATCGACTGGGGCAGAAGAAGGGCGGTGAATGGGCTTTATCAGGCTGACAGTAAAAGGAATGTTAATACTAAATGGGCGAGCGCATATTTCAGATTTGCCGTAACTGTCTAGATAATCGAGTACGGTCAGTGGGTTGACGATAGAAACACCAATGCCTTCTCGCACCATTGCACATACTGATGCAGCACTGTGAGTTTCCATAATCATGCGGCGGCGAATATGGTGTTCTGCGAATATTCCATCAATGAGCTGACGGTAGCTATCTGTTATCGAAAGGCTGATGAAATTTTGTTCGCTGAAATCGTCTGGAGTCAACAGCGGTTTATGACTGAGAGGATGAGCGGCGGGTAATACGCAAATTTCATTTAGTGTGATCAGTGTTTCTCTCTGTGTACCCGGTGGTGTCTGCAAATGTTCTGTCAGACCCAGATCATGGCGTTGAGCTGAGAGCCACTCTTCCAGTAGAGGTGATTCCTGTGGAATGATAGTTAAATTAGTATCAGGGTATTGACGGGTGAAGTGGTGGCAAACTTTCGGTAACAGTGATTGAGAAAATACCGGCAGGCAGGCAATGGAAAGTTGAGCATGTTGAAATTTACGTATGTTGTCAGCCGCATTCATGATTCTTTCAAGTCCATAATAAGAGCGCTGTACTTCTTCAAAAAGACGCAATCCTTGTGCTGTCGGATGTAGGCGGCCTTTTACTCGATCAAATAGTTTGAATTTTATTAGATGTTCGAATCGTGCTAATTCGCGACTGACTGTTGGTTGTGATGTTTGTAATAAAATAGCCGCTTCTGTCAGGTTTTTTGTCGTCATTACCGCATGGAAGATTTCAATATGGCGCCATGAACAAGAAGACATAAATTGTTCCTTCAAAGGATAATTCTATATCACAGATGAATAGACTATAGCGAAATAGATATTTTTATTCCTGTTTTTTACTGCCAATAATGGGTTATCTGCTGACTTTATGAGAGAAACCCTGATGAGTGCTTTTACCCGCAATAGTTGTTCTGATTTGATACCCGAAAATCTAAGCGGTCTGCCAGAAACTTATGGTGCTCCGTTATGGGTTTATGATAGCGAAACGATTATTCAAAGAATCAAGATGTTAAGTCAGTTTGATGTGGTCCGATTTGCGCAGAAGGCTTGCTCTAATACTCACATTTTGCGCCTGATGCGTGAATATGGTGTGAAAGTTGATGCAGTTTCACTGGGTGAAATTGAGCGTGCTTTATGGGCTGGCTTTAGTCCAGGCCGAGATACGGCAGACATCATTTTTACTGCTGATTTGATAGATGTGCCAACGCTTAGACAGGTAACTGAACTGGATATTCCGGTTAATGCGGGCTCTATTGATATGCTGGAGCAGATTGGTAAATGTAAAAAAGGACATCCGGTATGGTTGAGGATTAACCCTGGGTTTGGTCATGGTCATAGCCAGAAAACCAATACTGGTGGTGAAAACAGCAAACACGGTATTTGGTATCAGGATCTCTCATTGGCAATTGAGAAAATACGGCACTATGGATTGAAATTGCTTGGTTTACATATGCATATTGGCTCTGGTGTTGATTATCATCACCTTGCCAGTGTGTGTAATGCGATGGTTGAGCAGGTTATTCTCTGCGGTGAAGATATTCAGGCAATTTCAGCTGGTGGTGGTTTGTCGACTCCTTATCGGCAGGGAGATGAACAGATCGATATCGCTCATTATTTTGGGTTGTGGGATGGTGCTCGTAAAAGGATTGAGCAACATTTGGGCCATAAAGTTGAGCTGGAAATTGAACCGGGGAGATTTCTGGTTGCAGAATCTGGCATTCTGATGACAGAAGTTCGGGCTGTTAAACAGATGGGAAGCCGTCATTATGTGCTGGTGGATGCGGGATTCAATGATTTAATGCGCCCGGCAATGTATGGCAGTTATCACCATATCTCGGTGTTGCCTGCTGATGGGCGTCAGCTTGAACAGCATCTATTGCAGGAAACGTTGGTCGCAGGTCCGTTATGTGAATCGGGTGATGTTTTCACACAGGTTGAAGGTGGTGGGGTTGCACCAAGAATGTTGCCACCTGCTCAGGTTGGCGATTATCTGGTTTTCCATGATACCGGTGCTTATGGTGCGTCAATGTCTTCTAATTACAATAGCCGTCCGCTTATCTCCGAAGTGCTGTTTATTAATGGCAAACCTCAATTGATTCGCCGTCGTCAAACGATTGAAGAGTTGTTAGCATTGGAAGAAGTCTCCTTTGCTTCTACGTCTATGTCATAAAATACGGGGCGATATTTGTTAGGATATTGCCCCGTGATTATTAACTCTCTTTAGTCATCAGTTTCAAGCGGCTTCTGTTCTCTGCTTTTTAACGCGGGCAGGAACAGCCAGTACTTCTGGCTCAAACTCATCGACATTAATAGAACGTAGACGACTTGCTTCAGCACGTTTTAGAATTGCGGCCTCGTCTGGCGTGATCTTACGTTCTGCGAGTGCCCGTTCCGCCAGTTTATCCAGGCCAGTAAAGCCAAGACGTTTGCCAGCTTCGCGGCTTAGACGGGCGTGGATTGGTTCTGCGGCAATAATATCGTGCAGAGCTTCTTCCAATAATCCGTGAGGGTTATGTTTGCTTGGTGTCAGATACTGACCACGGCCAATACGATCACGGGTAGCTGAAGGCTGTTGTAAGAGCTGTGCCAGTTTGTGATCCAGACGGTCAGATGGTGCTGAATGTACACGGCCTAACGGGAAGACAATAACACGCATCAGACCAGCAACCAGACGGTTCGGGAAGTTACTCAGTAAATTATCTATCGCCTGCTCTGCCTGATACAAACTATCTTGAACGGCCCACTGAACTAGCGGTAAATCTTCTTTTTGACGACCTTCATCTTCATAGCGTTTCAAAGTCGCGGAAGCCAGATAGGTTTGACTCAGAACGTCGCCAAGACGGGCGGAGACACGTTCGCGACGTTTCAAGCTACCACCTAATACCCCCATTGCCACATCTGATAATAGCGCAAGGTTGGCACTCAGGCGGCTTAACTGTTGATAGTAACGGCGGGTTGCATCATTGACCGGTGTGCTGCTGGTACGGCCATTGGTTAAGCCAAGCCAGAAGCTGCGTAACATGTTACTAGCAACGTGACCAAGGTGGCTAAACAATGCTTTATCAAAGTCTTTAATACGGTTATTTTCAGCCGCGGCCATTTCATCAAGTACATAAGGATGGCAACGGATAGCTCCTTGACCGTAGATAATCATGTTACGGGTCAGAATATTGGCACCTTCAACGGTAATGGCGATAGGTGCACCTTGATAAGTGCGAGCAAGGAAGTTGGATGGACCAAGGCAAATACCTTTACCACCGGCAATATCCATTGCGTCAATAATTGAGCGTTGGCCTCGGTGAGTGCAGTGATATTTCACGATAGCGGATAACACAGAGGGTTTTTCACCTAGCATAATACCGGTTGTTGCCAGTGTTGAAGCGGCATCCATTAAATAGGCGTTACCGGCAATGCGTGCCAGCGGTTCTTCAATCCCTTCCATTTTACCAATTGGCATTTTGAATTGGCGGCGGATATAAGAGTATGCGCCAATCGCCATAGCAACACTTTTCAAACCGCCGGTTGCATTTGATGGCAGAGTGATACCACGGCCAACAGACAGACACTCAACCAGCATACGCCAGCCTTGTCCGGCCATTTTTGGCCCACCAATAATATAGTCAATTGGAACAAAGATATCTTTACCGCGAGTTGGGCCATTCTGGAATGGAATGTTCAGTGGGAAATGGCGATGACCAATTTCTACCCCCGGTACATTGGTCGGGATTAATGCACAGGTAATACCCAATTCTTCTGTATCACCCAATAAATGGTCAGGGTCAGACAGTTTGAAAGCCAGACCGAGTACGGTAGCGATAGGTGCAAGAGTGATATAACGTTTGTTCCAGGTCAGGCGCATACCCAGAATTTGTTCACCTTGCCATTCTCCCATACAGACTACGCCTGTATCTGGGATTGCTCCGGCATCAGAGCCAGCTTCCGGGCTGGTCAGTGCGAAACATGGGATCTCTTCACCACGGGCCAGTCCAGGTAGATAGTGGTTCTTTTGCTCTTCGGTGCCATAATGCTGTAACAATTCACCAGGGCCGAGAGAGTTAGGTACACCTACGGTGATTGCCAGAATGCCGGATGTACCCGCCAATTTTTGCAGGACTCGTGCCTGTGCATAGGCTGAGAATTCCAGACCGCCATACTCTTTTTTAATGATCATGGCAAAGAAGCGGTGTTCTTTCAGGTAACGCCATAACTCAGGCGGTAAATCAGCAAGTTCATGGCTTATCTGGAAATCATTGGTCATACGGCAAGCTTCTTCTACCGGGCCATCCAGAAATGCTTGTTCTTCAGCGGTTAACTGAGGCTTTGGATAATCATGTAATTTTTTCCAGTCGGGCTTACCGCGGAATAGTTCGCCTTCCCACCAGGTAGTACCTGCATCAAGAGCTTCTTTTTCCGTGCGAGATAGACTTGGCATCACTTTACGGAAAGCTTTTAAGGCCGGAGCAGTAAGTAAGGAGTGGCGAGTTGGCGCAAAATTCAGCGGGAACAGAATAATGGCCATGGGTAACAACATCCAGTAGCTCCATGCATCAATAGCGCCCATCAAGGCGGTATAGACAAGGAGCAGTAGGCTGCTAAGACTGAGATTGACTTTGTGATAGCAAAGTATCCCAATCAATACTAAGAATAGAACAATACTCAATGTGGTCATAATAAAAGCTCCTGGTTAATCTCAGGGTCAGGTAAGTCATCGGAGGTCGGACCTGTTGTGGTGTTCTTCTCTTTTTAGACCAGGAAATTGCTTTTAGCAATATCTTTACATCTTAATTACAATGTAGCTCACAAACTCATGGTGATCGGGTGCGGATTAATTTTCCAGAAACGTGATGTTGTCTTCTTTCAATTCTCTTGATCCGGTAAACTGCCATCTGACACAACATTATTAAAGATTACCTGACCGAAGTGAGGAGCCTATGTATCAAGACTTGATCCGTAGTGAATTGAATGAAGCCGCGGATACGCTGGCAAAGTTTTTAAGTGACGATGCAAATATTGAAGCAATTCAAAAAGCCGCAGTATTGCTGGCTGATTCATTTAAAGCGGGTGGCAAGGTACTGTCCTGCGGTAATGGTGGTTCGCATTGTGATGCGATGCATTTTGCTGAAGAATTGACAGGCCGTTACCGCGAGAATCGCCCTGGCTATCCGGCGATTGCGATTTCTGATGTCAGCCATCTTTCCTGCGTCAGTAATGATTTTGGTTATGAATTCGTTTTTTCCCGTTATGTGGAAGCGGTCGGGCAAGCAGGGGATGTCTTGCTGGGTATCTCCACTTCCGGTAATTCCGGCAATATTATCAAAGCAGTTGAAGCTGCCCGTTTAAAAGGCATGAAAGTGATTACGCTGACAGGCAAAGATGGCGGTAAAATGGCAGGAACGGCGGATGTGGAAATTCGTGTGCCGCATTTTGGTTATGCAGATCGTATTCAGGAAATTCATATCAAAGTTATTCATATCCTGATTCAACTTATTGAAAAAGAGATGGTTAGAGCTTGATTTTACAGGCTACAGAGGTGGGCAATGTGTGAGTTACTTGGCATGAGTGCAAATGTGCCAACAGATATCTGCTTTAGTTTACGTGGTCTGATTCAGCGTGGCGGTCATACTGGGCCCCATAAAGATGGTTGGGGGATCACTTTTTATGAGGGGCGGGGCTGTCGCACATTTAAAGATCATCAACCAGGTTACCATTCACCCGTTGCCCGTTTTGTACAAGAGTATCCGATTAAATCCAGAGTGGTGATTTCGCATATCCGGCAGGCTAATCGGGGTAATGTTGCGTTGGAAAATACCCATCCTTTTATCCGTGAGATGTGGGGGCGCAATTGGACCTATGCCCATAATGGGCAACTTAAGGGTTATCGGCGGCTTAAAACCGGTCAATATCGCCCAGTCGGGCAAACTGACAGTGAACATGCTTTTTGCTGGATTTTACATCAACTTTCACAAAAATATCCAAGGACGCCCTCTAACTGGCCTGCGGTTTTTCGTTTTATTGCCTCACTAGCGGATGAACTCAGGAAAAAGGGGGTATTCAATATGTTGCTGTCAGACGGGTGTTTTGTGATGGCATATTGTTCAACCAACCTTTATTGGATTACCCGTCGGGCGCCGTTTGGAAAAGCAAAACTTCTCGATCAGGATGTTGAAATTGATTTCCAGCAACACACTCAGCCAGATGATGTCGTTTCTGTCATTGTCACTCAGCCTTTAACCGGCAATGAGTCCTGGAACCAGATCGCGCCGGGTGATTATGCGCTATTTCATCTTGGTGAGCGCATATTGTGATTGATTCTGCAAAGATGGCGATTTATAAGGTGTTGCGTTAACCGTATATTGACCATTAATGACGCTAATCGCTGCCGGTCGGTTATTTTTGACAAAATATTCATAGGCCGGTTGTAATTGCAACCAAAACAGATAATGGGAGGATAAGCGGTGACGTAACATATTCTGCGGTGTCATTCTGAATGGGTAAATGCTGATATCAATTTCATACTGTCCGCGCAATAATGCACTCTCTGCATAATGGTAGATCTCATCCATATAACCGTTAGTCATCGCGTAACAACCGACAGATTTACACTCTCCGTGGATCATTAAATGGTTGCCGGAATAGCCTCTGGATTTATCGTATTCATTTGGAAAACCGAGATTAATAGATCGGTAATACCGACTATTTGGATTTAGCTGACGGGTTTTCACACGATAAAAACCTTCTGGGCTTTTCAAATCACCTTCTGTGGTTTTGGGGCCGAGGCCACCAGAGTAATTGCAAATGGGGTAGCTTTTAGCCAGTTGGTAGTTTCCATGATTATTTTTAGTGTACAGCTCCAGTATCCGCTCTTCTTTGAATATTTGGATAAAGAGGGGAGAACCGGGTGGCGCGGGGGAGATTTTATTAAGTTTAATTAAAGTATCCTGAGCGTGGACAGGTAGGGATGAACTAAAAGACAACAATGTTATTACAGCAAATGCAGCAGTTTTTTTCATGTGACTACCGTATAGAGATGTCGTGGGCTAACCTGGAATTTGGCTTAAGATTGCCATGAGTGATCGACTTTGTGAATAAAAAATAATAACGATGGCTTTATCCTGCAAAGTGATTGTGAGATCAAAAAATAATCAGCTGTCGGGAAAGGTGATACAATAGTTCGTTTTTTGCGATCGGTTAATCGTTGAGTGCCAAAATTATTCCTGTTTGCTTGAACTAAATCACTTGATTAGTCAGACAGTCTAAGAAGGGAGATGTTAAAATTGCCGCCCGGAGATTAAAAGAAAATCGTAACAATTATCGGAGAATTATAACCTGGGCACGATTCGTGACTTAAGGGGTTTTTTATAGAGTGGCTATATTACCACCAGGTAATCTGTAGCATATGATTTAATTGATAAACTTGTGCAAATCTTATGATTAAAATTAAAAAAGGACTCGACCTCCCGATTGCAGGAGCGCCTGCTCAAGTAATAGAAGACGGTCCGACGATTCGCCATGTAGCACTGTTGGGTGAAGAATATGTTGGAATGCGTCCTTCTATGTTGGTGAGGGAAGGTGAGCATGTTAAGAAGGGACAGATTCTTTTTGAAGATAAAAAGAATCTTGGTGTGGTTTTCACCAGCCCAGCTTGTGGGCGGGTTGTGGCGATTAATCGTGGTGAGCAACGTGTTTTGCAGTCA
Organism: Photorhabdus antumapuensis; assembly: GCF_020387775.1. NCBI lineage: Bacteria > Pseudomonadati > Pseudomonadota > Gammaproteobacteria > Enterobacterales > Morganellaceae > Photorhabdus > Photorhabdus antumapuensis. The sequence goes on from NZ_JAHZMK010000011.1 coordinate 45,567, forward strand.
ATTGTGATTGAGATAACGGGAGACGAACAGGTTGATTTTGACCGTTATGATCGCTCCCAATTTTCTCAATTATCCCGAGAACAAGTGGAAAAGAATCTAATTGATTCCGGGTTATGGACTGCACTACGTATCCGTCCTTACAGCCGAAGTCCTGTTCCCGGCTCCTCGCCAAAAGCAATTTTTGTAACCGCTATGGATACTCAGCCTCTGGCTGCGAATCCACAGGTTATTATTGCTACCGATAAAGAGGCTTTTGTTGATGGTCTGAATGTACTGACTAAACTGACCGAAGGTAAAGTCCATGTTTGCCATAGTGCAGGAAGCTTGCCGAATGTCGGTAATAATGCACAAATCACTTATAATCAGTTCGCTGGTCCACATCCTGCGGGGCTCGCTGGAACTCACATCCACTTTATTGAACCCGTCAGTGCGGCTAAAACCGTATGGCACCTGGGATATCAGGATGTGATTGCTATCGGTAAATTATTCACTACCGGTACACTTTATACTGATCGTGTCATTGCACTGGCTGGTCCACAGGTTGAGAAACCACGTCTTATACGTACTTGTTTGGGGGCTGATCTGTTTGAGTTAACTCAGGGTCAGCTTACAGAGGGTGAAAACCGTATTATTTCAGGTTCCGTATTATGTGGTACGCAGTCAGATGATGCTCATCACTATCTCGGCCGTTTCCACACCTTAGTTTCTGTTTTGCGTGAAGGTCGCGAAAAAGAGCTATTTGGTTGGATCATGCCGGGTATCGATAAATTTTCTATTACCCGCACCACCATTGGTCATTTCCTGAGAAATAAGCGCTTTGCTTTTTCAACCACAATGAATGGCGGTGAACGTTCTATGGTACCAATCGGTAACTATGAGCGTGTTATGCCTTTGGATATCATGGCAACACATTTGCTGCGGGATCTGTTGGCGGGTGATACCGATAGTGCTCAGGCACTGGGTTGTCTGGAGTTAGATGAGGAAGACTTGGCACTTTGTACCTATGTCTGCCCTGGCAAATATGAATATGGTCCGGTACTGCGTGAAGTGCTGACTAAGATTGAGCAGGAAGGATGATTTCATGGGCCTGAAAAACTATTTTGAAAAAATTGAGCACCACTTTGAGCCCGGAGGCAAATTAGAAAAATATTATCCGTTGTATGAAGCGGTAACGACGGTTTTCTATACACCAGGTACAGTCACTTCTGGCCTTGCCCATGTCCGTGATGCCATCGATCTAAAGCGTATGATGATCATGGTATGGCTGGCCGTATTCCCGGCAATGTTTTGGGGAATGTATAACGTTGGTCAGCAGGCGATCCCTGCGTTGTATCATTTATACAGTGGCACAGAATTACAGCAAATTCTGGCATCTGATTGGCACTATCGTGTTGCTCAGTTTTTCGGTGCATCACTGACTCCCGGCGCTAGCTGGTGTAGCGAAATGTTGCTTGGTGCAACTTACTTTTTACCTATTTACATCGTTGTATTTGTGGTTGGTGGCTTTTGGGAGGTTCTGTTTGCCATTATCCGTAAGCATGAAATTAACGAAGGATTTTTCGTTACTTCTATTTTGTTTGCGTTGATTGTTCCTCCTACTATTCCTCTGTGGCAGGCGGCGCTAGGTATTACATTCGGTGTTGTAATTGCGAAAGAGGTATTTGGTGGTACAGGTCGTAATTTCCTGAATCCGGCACTGGCTGGCCGTGCTTTTCTATTCTTTGCTTATCCTGCACAGATTTCAGGTGATTTGGTATGGACTGCGGCTGATGGTTTCTCTGGTGCGACCCCGTTATCTCAATGGGCGGCGGGTGGTAGTCAGGGATTAGTCAATACAGTTACCGGTCAGCCTGTTACCTGGATGGATGCTTTTATTGGCAATCTTCCGGGTTCTATTGGTGAAGTTTCTACGCTGATGATTTTCATTGGCGGTGCGATCATTCTGTTTACCCGCATTGCTTCATGGCGCATTGTCGCTGGCGTCATGTTGGGTATGGTGGCAACTTCCTACTTGTTTAATGCTATCGGTTCAGACACTAACCCGCTGTTTGCTATGCAGTGGTACTGGCACATGGTTCTGGGTGGTTTCGCTTTTGGTATGATTTTTATGGCAACAGATCCGGTATCCGCCTCATTTACCGATAAAGGTAAATGGTGGTACGGCATTCTGATTGGTGTGATGTGTGTTCTGATCAGGGTCGTTAACCCGGCATACCCGGAAGGCATGATGCTGGCGATTCTGTTCGCCAACCTGTTTGCGCCATTGTTTGATTATCTGGTAGTACAGGCCAATATTAAGCGGAGAAAAGCCCGTGGCTAATGATAAACCAAAAAATAATGACAGCATCGGCAGAACGTTTATCGTTGTTTTTGTGCTATGTCTCGTTTGTTCAATTGTTGTAGCAGGCTCTGCGGTAGGGCTGAAATCTCAGCAACAGGAACAAAAACTGCTGGATAAACAGCGTAACATTCTCGATGTCGCCGGGTTATTAACCCCCCAAATGAGTGTTGATGAGCTTAAAGAAACGTTCAAAAGCCGTATTAAAACTGAACTACTGAATCTGGATACGGCAACGCTTGAAAAGAGTCATGGCAAATTTAACCTGAATGATGCGTTGCGCAGTGATGATACCAGTATCGCATTACCTCCTGAGAAGGATCTGGCGAAAATCCGCCGTCGCGCCAATATGGCGGAGATCTATCTGGTGAAGAATGAGCAGGGTGAAACCAGTGAAATCGTTCTGCCGGTTTATGGTTCTGGTCTGTGGTCTGTCATGTATGCCTTTATCTCTGTTGATGTGGATGGCAAAACTGCCCGCGGGATTACCTATTATTCACACGGAGAAACCCCGGGGCTGGGTGGTGAGGTCGATAATCCACAATGGCGTAAAAAGTGGATAGGTAAAAAACTGTATAACGATGAAGGCCATCCGGCGATCAAAATTGTCCGTGGCGGTGCTGCTGCCGATAATCCTTATGGTGTTGATGGCCTATCCGGTGCGACTCTGACCTCTGCTGGTGTGCAGAATATGTTTAATTTCTGGTTAGGGGATAACGGTTTTGGTCCGTTCCTGAAAAAAGTACGCGAAGGAGCGTTGAAAGATGGCTGATAGTAAAGAAATAAAACGCGTCCTTCTCGGACCACTATTGGATAGCAACCCGATTGCATTGCAGGTTCTGGGGATCTGTTCCGCGCTGGCGGTAACAACCAAACTGGAAACTGCGTTGGTGATGACAATCGCTGTGACGTTGGTTACTGCTTTTTCCAGCTTTTTTATCTCGTTGATTCGTCATTACATCCCTGGCAGTGTGCGAATTATTGTCCAGATGGCGATTATTGCATCATTGGTTATCGTGGTAGATCAGATTTTACAGGCTTATGCTTATGAAATTTCCAAGCAGTTGTCTGTATTTGTTGGTCTTATCATTACTAACTGTATCGTGATGGGACGTGCGGAAGCTTATGCTATGAAGTCTCCACCTATTGAGAGCTTTATGGATGGTATCGGTAATGGCTTGGGGTATGGCGTTATTCTGGTACTGGTTGGTTTTCTGCGTGAGTTGTTTGGCTCCGGCAAATTGTTCGGTATTACCGTTATGGAATCCGTACAGAATGGTGGCTGGTATCAGCCTAATGGCTTGTTCTTGTTAGCACCTAGCGCGTTTTTCATTATTGGTATGCTGATTTGGGGTCTGAGGACTTTAAAACCGGCTCAGGCTGAGAAGGAGTAACTGACAACATGGAACATTTTATAAGCCTGTTTGTCCGTGCCGTCTTTATTGAGAATATGGCGTTGGCTTTCTTCCTCGGTATGTGCACTTTTTTGGCCGTATCGAAAAATGTCACGACAGCGTTTGGTTTAGGCATTGCAGTAACGGTAGTTCTCGGGATCTCTGTTCCTGCCAATAACCTCGTTTATAACTTTGTCTTGCGTGACGGTGCATTGGTTGAAGGGGTTGATCTCAGTTTCCTGAACTTTATTACGTTTATCGGCGTGATTGCTGCATTAGTGCAGATTCTTGAAATGATCCTTGATCGTTATTTCCCTTCACTCTATAACGCGCTCGGCATCTTTTTGCCACTGATTACGGTTAACTGTGCGATTTTTGGTGGTGTCTCTTTCATGGCGCAGCGTGACTATAACTTTTCTGAATCCATCGTATATGGCTTTGGTTCAGGTATAGGCTGGATGCTGGCAATTGTTTTGCTAGCTTCTATCCGTGAAAAAATGAAATATGCTGATGTTCCGGCAGGTCTGAAAGGATTGGGGATCACCTTTGTCACCACGGGTTTGATGGCATTGGGTTTTATGTCCTTCTCTGGTGTGCAGTTATAAAGGCGAGAAGCGTTCATGGATATAATAATTTTAGGCGTAGTGATGTTTACCCTGATTGTGTTGGTACTAACGGCCCTGATTTTGTTCGCAAAATCAAAGTTAGTTAACACCGGGAATATTAAAGTTGAAGTTAACGGTGATCCGGAAAAGAGCTTTACCGCTCCTGCCGGTGATAAGTTGCTGAATATGTTATCAAGCCAGGGCATTTTTGTCTCTTCTGCCTGTGGTGGTGGTGGCTCTTGTGGGCAGTGCCGTGTAAAGATTAAAGATGGTGGTGGCGATATTCTGCCAACAGAGCTTTCCCACATTAGTAAGCGTGAAGCGAAAGAGGGTTGCCGTCTGGCCTGTCAGGTTAATGTAAAACAGGACTTGAAAATCAAATTACCGGAAGAGATATTCGGTGTTAAGAAATGGGAGTGTGAAGTTATCTCCAACGATAACAAGGCCACTTTCATCAAAGAGCTGAAATTGAAGATCCCTGATGGGGAAGTTGTACCTTTCCGTGCTGGTGGCTATATTCAGATTGAGGCTCAACCACATACAGCTCGTTACGCAGATTATGATGTGCCGGAAGAATACCGTGAGGACTGGGATAAGTTTAATTTGTTCCGTTTTGTCTCTGAGGTGAAAGAACCGACGATTCGTGCTTACTCAATGGCAAACTACCCAGAAGAACACGGTATTATCATGCTTAACGTTCGTATTGCGACGCCGCCGCCAAGAAATTCGGAAGCGCCGCCGGGAATTATGTCTTCTTATATTTGGTCACTGAAATCAGGTGATAAAGTGACTATTTCTGGTCCATTCGGTGAATTTTTCGCAAAAGATACTGATGCGGAAATGATCTTCATCGGTGGTGGTGCGGGTATGGCACCCATGCGTTCTCATATTTTTGATCAGCTTAATCGATTGAATTCAAAACGTAAGATCAGCTTCTGGTATGGTGCTCGTTCTAAACGTGAAATGTTTTATACCGAGGATTTCGATCAGCTAGCGGCTGAAAATGAAAACTTTACCTGGAATGTGGCTCTATCTGATGCACTGCCTGAAGATAACTGGGATGGTTACACCGGCTTTATCCATAATGTTTTGTTTGAAAACTATTTGAAGGACCATCCGGCTCCTGAAGATTGCGAATTCTACATGTGTGGACCTCCGGTAATGAATGCCGCAGTGATCAAGATGTTAAAAGATCTTGGTGTTGAGGATGAAAACATCATGCTGGATGATTTCGGTGGCTGATAGGCCATAAACGGTTTGATTTAATGCTGGCGCCCACAATTTGTGGGCGCTGGTGGTTCAGAAAGGTAATGAATTGTGCGTAAAAAGATAAGTAGCTGGATAGCGTTAATGTTTACAGTGCTGTTGTTGGCAGCATGTGATGGTCAGGAGCAGCAAAATATTCATGGGCAAACGATGGGGACTTATTACTCCATTAAATTTGTCACTGGTTCGTCGGCCCTCTCGCCAGAAATTTTGCAAAAAGAGATTGATCGTCTGCTGGAAGAGGTTAACGACCAGATGTCAACTTATCGTCCTGATTCTGAATTGAGTCGTTTTAATCAAAGTCGTGAAATTAATAAGCCATTCCCGGTATCACCCGCGGCAGCCAACGTGGTTAAGGAAGCGATCTACATTAATAAATTGACGGATGGGGCGTTGGATGTGACGGTTGGCCCATTGGTTAATTTATGGGGGTTTGGTCCTGAGGGGCACGTGACGAAAGCACCTTCTGCAAGTGAACTGGAAAAACGCCGTGAATGGACTGGGATTGAAAAACTGGTAGTAGAAGGCAATAACCTGATTAAAATTGTTCCGGAGCTGTATGTCGATTTGTCATCTATTGCTAAAGGTTATGGAGTGGATGTTGTTGCTGAATATCTGGAATCACAGAATATCAAGGATTATATGGTTGATATTGGCGGTGAAGTCCGTACATCAGGCCATAATGGTAAAGATCTGCCGTGGCGGATTGCGATTGAAAAGCCATCTGACACCGGAATGGCACAAAGTGCTCAGGAAGTGATAATGCCTGGGAATATGTCGATAGCGACTTCTGGTGATTACCGTAATTACTTTGAACAAGATGGTGTACGCTATTCACATACGATTGACCCAAAAACGGGGAACCCTATTTCTCATAACTTGGTCTCTATTACGGTGATTGCCCCAGTTTGTATGAGTGCTGATGGGCTTTCTACTGGACTGAATGTTTTAGGGCCGGAAAAAGGGATGGAAGTGGCAGAAAATCTGAATATCCCGGTTTTTATGGTTATAAAAACGAAAAATGGTTTTGAAGAGCGTTACAGTAAAGCCTTTGAGCCATACCTACAGAAAAATCAATGAGAAGGGGAAGGAAGTGCTGAAAATATTTATTGCAGCCTTCGTCTTTTTCCTGCTGGCTTTTGCGGGAATGTCGTTAGGTTATATGGTTAAACGTAAGAGCATACAAGGAAGCTGTGGTGGTTTAAGCAGCATTGGTGTGGATAAAGTATGTGATTGTCCAGAACCCTGTGATGCCCGTAAGAGACGTATGGCGCGTGAGGCTGCGCGGCAGGTTCAATTAGAGAAACATCGGATTATCTGAGTTTAACAAATCTGCGGAATTCTCCTTCCTGAATACTAATTGAGAGTAAAGCGAATTTTTAGTATTAGGGGGGGAGATGGATAGCAAATAGTCCAAAGGGTTGTCAGGTTGCTGCCATTGATTTTAGTATCAGGCCACATTTCGTAAACCAGACCGATTAAAACAGTATAAAGCAAGTTTAATCTGGTATGTGCAGGTTCTTCTTTTATTTACCATAATTCCCTAGTTATGAAGAAATTAAAATAATAATATTAATCACATAACTTAATATCTTTTACATAGGTATTAGGCGACATCCAGGATATTCTTTCACATACTAAATAATTCTCACTTTTTAATTTATAATCCACATAAAAAGATATTGGAAAACTCGAAAAAAATGAGATGACAGTTATCATTCCAAAACAGTTAATAAAATTATCATGATATTTTGGACAACGGCTAGTTATATTAAAGAAAATAACAAAAATCATGCTATATGAAAGTAGAGGAAAAGAAAAAAACAGTAAAAAAACATGACCTGAGAATGTTATTTTATCTTCCATTTTAATTAAGGAAATTAAATTTCCCCCAGTTAAAAATAAACCAGATAGCGCTAAAATAAAAATAGCAAAAGCACCGATGATATGTATAATCTTTTTTTTATTTACCATGATTCCCCCAGTTATGAAGAAATTGATTGAAATTAGCTTCTGGCGTTCTTGGTTTTCTTTCTATTTCTTTTTTGATCAAATTAATCACAGTTTCACTAATTTTAAATTTTTTATCTAATGAATCAAGTATAGATACCGTTGCAACACCTATAGCAAGCATAATACCAGCCACAGCAATTACACTACCACCTGTTACAAAGAAAACTGAAAGGACAGTCCTACAACCCAAGAAGCAAAAGCCCCTACTGCCGCCTTAGCCAGATCTACTGCAATATTGCCTAAGAAATCAGCCAGTGTGTATTCATCCTTAAAGATGTATTCAACAGCTCGATAAGCTGAGGAAAATAATATGTTGAATTTAATTCCCTTAACTATGCCACTATTTATTCCCTGCTGCCCTATCCCCATAGATATCATCTTCATGTTAGAAGCGCTGTATCTTGAAGAGGTGATGATTTTTCTAAGCCCCGCATGACCTGAGATTTTAATATATCTTTGCCCATTTTTACCAACATACTCTGTGGCTTTAATTCCTATTCTTTTAAATTCTCCTACTACGTTTACAAAGTCAAAAGAGTCACGTATATTACCTGCATAGGGCGATATAGGATCGGAAATCGAAAACACTTTCTTTATAAATGGGCTTTTTGGTTGTGGAGAATCAATATCCTCTAAAACATTTTTCGCTTCCTCTAAGGATAGTAGCGCAATATGCGTTGTATTATCGTTTAATTGTTTCTCAAGGCCAATAGCATCAAAGGACTGGTGTTCAGATTTTAACTGATTAATCCCAACATGATCTCTTAGAAAATCCCCCATATAGCCTTCCCAAGAGGGCCTGTATCTTTTATTCCCGTTATCTTTCAAGTTGCCTCTTTGTTGGCTGCACTCGCTCACCCCGGTCACATAGTTAGCTATGCTCCCAGGGATTCACTCCCTTGCCGTCGCGATGCATCTTGAAATCCATAGGGTATATATGTCATCGTGAAGTCTCCTTTAATATTCTTAAAATCAAAAATCGTCACATCGGTATTTAACGGACGGAGTTTCCAATTTGAGTATAACATCATTGTGTAAAAAAAAGCCACATCGGTTGCATAATAGCAAAATGTTGGATAAGCGCAATGTGTCAGCCGTTATATTCCTGCATCATAATGGCTAAAATCATCTCTGATGGGATAACACCATAGACTCAAGCCCTTTAAAGGTTCGGATTTTTATAATGTTTAAAACTGAGTAACAGAATGGAGCCCCATACCCAAGTCTGATTTAACCTGACAAGATGGGGATTAATATAAGTGTGGAAATGAAAAAACAAATGCTTTAAATTCTGTTATCCCAACCATCTCCAATAAGTGAAACTATTAACTCTAACAGGTAAATAAAATCCTCATGTTTATGGATATGTTGAACCTAAAATTACCGCGATACACTTCGACTCTATCCTAATTCTGCTGTGACCCTTATTTAAAGCAAAAATTGTGACTTTGTGAAACTACATGATGATAATCAATATATGAGATAAAGTTACGCATTGATTGGAGGTTATTATGTTAATAACAGGTTTACGCCAACAGGGTGGGGCAGTAGGCATAAAATTGGATGTAAAATCGTCAGGCGACGGAATAAGTATCAAATCAGCGGGTAGCATTGCCAGAGGCAGGAAGTCTCTCTCTGAATTGTTGCAGGGCATTGATGAAACAGAAGTGCGAACTTTCAACGAAGCAACAGCCGACTATCTAAATTCTCATCCTGTTGGTAATGAGGTGATTTAATAATTCGTAGAAGGAATGTCCCAAGCAAGGGTGAAATCTGGCATGCTAACGGCGATCCCGTTAGCGGCAGAGAGTTTAAAAGGGTACATTACTATCTGATTATCTCTTTCGGCATAAGCTGAACCTAATGTCGTTGATGAGGTTTTAGCTAAAGTAATAAATATTTTAGATCCTCAATTAAATTGATCGTCAAATTTTGGGGGCCTTCCACAGGAGAACATAAAATCTATGGTCACCCCCGTTTTTGCAACCAGGCTCTTATTGAAAAAATAAGAGCTTAAAAATATTCTGTCAGGCGAAATTAGGAATTTCACATTTGAGATATTCTTTTATCTTTGATTTCAGATTTAGCGCCTTTAATTAAAGTAGGCAATATAGGTATATTTTGCTGACTTATTTGTTGCTTAATATGCTGCACCACATAGGCGGCATCCTGATTAATCCCCATAAAACGCCCAGAACCCCATGTATATAACCATGGCAAACCAATAAATGTAACATCCGGATCGATGGTAATACCACGGTCATGTTTTGGATAACCATTGGCTTGAAAAATATCTAAATCAAGCCATGAATAATCTGGTCTAAAACCAATACACCAAATCACGGAAGTGATATTTTCTTTTGCTAAATCAATGTGTGTGATTTCTTGTTCAGGCTGCCAAACAGGTTGATACACCGACGCAGGTTCATCGGTTGCAATACTGTTTTTCTCTAAGTACTCATCAATTGAGGCATTAATGCGATTATAAATGGCATCGGCACGGTCCAGGTTTTCTGATAAATTTGGACTAAACCAGAATTGACCTTCTTTAAAGTCATCAAAATGTCCGAACAGTTGCATACCTTCTAAGGCAAATTTACGCAGGTCAATATCACGCCCACCATCACGCCCTGTGACATAGTGGTTGGTGCTGTTACGTACTTCTTCACTATAACGATGATTGTTGACAGTAGTTTCGTAATAACCCATATCAAACAGCCATTTCACCACATCTTTACCGCGATAGAAGCGAGCGCAACGTGGTGCATTGCCCGTCGATAAATAGACTTTTTTGCCTGCCAGATGTAAATCTTCGGCAATCTGTGCACCGGACTGCCCTGATCCAACCACCAACACCGCTCCTTCAGGCAGTTGATCTGCATTTAAATACTCTTCCGAATGCATCACTTTCACATGCTTAGGCAAGGCATCGCTTAGTTTTGGATAAATCGGAGTGTGATACCCACCTGCGGCAACGACAAGCTGTTTGGCTGTAGTGGTACCGTGATTGGTTTTAATGACAAACTCATGTGCTGCCACTTTTTTCACATGTTCTACCTGAATATTTAAAATGGCAGGAGGATTAATTTTTTCAATAAATTCGTCAAGATACTCCACAATCTCAGGCTTAGTCATAAAGCCGTCAGGATCTTTTCCCTGATAGGGATGTTCAGGTAATAGACACTGCCAATTCGGTGTCACCAAGGTAAAATTATCCCAACGTTTACGGCGCCAGCTATGGGTCAACTCAGATTCTTTTTCCAATACTACATGGTCAATGCCTGCTTTTTGTAAATAGTGACTGATACATAAGCCAGCCTGACCACCACCAATAATCACCACATCATAATGTGGCTGTAACATTTGATTTTGGATATTTAACATGGAACATCCCTCTCATTGATTCGTCATTTCAATAACTTCAATTTGATCTTCCGGGCTTGGCCCAAAGAATTTGGCTTGGCGTTTGATCATTGCCAGAGTATCCATGGCCGAACTACAGACAAAGCCATAACGTGCCTGTACCCTTTCCGATGCGGCATTCAGGCCATTTTCAACCTGATGTAAGAACTGCGTACTTGGGTAACGTTGACCAATGGACAGATATTCATAAATCACCGTTGAGGGTGAGTAATATTGAATCAGCTCCCCATCAGGCCATTTCACGGTAAAATTCACACTGGGCATAACATCGACTCCTGCTGATTTTTAGCCTCAATCTGCATGGATTGAGTCTGTAACTTTGTTAAAACGTCGACATAACAAAAACCGGTAAACATTTGGCTGTTAAAATCCCAAAATATGTCGTACTGCTGCTGTTGCTGCACGGCAACCTCACCACTGACATTGGTTTCACCAATCACCGCGCAGGCAATGCCTTGGCTGTGAAACAGCTCGATAATTTCTTCACATTTATTTGCATCGGCAGTCAGTAAAAAACCAAAACTGGGGAAAATTTGTAGCCATTTAAACCAGTCCACATCGTCAGGTTTAGGAATGGCATCTAAGTTGATATGTGCCCCCGATGCTGTAGCTTCGAGCAGCATCAACAAACTGCCTAAAATGCCGGCATTGCTAATATCACGGGCGGCATGAACCCGATTTGCCTCTGCCAATTGCGGCAATAAGGCAATTTGTGACTGTAAAATGTGGTCAGGCACCCGTTCAAAGCATTTCCAATAAGTGGTATTGGTGTGGAATTGCCCTTGCAGATTTAACGCAATCAGAATTTTTTGTTGTGGTTTGACATGCAACACCGAGAGCAGTTTTTGCGCTATGCCTTGAATCGCAACGGATAAAGTGGGCTGATAAACGACGGCAAGATTGGTATGCCCACCGACCAATGGTACATCATAAGCACGACAAGCATCCTGCATACCTTGCATTAACAACTGGGCATGTTCGCTACTGGTATGCCAAAAGCTGTTCACCACGGACAACGCCCGGCCACCCATGGCTGCAATATCACTCATGTTCGCCATCACCGCTGACCATCCGGCAAAATAAGGGTGATTGGTCACAAAACTGGGTAGCATGCCTTCACAGGCGTGCAATACATATTGACCATTTAGCGGCAGTGCCGCCGTGTCATCTCCGGGATAGGCATATAAGCTATCCAATGAATCCACATGGCAAGTTGTATTGACTGAAACCGTGTGAGCAATCGCCTGCTTGGATTGCATAGCGGGTGTCTGTTTTAACATTTCGAGTAGTTGATTGAGTTCCATCATCGCGTCTCCTTCTGCATATAGGCTTGCATCGGGATATGCTGTAACGGATAGTTTTCAATCTGTGCCTGCATCAACACATGTGGAATGTTGGCAACGGTCAACTGACGCAAACTATCCCAACATAACCTTTGAAAATAGCGTTCATTTTGACTTTGCACGGTGGCTAAAAAGGTACGGCATCCCAAGTTCTTGGCGGTTGATACTGCGGTATTGATTAATGCTTTACCAATAATATGGTGACGTCGATATAAAGGCTCTACGCATAAACGCCCGCCATACCATGTCTGTTCGCCATCAGGGAAAATCCGCACTGCACCAATCACCCGGTCATGCTCACCAAACATTTTCCCAATGGCAACAATGCCTAATGCTTCAACATCGTGCTCGTCACGATCTTCTTTCAAGATTTTTTGTTCATCGCGAAAGGTTACTTCACGCAGACGATAATATTGGCGACGCTCCCAATCTTCCGACACAATTTTGATAGCAATGTCATCGCTAAGAAATGGTTTCAGCCCGTCATTTAGCTTAAGCAGCCAAGGATAGTGAGAAAGTTCCATATCACATTCTCCTTATTCATACGCTTTCAGCGAAGAGCAAGCGCCACATTTGGCACAGCCTGCTTGAGTATTTTCCGAGTGCAATCCATGTTGTTTAAGTTGCTGTCCAATTTTCGGATAAAGCGACTGCATAAAAGCGTGATCAGGTTTAGGATGATGCTCTAATGGTGTACCTTGAATCGGCACAAACGGCACCACAAATGGATACACCCCCATTTCCGTCAGTTTGGCGGTCATCTCCACGATTTCCAGTTCGGTGTCGCCCAAACCGGCCAAAATGTAGGTACTGACCTGTCCCCGACCGAACACCGCAACGGCTGCCTCAAATGCCGCAAAATATTTTTCCAACGAGACTTCGGCTTTGCCCGGCATAATTTTCTGCCGTATACGCTCGCTCACTGCCTCAAGGTGCATCCCAATCGACACAGCTCCTGCATCTTTTAAACGTTGAAACCAGGCAAAATCATCGGGTGGTTCGCACTGTACCTGTATCGGCAAATCTACTTGCGCCTTAATCGCGTTAACGGAATCATATAAAATTTTTGCCCCACGATCTCCCGTATTTGGCGTACCGGTGGTGATCACCATTTGCTTGACGCCATCCAATTCAACGGCGGCTTTCGCGACTTCTGCCAATTGTTCCGGGCGTTTACGGATCAAGGTTCGACCTTCTTTCAAAGACTGATCAATCGAGCAAAATTGGCAGGCAGTTGCCTTATCCTTCATACGAATGCAATGCTGTAACACCGTTGTTGCCAATACATCATGGCTATGTAAGGTCGCAATTTGTTCATAGGCAATGCCTTCGGCAGTTTTTAAATCATAAAAACGAGGTCGTGCAGGTGCGGTTAAGGTCGCCACTGGAATCCGGTTTTTAAAGACAATCACCTTGTCAGAGTGCGGTTCAGGTTTTGCGGTATAGGGAGAATCTTGTGCTGCAAGGTTCAGCACCGGAATCATCATAGTCTGCCCGTCAAGGCTCAACGCTTTATGATCGCTTGGCCCTGCGCCACCTTTACGCGACAAACCAAACTTGCCTTCCCATTTCAGACCATTACACTGCAAATCGGTCAATAGTTGTATTGCAGACATCTTTACCCCCTATCGATTGGGTTTACATCAAGACGGTTTCGACATGTTCTTCATTGGATTTTGAGTGCTTTTCGGGATGACTTTGATCGGATGTTTCAACTTTCAGTTCGTGTAATACCTGTGTTGGACGACGATCAATCAATAAGCTGAGTAATTCAGGACGGCTGTAATGTCCAATCGAATCCATCATGCGTTTGCGTTTATCAATCAGGTTGAAGTCCAGATCGGCAATGCAATAACCTTCACCTTGCGTGATCGGTTCGGCCAGGAACTTGCCTTCGGGAGAAACAATGGCGGTAAAACATCCTCCTGAAATTGGACCGATATCACAGCCAGTATCCTGCATAATTTGCTGTTGCTGTTCGGGATGCAGCCATGCGGTGGCATTGACCACAAAACAGCCAGATTCTAAAGCATGGTGTTGAATGGTTGCGTTGATTTGATCGGCAAAGACTTGTCCTACCAACGAACCAGGAAACATGGAAGCATGAATTTGCTCACCATCTGCCATCAAAGAAAAACGTGCCAACGGGTTGTAATGTTCCCAACATGCCAGCGAACCAATACGTCCCACCGCAGAATTAATGGCACGTAAACCACTGCCATCACCTTGTCCCCACACCATGCGTTCATGGTAAGTTGGGGTAATTTTGCGGCGATGCTGAATGATTGAACCGTCGGCATCAAATAACAGTTGGGCGTTATAAATCGTACTGCCCGCACGTTCATTAATGCCAATCGACACCACCATGCTGGCCTCAAGACAGGCTTGACCAATTGCTAAGGTTACTTCGGAAGGTACAACCACCGATTCATTCAACAGCTTTAAATGTTCTTTACCCATGGCGAATGGCGGTTGTACGAAGGAAAAATAAGGGTAATAAGGCACGACGGTTTCAGGAAAGACTGCAAATTGCACTCCTTGTTTTCCAAGCTCTAAAATAATGTCACAGATTTTTTTTACCGTTGCGGCTTGACTATAAAGCACTGGGCTACATTGTACTGCGGCAGCTTTAATTATTCGGTTCATAACCTTATCCCCTCATGGTTTATGTTTACTTAGACAGTCCAAGTGTCAATGATTAAGGCATTGTCACGACGCATCAGCAGTTTTAAATCCATTACATCCAGTGGGTTAATTGGGCGAATTCCCGGAATAAGCGCTTTTTCGGTTTGACCATACATCGCTTGCAACGCAAAACGGCAGGCATAGACTTCGCCACCTTCTTCCATAAAGGCTTTCAACTGATTATTGACGGCCAGATGACCCGGAAAAGCTTCTGCCCCTAAAGTTGGAAAACCACGTTGTACACCCAACTGCACGCCTGGGCCGTAAAGCAAGATTTTGGTTTCAAAGCCTTTACGCAATAAACGCTTTGCCTGTAACACATTGATCAATCCAATTGATCCCTCAAATGCAACGGTATGGAAAGTCACCAATGCTTTTTCACCCGGCAGGGCTTTGACGTCCTCAAATACTTTTTCTTCATAATCAACGAGAAAATCGCCATCTTTATATTGTTCGATATCAATGTTTGGCATAGCAGCCTCCTAGTTCAATGTTATTTGGGAATGAACCAACATGTAGTCTAGTCTGACTGTATTAATGCGAGAGCTGTGCCAAGTTATACTTTTGGGCGGAGGTTAATTACTATCAAATTGAAAAATAACATTTAATTTTTATAAAAATATTTTTTTGGAGATAAATTGAACTGCTGGGAAGTTACGATTTTTCGTAGTATTATGAAATTCCATAACTTAAATTATGAAAATTCATAGTATGAATACAACTGACTTTATCTCGGACTGGGTAGTTTCTGAAGACTCGATTCGCCCGTTGGTATTTGAACACACGTCACAGGCATTAATTGTGCTAGACCCACATCAAAACCAGTTTATTGATGTGAATATCAGTGCCACCCAACTATTACGCTATGAACGTCATGAAATTATTCAAAAAACGGTGACTTCCATTTTTGGTCATTTCAGACAACTGCCATATCTTATGGCATTTACCGAAGGCGCTTTGGCAAAAGGTTGGGCCTGGAACAATGAGTTGTATATCTTTGATAAAAATGGTGAAAAAATCCAGTTGGATATTACTTCCATTTCATTGCCCTATAAAAACAAAACGTTGCTGATATGGTCGCTGGTGGATGTCAAAGATTTAGAGCTGCGTCAATTCAATACAAATGCTGATAAAGTCATTGGTACAGGTTTAAAAGAGTCGCAAGCCTTGCAAGAACTGTTTATTGACTCCGACACAGGCAAGCATTTATTACTGAGTTCAGTCGGTGACGGTATTTACAGTATTAACAAACAAGGCTTATGTACCTTTATTAACCCTGTCGGGGCTAAAATGTTGGGACTGCAACTTGAAGATACACTGGGTAACAATATCCATGAGATTCATCACCATACCCATGAAAATGGTGAACCCTATCCTGAAGAAGAGTGCCCGATTTATGCGGCGGTACATGATGGTATTGTACATGAAGGTATTCAGGAAACTTTTTGGCGCCGTGATGGCAGTTGCTTTCCGGTGGAATTTACCAGTACCCCAGTGATTTGTGACAGTGAAATTATTGGCGCGGTGGTGGTGTTCCGCGATATTACCGATCGGCTGAATACTGAAAAACAACTGACCCATGCCCTTGAAGAACTGCAAGATTTAAAAAGCCGCCTGGAACAGCAAAATGAATATCTGCAAGAAGAAATTTTACAAGAAAATCAATATCATGAAATTATTGGCAGCAGTGCATCCATTTTACAGATTATTGAAAAAATCGAGGTGGTCGCCTCAACTGATGCCAACGTGATGATTTATGGTGAATCAGGTACAGGCAAAGAACTGATTGCCCGTGCCATTCACCAATCCAGTCACCGTAAACAGCAACCACTTATTCGAGTCAATTGTGCTGCCATTCCTTCGGAACTGTTTGAAAGTGAATTTTTCGGACATGTCAAAGGTGCATTTACTGGGGCTGTGCGTGACCGTGCCGGACGTTTTGAATTGGCAGATCAGGGCACACTGTTTTTAGATGAAATTGGCGAAATTCCTATCGAGCTACAAAGTAAACTGCTGCGTGTATTGCAGGAAGGAACCTTTGAGCGGGTCGGCGAAGAAAAAACGCGACATGTGAATGTGCGGATTATTGCTGCTACCAACCGCAATTTAAAAGAAGAAGTTAAACACAAGCGCTTTCGTGAAGATCTGTATTTCCGTTTAAATGTATTCCCGATTTATGCACCGGCTTTACGTGACCGTAAAGAAGATATTCCACTTTTGGTTACGCATTTTACTAAGTCGATTTGTGACAAGCGTAAAATGAATTATCTACCATTTTCACAAAAGCATATTTTGGGACTACAGCAATATGACTGGCCTGGCAATATTCGTGAGTTGCAAAATGTCATTGAACGCGCACTCATTACAGCAAAACAAGGCGCTGTTTCCTTTAAATATTTGCTAGAGCAAGATCAACAGCAAAATGAAACTACGCATCAGGATATTCACAATAAACTTCAACAAATTGAAGTCGTGCTGACCATGCAGCAACTGAAAGAGTTGGAAATTAAAAATTTCTCTCTTGCTGTTAAACAATGCAAAGGAAAAATTTTTGGTGATGACGGTGCAGCAAAATTGTTGGGAATGAACCCAACGACATTGATCTCACGCTTAAAGAAATTGCGAATTGATTATTAAAAATCTTATCTTGAGTTTGGAAAATGCACCTCAGCAGCAAAAACCCGCAAAAAATTGCGGGTTCTGTCTATATAGGGTTTTATCTGATAGGGCAAAGTGTTCCTTCAAAATAATGACTGGAGACGTTTCTTTCTGGGAACCGCCAATTCTTATTTTGTTTTAAAGGTACTGAACAGCTTGGGAGAATCCACCAGCACACCATCGGCACCAAGCTCTTTAGCTTGTTTGAAATCTTCCTCAGTTTTAATGCCAAATAAAATGATGTTAGAACCACCCTTAGCACGGAAACACTCCATTGCTTCCTTATCCCATGATAATACTGATTTAGAGCGTGCTTCACCAAGAGTATATTTCTCAACAACTTCTACGTTACGGCGCATTTCCAAACCATACCAGCGAGCGGTGTCGGTATTGGCAGGGATATCACATTGGTGAGCCATTGTGATATTTGCCAGCATGGTGCGGGTTTTATCACGGCTTTCAAAACGCTGAATTGTTGCTGGTAATGCGTTAAGGTAAGTTTCGTTAGTGGAATAGAAACGGGTACGGGCAAGCGCTTTTTGTTTGGTCAGTACTTTTTCTAGTGTTTTGGCTTGCTGTGTTGGATCTGCATCCGGTGATTTCAGATCAATATAGAAGAAAGTATCTGGATATTTTTTTAAGACTTGTTCCAGTATTGGAATACCTAACCCTTTATTACGGAATGGATGATGACCATCAGAGCCAAATTTGTAACCGGCATCAAATTTAGCCAACTGACTTGCTTTATAACCAGAAACGAGTCCACTTTTATTGGTCAAGCTATTTAGGTCTGAGGGACGATAGAGTACTGGAATACCGTCCTTTGAAAGCTGAACAGTGATCCAAATAGCATCGGCTTTGTTCTCTAAGGACTTAGAAATTGCGTACTCGGTATTTTCAGGTGCATCACCTGTACCAGCACGATGAGCGATAATTTGTGGTGTTGTTGCGAAAGCGCTGGCAGAGCAGCAAAGTAGGATTGTAGCGGTAATTCCGTGTCGCATCATTTTCTCCATAATATCCAATTATAGTTAAATTAAAATAATTAACTTTATTAATGATTTCGTAATGAAATCAATTTTGAATGTAACACGGTTTTTTGAATTTTAAGTGAGAATTTGAATTTTTTTACATTTGCTATGTGCTCGTTGCAAATATTGTTTTACTGAACTAGAAGAAACCTGAAGTTGATCAGCTATTTCGCTATAACGCAGACCTTGTAGCTGTGCCAGCAAAAAAGCTCTTTTTACCTGGACTGGCAATTTATCCAGAGTGATATCAAGTTCTTCAAGCTGCTCAAATGTGGCGATTCTGTTTTCGGCAGAAGGCATGGTCATTTCTGGTGTGGAGTTTATATATTCCAAATAGCTCTCCTCGGTCTTTCTTCGACGGTAATAGTTGGCAACCAGACAGCGGGCCACGGTCGCCAGAAAAGGCCGTGGTTGGCGGATGTCTGACAAATTTGAACTTGATAGAACGTTCAGGAAAGTGTCCTGAGTGAGATCTTCTGCATGGCAGGGGCAAGGGACTTTATGGCGTAGCCAGTTATATAACCAGCCGTGATGCTCAAAGTAAAATTGTTGCGCAGAACTATTAATTTCAGAACTATTAATTTTAGGCATGGCTTTCTGTACTGCCATTATGATTTTCAATAGATTGGGAAAATGATAATGATTATTATTTTAATGTAAGCATTGGCTGTCAAGTGATTGTCATCACGTGAGGTTCTTAGATTACTGACTTTTAGAGTTTCGATTATCATTGCTGAGTTTTCATCAATGATAAAACAAGTGTTAAGGAAAGCCATTTTTTAGCTGTCAATGTGGTTTTAAAATCGGGAAAAAAGCGTAAGTTTGCGATGAAAAAACAGATAAAACTTTAATTATTAAAGGTGAAAATCAATGATTAAAGCTTTTTTAAAGCGGGTAAAAAACTTGATGTTATACTGGTATTGAAAGAGAAAACACTAGGAAAAATGGGTTTTAAATTGATTAATAAGGTGACAAAATAACTGGGTTAACCAAATAACAGGAATATTATATAAAAACATTTAACAGGATTAGCCGCATTAAAAAGTTTTCTCAAAAAAGATTTTACATTTTTGCATGATTACAAGAGGCTTTCGAAAAATCAAAGATAATTGTTAAAAAAAGCCGATAAGTCTTTTGATTAAACCTGATTAGCAGCAAAAAAGGATAAAAATATTTAACAGTATTAAAAACTATTAAAGAAATGGGCTTTGATTTAATACCATTAGCATATCCTTTACTCTTTCTGGTTTTAAATCTAAATGCCATTGTGGAAGCAGATAGCCGTCCGGGTATGAGTTATGGACTGGAGAAGACGTTAGAGCAACAGAACGGGTTCGCCAGCAATTGATGAAAAACCGAAGGGTGCTGGTTAATTAGTTGCTATTTAAATTTGATTGTCTACACATTCCACCCAAAAAAATGAGTTTGAATCTGTGTGCTTCTGAACTGACTATCCTTAAACAGAGCTAATTTTTTTCAATATCATAAAAAATGCAGAGTTAAACTTCTCTGGTGATTAATGCAAGGTCTATAAACCAGGCAAGGTAAATTTATTGAATAAAATTGTAGTGATTTAGCTCATTAAGACGGATTTTCAGCACGATTATTGGCATTTTTTTGTGATTCGTATCGCATTTAATTAAATTAATTGGGTATTAATTCACCTAACAATCAAGACATAGCCGATTTTTTGTTATATCTTTTTGTCTGAATATTAAACGGACAGTATTATTGATTGTATAAATTTATTGATGACAGAGCAGGGAGTACCCCCTGAATCTGTTTAATCAGGATTATCAATGTTGTTGCTATGTTCGGCATTCCTATATAAGACAAAAGAAAGATGGACAATCAAGCACGTTGTCGGTTCACTGAAGGC
>NZ_JAHZMK010000012.1:0-97436 GCF_020387775.1 Photorhabdus antumapuensis
AATTGCTGAGCAGACCTAACACCAACCTTTCTGTATATTTGTGCCGTATAGTGTTCAACAGTACGGTAGGAAATATTTAACATTCGACCAATTTGTTTACTGGTATATTTATGTAAAGAGAGAAAAATGACATCCCATTCCCGTGGAGTGAATAAATCAGTCGGTGGTTGAAATATAATAGAAGCGGGGAGTTTTCCATGATACAAACGTGTTAATGAGAAATCCTGGACTTCCCATCCGTGGAAAATGACTCCGACACATTCGTTTTCATCATTATATAGTGGGTATTTTTCACAAAAATGAGATGATAAGAATTTATCGTTCCCATACATATGTGTTTCAAGCGAGCATACTGTTGTTTCGCTCTTCATTGCACTTTGATCATGAAGAACGAATTCTTTTGCAAATTCAGCGCCACTCCAAGGAAGTTCATAATCATACCGCCCTTCGTAATCAAATGAGTCTGGAAGATTTTCAAGATGTTTAAGTGCCAGATTGCCATAAATATAGCATGAATTTTTATCTTTAATCCCCCAGGGCTCATTACTTTGCTTCATTGTATTAATGACTTGAGGTGAAATAATCAGTTTATTATCCATGTTATTACTCCTTTTTTCTCTAGTCTTAAAGTTAGATTCTTGATATTTTATCATCAATTTAACTCTCTACTACCGATAGTGACAAACCTTGCTGGAATATAAAGATCAAATTTATTTTCTTTACAGAAATCCTTTAATTCTGCATGTAAGGGCAAATTGAATTTTTGGTAAATTGATTGAATGTGATTAGCCACATCTTCGGGACTTATCATTAATTCTTCACTGATCTTCTCTTCATCTAATGAGCGCAGAGTTAAAAAAAGAACCTCCCATTCAGGTTGCGTCAGTGTGTCATTAGGGGGGGTAAATTCCAGTGTTGCTGGAGGGGTTTTTTCATAGTAGTACGAAATAGAAAAGTCCTGAGTTTTATACATATGAAAGAAGATCCCAATGCAATCATTATTCTCATCATAAAGGGGAAATTTATCACAAATATAAGTTTGTTTAACGTTATGTTTCCCAAACTGATGTGTTTCCAGTGAAGTGACGCGTTGCATAGTTTGAATGGCTTTTTGATCCTGACGATGAAATTCTTCTGCATATTCGGCAATAGGTGAGGGTAATTCACCCATAGATAGCCCTATAATATCGAAATCTTCAGGAAGGTTGAGCAGCTGATAAAAAGCAGGGTTAGCATAAATAAACCTTGACTCGCGATCTCTGGCTCCCCAGGGTTCATTACTTTTATCCCACATCAGCGTTAATTGTGGCGTAATATGACCGGGTTTGTTTCTTATATTTGACATAGCAACTCCTAAATTTATATTTAAGTCATTATCTGAATGAACTGTTTTTTGGTGATACACAAAATAATTTAACTATATAATATAGTATAACAATTATCCAGCCAAAGACTGTATGTTTATTAATTTTATAATGGCATTATAAATACAAAATAATATAAGAAAAAATATTATTTTTATTGAAAATTATTTAAGTAGTTTATTTTACCCATTAAAAATTGCACACATATAACATCGCAATCCATTAAAACTGATTGCCTTATAAAAATATTATATTGCCATATGTTACATAAAAATTTTTAAATTCCGCATCAAATCGTAATCTGACGTAATTTTTCTTCTACACGTGAATTGAATAAGGTTGTTCGTAAAATGCCACAATTTTTCCTAAAATTTTGGCTGTATTGATTACTATAGATTTTTTATTTGTGTTATGCACCCAATTGAGGCTATTCATATTGTCAAATCGAGATGAGATGAATAATTCTTTATTATCTTCAATAAGAAAAAAACCGTTTCCTTTTCCATGCTTATTAACAACCAGAGTTGCCCCTTCCTCAAATAAGTCATTTTGAGATAGTGATATTGCAAATAGATCATCATCTTTATCTGCATATAAATATGGAATGCGAGCCATTTTCATATAACTTTTTTTACTATATTCATTAACTGACGTGTAAAGTGGAATATCGACATATACCTAATAGATTTCGAGTTGCATCGCGACGGCAAGGGAGCGAATCCCCGGGAGCATAGATAACTATGTGACCGGGGTGAGTGAGTGCAGCCAACAAAGAGGCAGCTTGAAAGATAACGGGTATAATGTGTCTCAGTTCCTACGACAGGTAGCCCATCCCCACTTTTAAGCCACGCAATATTGACATTGAGACATTCACTGATTGCGCCTATGTGCTTGGTGTTGCTGATTTGCCCCGAAAGCAGTTTCGAAATATAACCCCCTTGCACACTGATTCGGTGAGCTAGATTTGTTGGTGTCATTCCTCGTAACTCAAGCGCTTCTTTAAGACGTTCGTTAAAGTATTTCATACGGTTCCAGAATCCCCAAAAGTAACTAAAATTTTTGAACATTCTAGTATTCATAAAAGAACATTTCTGAACATTTAATGTTTATTTTTGAACAATTGAAGTTCATTTATGACCTTTTTGTCGTTAGACATAACATTTTCCATTTGGAGAATATTTGGCTGTACTTAGCGGGGTTTAATGTCTTAGTACAGCTATTTTTTAGCATTCCGCCCCAGCGCGGACTCAGGGAAAAAGCTGTAACAACATAAAAATATCAGTCTAAAGAGAGTATGAATATAGCACCTTGAATAACCAAACTGAGGAGAGAAGAAAGGAATGATTGTAAAAATCGACTGGCACCCGGCTGATATTATTGCAGGGCTTAAAAAACGGGGAACGTCGTTAGCTGCTATTTCAAGAGAAGCGGGGCTTGCATCATCCACATTAAGTAATGCGCTGCACCGTCCATGGCCCAAAGGTGAACGGCTTATTGCTGCTGCTTTAAATTGTGAGCCATGTGAAATATGGCCGAGCAGATATTTTAAATGAATTTCTATTTTCAAAATTAACATGAACTTCTCATATAAAAATCAATGAGAGGAAACTCATTACCTGAAACTTTTCTTGTGGAAAGTTTCAGGTGTGATAATAGAGTGAAAACAGGACCATTAACGCCCTGCTTTATTATCGTGCTCTAGTTAAAATTATAATCAGGCCAGTTTAGGATGTTTATCACCGTTAATTTTTTGTATTGTGTTAACATTTCTTCCCATATTTCTACTAATTTCGTAGATATCTTTTTATTTTATGATGTTAGCTGAGCTAAACCCGTGATTGCTTTTTCAAGATATTGACGAGGACAACCTAAGTTTATTCTGATAAATCCTTTTCCCCTGTCGCCAAAACTCCATCCCATTGAAACGACTATTTTGGCTTTTTGTAGTAAGACCTGTTGCAAAGTGTCATCATCCAAACCTAAATTGCGACAATCCAGCCAAGCCAGATATGTCCCTTCCGCTTTAGTCATTCGGCACCAAGGAACAGCAGACGTTAAAGCCTGCTCGAACCAGTGACGGTTTTCCGCCAGGTAATGCTGTAGTTCATCAAGCCACACATCCCCATATTGATATGCGGCTGTGGCCGCAGTCATAGATAGCGCGTTGAATACATCGAGTCCATGAGCATTCAACCGATCGATAAAGGCACAACGAAGTTCAGGGTCTGGAATGAGAAAGTTTGATATACGGAGTGATGAAAGTCCAAATGCCTTACTTGTTGAAGTGGCGGCAATGACATTGCTATGCCATTCACTCCCCAGATGCAGTATTGAAGTGAATTTTCCCCAAGGCAAAATTAAATCAGCCCAAATTTCATCGGAAATTACCGTCGTACCGTAACTTTTGCAAAGCATTAATAACTGGAGCAGTTCGTCACTATCCCAACATCGGCCAGTAGGGTTGTGTGGATTACATAACAATAACAGAGGTGGTTTGTGATACTTCAACATGCGTTCTAAATGATCATAGTCAATTTTGTAACCTTCCAGACTTGCAAGAAGCGGGTTTTCAATCACCATTCTGCCGTTCATAGTAATAATTTTGGCGAATGAAGCATAATAGGGCCCTTGCACAACAACACCTTCCCCCGGTTTACTGAGCATCTGTATCAGTAAAGCCAGTCCAGGAATGACACCTTCTATCGACGTAAACCAATCGCGGTATAAGGTCAATTTATGGCGTCTTGAAAACCAGTCTATTGCTGCTTGGTAATAGAGATCGTCACGTTCGCTATAACCGAAAATACCGTGACCAATGCGGGAGTAGAGTGTTTGCAAGACTTCTTCCGGGCATTGAAAATCGACATCAGACACCCACATTGGCAGCAGATCAGTCTTATTTAAGGGCAAGTAACGATTTAAAAAATCCCATTTAACAGAGCCTGTATTATGACGATCGATGATCTGGTTGAAATCAGGCAATTTCACTTTGGGCTTCCTTTTTATTCAGAGAGTTTTCCGGGGTGATTTTTGCGATACCGAAACCAGTAAAACCATAAATAAGGGCCAAGAAGATGGCAGCATAGCACTGGATTGCCCAAGGTAGCAGTTCAAGCGTACTGACACCCAATGTAGTCGCCATGTAAATACCAGCAGCAGTCCAGGGGATCAACGGTTCTATGACAGTACAGCCATCTTCTATTGTCCGTGACAGATTTTTATTATCCAGTCCCATGCAACGATAAGCATCTTTGAACAGCTCCGCCGGGATGAGGAGAGCCAGCTTTCCATTGCAGGTTGCGCCCGTTACCAGAATGGTTGTTGCCAAGGTTGCAGCGATAAGTTGCCCGGTTGTGTGAACAACTTGTAGAAGCCGGTTAATGATAATAGTCAAAGCGCCAGTGAGTGCTAAAGCACCGGCGAACGCGAATGCACAAAATGCAAGCAGGATAGTACTCATCATCGAGAACATACCACCACGATTGAGCAAGCGGGAAACATCGCTAACGACTCCGGTAATGTTGTGTCCCTGCTCAGAGAACATCGAAAGATTAAAACCATCTATCAACGCATTAAGGCCCTGTTTAAGGGTAAGCCCCTGGAAACCTATGCCAAGCACAATAGCTAATGCACATGCAGCAAGCATGACGGGTATCACCGGACGTTTTGTTATTGCTCCCCACAAAACCAGTATCGGAGGCAAAATCAGCAATAAATTGAAGTGATACAGGCTTTCAAGAGATTGCACGATTTCTGTGACTTTTTCAGGTGTTGCCACGTTACCCGTTAAGCTTGTATGACCCGCAATAAAATAGACAATAGCAGCTAAAACAAAGCCGGGAATAGTGGTATACATCAAATGTTGAACATGACTGTAAAGATCGGTATCGGCAACAATGGCGGCGAAGTTAGTTGAGTCAGATAACGGTGAAATTTTATCGCCGAAATACGCGCCTGAAACAACCGCTCCGGCGGCAGCGGCCAAAGACACATCAAGGCCAGCGGCAACTCCCATAAGGGCAACCCCCGCTGTTCCTGCCGATCCCCATGACGTACCGGTACAAACTGAGATAACGCTCGTGATAAAGAAAGCAGCAATCAGTATGTATTGAGGGCTAATCAACTTTAACCCCCAATACATCATGTAAGGTATGGTTCCGCTGAACATCCAGGTCCCAATTAATCCACCTACGCAAATCAGGATCATGATCACCGGCATCGCTTTAGCTAACTTTGCCACAATAGCATCGATAATGTCATTCCAGCGATAGCCTTGCCAATACGCCAAGGTAGCTGCTATGCCTGCTGATATCAGTAATAGGGATTCAATACGTAAATTCAATTGACCATACCCAATAACCAACAGTAAAAGCATTGCTGCAATTGGCAGTATAGCGAGTCCCAGATTAAGCTTTTTCTTGTCATCCATATTTAAACTCCAGTTTCAGGTGGGTTTTTGAGACAGAATAGAATAATGAATTTATTTTGAATGAGATGTGACAGATATTACTTGTTCATGTAATTGGTTTCATGAGATGTGAGATATGATCGGTATATCACTTTTACTCTTATGTTTATGTGTGATGTTTTTTATTACTCTATCCGAAAAACGGAATCTCTGATGACAAACATATTCCCGCATCTTTTCGCTAATGCAAGCGCGGCAGAATTACGATGGTAGTTGAATTCACGCATAGCTTTCTCCACACGCTCACGAGTACCCGGTTCAACATAAGCCGTGTTGTTGATGACGCGGCTTACAGTGGCTACGGATACTCCCGCTTGATATGCTACGTCTTTCATAGTGGCCATACTCTCGCCTCCGCAGTTATATAAAACTTAGTCCAGAAAGAAATGATTCATAGATTTGAAGTATTTTGGTGGAATATAGAGATCATAATTATTTTTCCCGCAAAATAGTTTCAATTCAATAATTGATCCTATTGATAATTTCTCATAGATACTTTGAAAATGCCCTTGCAAAGTACGACATGAAATTTTCATTTCATTAGCAATGCCTCGATTACTGATGCCACGGCAGAATAAAAAGATTACTATCCATTCTTTTTCTGTCAATATATTATTAGGGGGTCTAAGTTTAACAGACATAGTTGTATCATTTCTAATATAATGATGCACTGAAAAATGATTTATTTCTCTAATGTGACAAATTATTCCAATACATTGATCGTTTTCATCCATTAACGGGTATTTTTCACAAAAATAGGGCTTAAGTTGTTGGCTATCGCTTTGAAGATGAGCCCCAATAGATGATATTCGTTGCATAGACTGTAAGACTTTACAGTCATGTTTTTCAAAAAGGTGAGCAAGATAATGAAACGGTGTAGGTAATTCCTTAGCAGTATATCCCATGACATCAAAGTCTTCAGGTAACTTACTTAATTTGATAAATACTTTATTTGCATATATAAAACGAAGATTCTTATCTTTTACAAACCATGATTCATGGCTTTTATCCCACATATTTATTAACTGAGGGGTGATTTGACTCATATATGACCTTCAATAACTATTGAATATAAATAGAAAAATATTTTAACAATCAGCAAGAACAGCTATTCGTTCTATAGGGAATTCCCTCATAGTCAGAAGTTATAGTATTACTATACTCTCAATAATATAATTGGCCCCAAATTAAGATTGTTCTTAATCATACAGTTCAAACTCCAGTTTTGAATTGTTTGTTAAAATAGAGTAACAAATTTATTTTAGATGGAATGTGAGATAAGTTTGCTGTTCATGTAACCGGTTTCATGAAGTGTAAAAATGTGACTTGTGTATCGATTTCTGATCTTGCTTATAATCCATTGCCAAGTGTCAAAAAATTTTTGACGATTAAAGTAAATAGAACTCGTATGGAATATTCCAGTTTATCTAAAACACCGGAAATTTAAGGTCATGATTAAGTAACTAGTCCTATTTAAACATTATATTTAATTTTCCTATAATAGGAAATTATATTAAAACAGTTAGATATTCAATATAGAAGATTATTTAGCGGAGCTATTTTGTTAATTATATCAAGCATCATTGAGAGCGTAAAATGCACTTTATGTAAAATATCACTCCACAATTCACTAACATATGGGAAAAAAGTGATGAACCGTGGGGCGTAAAATAGGAAATTAAAACAATAAGTTAAATAATAAACAAAAATTCAGTCGGCCATAACATATAAAACTAGAAAATTCTTATGAAAAAAGTCAATTTTATTGCTATATCCCAGAAAACACTAGGGAATCCAAAAGTAGAACGTTTATTTAATTTTCAAATTATCAAGGAGTTTTTATGAAGCACTGTACGATATTACCTCAGATTATCAATACAATGGAAATAAGTAATGAACCTTGGGGAGTAAAAGATAGTTCTTCATGTTTTATTTATGGTAATAAAGCGTTAAGTTCTATCAAAAATTTCTCACCATCATTTGATTACAGTGGGCTTTATGATCATGAACTCCCTTGGGATAGCGCTGAATTTGCAAAGGAATATATTCATCATGATCAAAAAGTAATGAAAAAAGGGCAAAGAATATGCTCACTTGAAACACATGTATTCGGTAAAGAAAAAATTCTATCATCTTATTTCTGTGAAAAGATGCCTTTTTATCATGAAGATGGAAGTTGTATCGGCATTATATATCATTGTTGGAAGGCGAAAGATTATTCATTAACCTGTCTGTATCAATATCATAATAAACTTCCCTCATCCATTTTACTCCAACCACCGACAGATCTTTTTACTGAGCATGAATGGGATATTATTTTCCTTTTCTTACAGAAATACTCAAGAAAGCAGATTGGAACAATATTGAATCTTGATTCTAGTGTAATCGAAAACCATATGACCAAGATATATCATAAAATAAACATTAACTCCAATCTTCAATTAGAAGAATATTGTCGAGTCAATAATCTTTATCACTATATACCTGAGAAATTTTTATTAACTTAAAAGGCTTTTTCTGCGGATTCAGTGGCCTTACTTCATTATGACGCGCATCACTGACATGCCTGAGGTATGAACAGAATTTTCTTATGTTAAAACACCTCTCATTGACTGTAGTGGAATAAGAATCCCAGGCACCTCACAAGCCTGCTAATCTGATTAATATATACCCTTCATCTTTCAAGCTGCTGCTTTGTTGGCTGCTTTCACTCACCCCAGTCACATAGTTATCTATGCTCCTGGGGATTCATTCACTTGCCGCCTCGCTGCAACTCGAAATCTATTAGGTATAAAATTATAGAATAAACTCTTATTGATAAATTTAAACGAGCTCTGTCATCACTAATTTAGCGATTTCGAAATAGATAATCAGACCTGTACCATCAATAAACGTGGCAATAAAAGGAGCAGATACAACAGCCGGATCAACAGATAGCCTTTTCAATACCATCGGAATAATGGAAGAAACAATGGCACTCCAGACGGTGATTGCAATGATGGTCAAACTAACAACAATCGTCACTTGAATACCGACACCTAATATCCAGGCACGGATAAGCGCGGTAAAACCTATCGTTATTGCAACTAAAAATGAAGTGGAAACCTCTTTACGTAACACCGCCCATAGATTACGCAAACTCACTTCCCCCAATGCCATTGCTCTGACCAAGGTCGAGGTAATTTGCGTCCCACTGTTGCCCCCCGTCCCGATTAATAACGGAATGAAAAATGCGAGAGAAATTGCCGCCTCCAATTGATCTTCAAATGCTTTAAGCACAGCACCG
Source organism: Photorhabdus antumapuensis (assembly GCF_020387775.1). Lineage (NCBI taxonomy): Bacteria > Pseudomonadati > Pseudomonadota > Gammaproteobacteria > Enterobacterales > Morganellaceae > Photorhabdus > Photorhabdus antumapuensis. The sequence continues at coordinate 9,119 of NZ_JAHZMK010000012.1, forward strand.
GTATAAGCTTCCGCAACAAATAGCAATAATAACCACCCGACACGCTTACGCCATAATGTTATTGGGCTGGTACTCAGATAAGGCTGGTCCAGAGGTAAAGTTGCCCCCTGCAAATGAGCATCCAACGTATTTTCATCTTCAATCAATTCAGCAATATCCCGCGGTCGTAGCACCCCAACCAATTTGCCAAAATGAGTAACCGGGACACTATCCATGCCACTGTGATTTATCAAATGATAAACATCATGACGCGACTGTTCCGGTGATACGGAAAAATAGCTTTGCCTCATAATATCTGACACAAATAAATCATCGGCTACAGTTAATAACACTTTCACCGGTAATATGCCATTAAGATAGCCCTCAGCATCAATAACATATAAGTAGGTTGGGATCTGCTCACCTTCAAGCTGATCAATCAAATGACTTTTTACCGACAAAACAGAATCAGCAACAGATACAGAAATGAAACATTGGCTCATATATGCGCTGACCGTTGCCTCTTCATTTTTCAATCGATGTTTCCGCTGCTGATCAGCATTTATTTCATTAATAGAATGATTAGCAATCGCTAATGCATCCATTTTTTCATGGGATGAGATTTTCATGATGTTGGTCCCTATTACTGTTGTGAACTTCAAACAGCACTCACATAGGGGCGAAACCAGATGAGAGAATGCAACGACTATCTCTACGTCTCGGTTTTAGCACTATACAACGTATCCTGAATGATCAGAAAGTTACATGGGGATATACCTTGGTTCGATATATCCTGTCCTAATCTTGGGCGTCTCTCGACGTCGTCAGATCAGCAACCTGTGTTTGTATAGGAGCCTCGCCTAACGAGATACTGCACTTAGAATGCGGTGCATATTATAAACAAAGGTCGTAATAATTCAAAATTGAAAGTTGGCTTGTTTAAGTTTCATTTAAGTTTCTGATAATAATAAAAAAACGGCTTAGATTTCCACCTGTTGCCGTTTAATGAGAATAATCCTATGAAGGAATTATTCATTTTCTGATCTCTTAGACTCAATTTTTTCAACTTCAGCAATCAATTGGTCAGCAGTTTTACCATCCAGCAATTTATAAAACTTTTGTTTCGATTCCTTCATGTCACCATTAGAACCTGATTTAACCAAATCATTAAAATCGATACTATTAAACATAGCCGATTGAATTGATTCATCAAACTTCACTTTTTTATCATCAGGTAGCCTATCTCTTACTTTCTCAATGGATGCTTTCAACACGATTTCATTAGAAGCATCAATTTTAGGTTGGCTATCACAGCCCGCTAATACACATGCTAACAAACAAATTACTAATAATTTTTTCATATTCATCCCCCACAGAATATTAAACAAGGGAATAATAACAGAAGCAGAAACAATAAACCGTTTATATCCGTTATCTTTCAAGTTGCCTCTTTGTTGGCTGCACTCGCTCACCCCGCGGTCACATAGTTAGTTATGCTTCCGGGGATTCTCTCCCTTGCCGTCGCGATGCACCTTAAAATCCATAAGGTATATAATTAGTCAAATTGATAAAGAATAGCAAATAAGATGAAATTTCTCATCATGCTATTCCAGAATAATTATCCTTGTGATTAGCCACTACGATGCCAAAATACAATCATTTGTTATTTCTTCAACAACATAAAAACGACTTTCTGCCAAATCAACCAGATGATTAAAACACCCAACTAACCAACAACATGACAGGTCCAGATACGACCACAGTAACTGCCGATATTCAGATCAATATGTAGTTGGAACCATCACAATTAGATGAGATCATACTTGCGTTTATCGCTTCGCTTAGCCATTGAAAAACCAACACCGAAAACAAAGGAGAAATAATGGCAATCATCCACTGCACTGCAAAATATATTCTGACTGCCATATTGATATTACTGCCTGTCTTTGCGCAAGCAAAAGAAATTACAGTCAAAGACGTTGCTGGCCGGGAGGTTAAAATTGACGCACCGGTCAATCGGGTTATGCTGGCTGATAGCCGAGTATTGATTGCACTGAATATTCTTCACCCTGATAATCCGCTTAAAGGTATTGTCGCCTGGGATAATGCACTGGAAATTAAATCTCCAGATTTGGCAACTGCTTATGAAAAAGACTTCCCGCAATTGCGGGATATTCCGGTATTCCCTAACCCTTATCAAAGCGATTTTAACGTCGAAAAAGCGCTGACTTATAAACCCGATCTGGTTATTTTTGATATCGCTCTTCAAACCAAGCTCAATGATAGTGGAACCATCATTTTACTGGAAAAAACGGGTATCCCGGTTATCTTTATCGATTTCCGTCAATATCCGCTAATAAATACGATTCCAAGTATGATTCTACTTGGAAAGATATTCAATGAAGAAGAAAGTGCACAAAAATTTATTGAGTTTTATCAAGAGAGGATGAAAATCATTAATCAACGCGTTGGCACGCTAGGTAAAGAACAGCGCCCTCCGGTGTTTATCGAACGCCATGCAGGCATGTTAGGTGCGGAACATTGCTGTAAGACTTTCGGAAATGGCAATTTTGGTGAATTTGTTACTGCCGCAGGAGGTGATAACCTCGGTGCTCGCTGGTTCTCAGGTATAGATGGTGAGGTAAACGAAGAACAATTAATCGTCAGTAATCCTGAATTTTATCTGATGACCGCCGCAGATTGGGATAAAGTTCGCTCTGGAAGCTTCTCTGTGCCATTAGGTTACACCGGCAATTTGAAACAATCACAAGAACGACTGAAAAAATTACTGACACGCCCCAAATTAAGCGTATTAAGAGCCTTCCGCGAAAAACAAGTAATAGCACTGTACCACCAATATTACGATACGCCATTTAACATCATTGCTGTTGAAATCATTGCTAAATTCCTGCATCCGAAGTTGTTTGAAGATATCGATCCACAAGCTGACAGCCTATATTTGCATAAAACCTTTACCGCCCTTGATGGTAACGGGGTATTCTGGGTTACAGCAAAATAATATTGCTTTTCAATCTGTTGGCATATTCCAACGGATACTTAATCTCACCCTTTATTTATAATTTCCGTTCGTTAATATACCTGATATTTTATATAACAGGCTAATAGACATCTATTATTTTGTCATCTACTATAGTTGATGCTAAAAAAAATATAAAACATGACAAGATAAATTCGGTTAAGTAATAAATATAAAGTACAAATATATTCACATAATGAAACTATATAAAACTTGCTAATTAAGAATTTATCCCAAACAGGAACGATTAATTCAGGACCATTATTATCAATAAACCATGTGCACAGGCAAGGTACAAAAATCAGGCTATGCACATGATATGCGAGGAATCATTTGCTCTTTACTAACAAGAATGGAAAATAAAATAGCCTAATGAGATAGATTCTCGATGTAACTATTCTTAAACCAAAGTACTCGGAGTATGTTAATGAAACGATTACATGATATTGAGAAAGAGATGTTGCCCGTTGAATCCTACAAAATGCTTATTGGTGGACGATGGGTGGATAGTGTATCCAAAGAAACAACCAAAAGTTATAACCCAGCGACAGGAGAACTACTGGCTGAATATGTATCCGGTAATGCTGAAGATGTCGATCTTGCTGTCAGCGCCGCAAAAAATGCCTTCCCCGCATGGAGCCAAACCTCGCCAATCGAAAGACAATCAGTTTTGCTGAAAATTGCTGACCTATTAGAAGCGGAACAAGAACGTTTTGCTATCCTCGAATCACTGGATACCGGAAAACCATTAAATGAATCCCGGGATATGGATCTACCCGCCTGCATTGACCAGTTCCGCTATTTTGCGGGTGTGATCCGTTCCCATACCGATGAAGCTTCAGTTCTGGATACCAAGACACTCAGCTTGGTGATCCGTGAACCCATTGGTGTTGTCGGACAGGTAATTCCCTGGAATTTCCCACTACTGATGGCGGCATGGAAACTGGCTCCTGCTCTTGCAGCGGGCAATACCATTGTTATTAACCCAGCAACACTGACACCAATCACGCTGCTTGAATTGGGTCGAATATTGGATAAAGTCCTGCCAGCCGGGGTGGTTAACATTGTTACAGGTCGTGGTTCAGTCGTTGGTCAAGCCATTTTGGATCATAAAGATATCGAAAAAGTGGCATTCACTGGTTCCACCAGAGTAGGTTATACCGTAGCCGAAGCCGCAGCCAAAAAGTTGATCCCTGCAACACTGGAGCTTGGTGGTAAATCAGCCAATATTATCTTCCCTGATGCCAATATGAAAAAAGCAGTAAAATATGCGGCCAGAGCTATTTTGCTGAATCAGGGTCAAGCATGTGAATCAGGTTCCCGGTTGTTCCTGCATAAAGATATTCATGATGAATTCCTCAAGTCGCTGAAAGCAGAATTCGAATCTGTCCAGGTTGGTGATCCGCTGGAAAAAGAAACTCAGATGGGGAGCCAGGTTAGCCAGGAACAAATGGAAAAAATTCTCGGATATGTCGAGATTGCGAAAAAAGAGGGTGCAACCATTCTAACCGGCGGTAAACGCATTACTGGAGAAGGTTATGATGATGGTTTCTTTATCCAACCAACCATCATTACCAATGTCACTAATGACATGCGAGTCGCGCGTGAAGAGATTTTTGGCCCTGTATTAACCGTGATTCCATTCAGCGAAGAAGAAGACGTGATCAGAATGGCAAATGATTCTGATTATGGCCTGGCCGGTGCTGTCTGGACACAGGATATTGACCGTGCACTACGCGTAGCTAAAGCTGTCAGAACCGGTCGTATGTGGATTAATACTTACCATGAACTGCCAGCTCACGCACCGTTTGGTGGCTACAAGAAATCAGGCCTTGGCAGAGAAACACACAAAATGATGTTGGATGCTTATACCCAAGTCAAAAACATCTATATCAAAACTAGTGAAGAATAATCTCAATCAGTGATGAGAAAGCCTTCCAAATGGAAGGCTTTTATTCAATTTTTTGCTTTAATATCAATACTATCCGCATTCACATCTTTAATATGTTCTTTCGTCAACCGATAAACAACTGGGCTTAACAATGCTAATGCAATCAGGTTCGGTATTGCCATCATCGCATTCAATGTATCTGCCAATAACCAGACAAAATCCAATGACTGAGTAGCACCAACCATCAAAGCAATAATCCATACTACACGGAAAGGCGTAATGGCTTTTTGCCCAAATAGATACTGAGTACATTTTTCACCGTAAAAACTCCAGCCAAGAATTGTGGTAAAGGCAAATATTACCAGAGCACCCACGACAATATAGTTGCCACCAGGAATCGCCATAGCGAAAGAAGTCGCTGTCAGTGTCGCTCCTGTCTGACCGTTCAACCAACCACCCGTAATGACGATAGTTAAGCCAGTGATAGAACAAACAATAATGGTATCGATGAAAGTACCTAGCATAGCGATCAACCCCTGGCGAATCGGGTTTTGGGTTTTAGCTGTTGCATGAGCAATCGGCGCGCTTCCCAATCCCGCTTCATTAGAGAAAATACCACGAGCTACACCAAAACGAATTGCCGCCCACACTGCTGCGCCCGCAAAACCACCTTGTGCCGCAACAGGTGTAAATGCAGATTTAACAATCAGAACAAATGCAGCGGGAATTTCACTGACATTTATCCCCAGAACAATAATCCCGGCAACAAGATAGGCAACCGTCATAAATGGCACTAATTTACCTGCTACATCAGCAATACGTTTAATACCCCCGATAAGCACTGCACCAACTAGAATTGCCAATACGATGGCCGTTACCGTGGTAGAAACGCCGAAGTTACTTTGCAACACATCAGCGACAGAATTCGCCTGTACGGTATTACCGATACCGAAACAAGCAATACTGCCAAATACCGCAAACAACGTCCCCAACCAGGCCCACTTTTTTCCTAAACCGTTTTTTATGTAATACATGGGGCCACCAACATAGTGACCGTTTTTGTCAACCTCACGGAAACGGACTGCCAGTACCGCCTCTGAATACTTGGTTGCCATGCCCACTAATGCCGTTATCCACATCCAAAACAGTGCACCTGGCCCACCCAATACAACCGCGGTAGCCACGCCAGCTATATTACCTGTTCCTATGGTGGCAGAAAGCGCAGTCATCAGTGCGTTAAACGGCGATATCTGCCCTTCTCCCCGCTGATGATTACGCTCAAATAGTAATTTAAAACCCGTTCCCAATTTACGTATAGGCAGAAAAGAGAGACGGAGCTGCATGAACAACCCAACCCCTAGAAGACCGACCATCATCGGTACTCCCAATACTACCCCGTTAATAGCACTCAGCCATTCTGTGATTAATCCCATATATTCCCTCGGACATTTCATAACAAAATAACAACATATACGCAGCAACTTAATAAAGAATATTTATAGAAAATATGCGAGAAAAAATTTCGTAAAAATGGAAAAAGATTTAATACTTGTGAGTGATATCACTCGATAGAATTTTAAAATTAGAATGTTCAAAAGTTTATCACGCCCAATACATTAAAAAATATTTAGGTATAAACCGCTCTCTTAATCAAAATAATTTACTTTAATATTTAACCTTTTCAACTAATTAAAGCAAAACAACAAAATATTATTTTTAAAATCGATTTTTTAAGAAACAAATCATTGAGTAGAAATTATCAGCGATTTTTATGAGAATATCTTGCTCGCTCTACCTATCATGTTTTTCTTTTAAACAAACCACTATCCGAAATATATTTATTACATCAGTCAAAAGAACAATAGAAAATATCTGTGATATTTTTCTATCATCATAAAACCACCGAATCTTTTTCGAGCCGCTTCACAATAATTGAAGAACCTCATTGTTTTATTGTTCCACCCAACTCATTTTATCAGCCTGGGTTAATGAATAAGGGGAGAACTTTATGGTGGAACAACAATATTTCATTGGTGTTGATGTTGGCTCCGCCAGTGTCCGTACTGCGGTTTTTGACCAACACGGCAAACGGCATGCATTCTCCGCTCGCCCTATCCAGCAATTTCATCCAAAAGCTGATTTTGTTGAACAATCTTCTACTGATATCTGGGCACAAGTATGTGCAACAGTAAGAGAAGCTGTTGCACTGGCAAATATTAATCCTATTGATGTTAAATCAATCGGCTTCGATGCCACCTGTTCACTAGTCGCGGTAACACCAGAAGGACGTCCCCTTTCTGTGGCCGAAAATGGCAATCCTGAACACGATATCATCATGTGGATGGATCATCGTGCAATCAAGGAAGCCATCACGATAAATCAAACTAATGACCCTGCACTCTGCTATGTAGGTGGTGAAATCAGCCCTGAAATGGAACTACCAAAAATCTTATGGCTAAAAAACCACTTTCCCCAACGTTATCAGGATATATGGCGTTTCTTTGATTTAGCTGATTTTCTGGTGTGGAAAGCAACTGCCGCTGATGTAGCCAGTATCTGCACGCTCACTTGCAAATGGAACTATCTGGCTCATCAAAAACAATTCAGCGAAAAACTACTTTATGATGTGGGGTTAGAAGATTTAACCCATAAAGTTCCATCTACTATCCTCGAACTTGGCGAAAAAGCGGGTTACCTGACTACTAAAGTGGCTAAAGATTTTGGACTGCACACAGGAATCATCGTCGCCAGTGGTATTATTGACGCACATGCCGGCGGATTAGCACTGGCTGGCGCCTATCCAGAGGGCAGCCTGATCATTATTAGCGGCACCTCAAACTGCCACATGATTGTCAGTCCTCACCCTGTCATGGTACCGGGGGTTTGGGGCCCCTATTTCGGTGCAATGCTACCCGGTTACTGGCTCAACGAAGGTGGACAAAGCGCCGCCGGTGCATTAGTTGAGTGGTCAATTCGTCAACACAATAGCTGGCTAGAGCTGGAAGCCGAAGCCGAGGAATCTGGTCATCATTACTATCAGCGACTAAATGAAGCTGTTGCACAGTTAGAAAAACAAGAAATATATCCGACCGCACAGCTTCATATTTTAGGTGACCATCATGGCAACCGTTCACCAAGGGCAAACCCTAATGCCAAGGGAATGGTAAGCGGGCTGACGCTGGCAAATGGTCGTGATGATCTGGCCCGCCATTACTTAGCAACACTGCAATCTATCGCTTATGGTACCCGCCATATTATTGATGCATTAGTAGAAGCAGGACACCAGATAAACAGGCTAGTTATGTGTGGTGGCGCAACTAAAAACCCACTATGGTTACGTGAATATGCCAATGCCACTGGGCGCGAAATCCATCTCACTCAGGAAAAGGATGCTGTCAATCTTGGCTCTGCTTTGCTTGGTGCCGTTGCTTGCGGTTCCTTTGCAAACTTCGCTCAAGCAACGAAATCGATGGTACGTGACGGCAACATTATTAAACCGGAAAAAGAGACATTTTTATTTCATCAAGCCAAATATCAGGTTTATCTACAAATGTACCGAGACCAACAGCGATATAACGAAATCATGCAAGCCGATAATTAGCCTTTAATAATCAAAACTGGAATATAACAAGATAAAATACGCATTGTAGGTGGCAACTCAAAAAATGAATCAACAGCCGGTTGAAGCAGCCAACAAAGAGGCAACTTGAAAGATAACGGGTATAAATATTTCATCGCTTTCTGGCAATCAGCGTAGCGAAATTTAATTTTATTCTATTACCATTTTCATCTGTTTTATGAAGATGACCAGGGTTTTCATTATATTTAATGATTTCCCAACCAGAATAATAACTCTCCAATTCACCAGGCATAAGGAAACATTTGAATGGCAATAATGAATATGGTGCAAAATCTGTTTCAACCGGGCAAACAATCAGATTAATCCCACATTCATTCGTCTGTTTTTGCATATTATAAATAATATTATCAATCTTTTCCCGTTGCAGAAACATCATCACTACAGTTGAAATAATCAAATCATATTTTTCGGTGATATTGTACGAGTTGATATCATAAACAGCAGTGCGGATATTTTTAATCTGCTGTTTTTCTTTAATATCATTAATTGAGCCAATATATTGTGGACTAATATCCACGGCTGTAATGTCATAACCTCTTTCTGCCAGATAGAAAGTATTCCGGCCATAACCAGCCCCCAGATCTAATGTCTTACAAGGAGAAATAATATCTGCCAGATATCTGATTTCAGAGTGAGGTAATGACAAATTATTTTGTTTATAAAACAGATATTGTGGTTCACATAAAAAAGAGAGCTGGCATTTAATATCATCACTTACCCATTTGATTTTATGCCAAACCTGTGGCTGAATAATGGGAGGCTGTTTTTGCACATTAAAATAGGCGGTTTCTTCCTGATCACCATCGAAAATCACGAATTCCAGTTCACCTTCAAAGATCTCAAGAAAAGCGTAAGTCCCCTCTTTAGTATTATGCCTTTCAGTAAACATTTCAGGAATGGTATTTTTCTGCCAGATTGGTATTCGTTTATAACAAATGAGGTCGCTCATAGAAGGTTCCCTGACCATAAATTACATTTAAAATGCATCTTATAATGACATTCTACAACTGTAAAGCTATAAAGTAACAGGAGGAAAAGTCTCTGGGTTTTACCATACCTATGCTTGCAAGATGAAAGGAAAAATAATCCATTTTCTCTTAAATTGAACGAACTGACTCACTATTAGGAAATATATGAAAGAAAATAAGAACTCATTGATAAAATTTCTCCGGCCTCATAAGCCGGAGAAAAGGCGATCAATCCTTATAACTGTATTGATAATATCCGCCAGAATCATAATAGAGACCAGACTTCTTCTCTACCGCGTTTAGCAACACACCTTTAATATGAATGCCATTTTGCCTAAACCGGCGAATAGCAACATTAACTTCTTTAACCCTTGTTTTATGATAACGTGCAATTAACAATGAAGTTCCCGCATATCTCCCAATAATCGCAGCATCAGTTACAGCCAAAATAGGAGGAGTATCTACCAAGACATAATCATAATGCTCTTCTGCCCAAGATAATAATTCTTTAAGCTTGTTATGCATAAGCAATTCCGATGGATTAGGCGGGATAACACCTCGATTGACAAAATCAAGCTCAGTAAGGTAAGTTCTAGTAATAATATCTTTTAGCTGATGCTGACCAGCCAAATATTCAGAAAGCCCCAGAGATTGAGGACTTTCCAACACTTTATGTAAACGACCTCTTCTCATATCTGCATCGATTAAAAGCACGCGTTTATTACTTAATGCCAATACAGCGGCAAGATTTACTGAAATAAAAGATTTTCCTAGTTCAGGAGCAGAACCTGAAAGAAGAATGATTTTGTTTGCAGATTCCATCATTGAAAAATGCAAGGTTGTTCTAAGGCTGCGTAATGCTTCAATAGCTAAATCAGTGGGATCTTGAATAGCTAATAACCGACATTTCTGACGATGAGTTCGCTTTTTCTGTTGTTGCTCAAGTTTAATCTGGGTCCCAGATAGTGGAATAGTGGCATAAACAGAAACACCTATTTCTTCCAATTGTTCAGGACTTTCGATTCCTTTACGAAACATGACTCGTATACAAATCAACCCAGCAGACAATATAAATCCCAATGCCATCATCGATGCAATAATCAGTGACTTCTTCGGTTTTACCACTGAACTTTCTACAATGGCCTCATCAATAATACGCACATTACCAACTGTCCCCGCTTTCACGATGTTCAACTCTTGCTGTTTATTGAGTAGCTGCACATAAATTTCTTGGTCAACTTGAACATCTCTGGTCAAACGTAAAATTTCCTGCTGTGTTTTAGGTAACCGTTTGATTGACTGATTCAGCTTCTTTTTGGTATCAACCAAAGTTTCACGTTTATCAAGCAACGCAACATAAGCGGGATGTTGTTTGGTATACAATTGCTGTAATTCAGCTTCTTTGAAAGTCAATTCATTAATCTGTTTCTCAATTTGGACCAATGTCTCCAGAGCCGATTTTGCTTCAAGTGATAAATCGATAGATTCATTCGCTTGACGATATTGGTTAAGCAACTCTTCAGAACGATTGAGCTCAATTTTAACTTTAGGTAAATGATTTTTTAAAAAATTAAGACTACTTTCAGCTTCTTCCGTCTTTCTTGTCACATTTTGTTGCAAGTAATTTTTACCGATACTATCAAGTGTCGATTTTATTCTTGCACGATCATCACCTTCTATTTCAAGCAAGATAATACCGGTATTATTACCTTTTTCTTTTACCCGCAAAGCTTGTTGCAGCCCGCGAATAACACCCAATTGTCCCCGTTTAACCAACGTGAAACTTTGCCCTGAAGAAGCTGAAATATTTGAGATAAGCAAATTTATGCCATCAGTATCAAATACTTTGTTCACTTGCCCGTGGAAAACCTGATCGTCAAACAACAACCGATAATTTTCTGCATCGTCAATATATATTTTTATTCCTCTATTAATATATTCAGGTGATACCGTAAAATGTTTAATAACAATATCAGGCTTCGGCATACCACGAACACGGGCAATTCCCCTACCTATCACAGGAAAATAATCTGCTGTAACCTGAACATCCAAATTTAGATCCTTTACTGTCTTTCCTAATATCATTCTGGAAGTCAATAACTCCAATTCTGCCGATGTATCTGATGGTCTTCCAGAAAGCATATCCGACATATCGCCGATTAAAGGTAATGCACTACTTCTCTTTTCAACCTGCAATAAAGCATTTGCCTTGTATATCGGAGTCGCAATCAAGGAATAACAAAGGCCAATAGCTGTGAACAATAGGGTAATTCCACCAATCACCCAGCGATAATCGAATAAGGCACTAAGAAGACGGCCTAAATCAATTTCATCACCATCCGTATGAGTGTGACTTGATTTATCTGATGTAGTCATAAAAAGCCTATAATTACTTTATTGATAAGTAATGAAGAACAGCAAACCCAGAATATAAAAATACTTATAAGTTATAATTTCCCTAACCAACTATTAGCACTCTTAAATAACAATTGATATACATATTCATAAACCTCGATATCAAACTTATAAGGATCGGGGATTGCCATTTCATTTAACCAATGACCTAAAAGCATTGTTTTCCCCCTTGCCCCTAGATTTATCCTATTTACAGCCTCAATATGTTTTTTTTCCATAACCAAGATCAAACTTGACTGCTGGCATAATTCACTGGTTAGTTGGCGAGCTATATGCCCTTCTAAGGATAATCCATGTCTAGCCGCAATCCTACTTGAGAACTCATTTGCAGGTTTACCAATTAAAGCCGATATTCCCGCAGAATAAATCTCTTTCTGAGGAAATAGTTGCCGCAATAAACGCTCTCCTGTTGGCGATCGACAGATATTACCCACACAAACAATCAGAATAGAATTGAACATTAATTCGGCCACTTACGAATCCACTTAGTTGTTTCAGTCAGGCTATTAATGCTTGATATCGTTGGCACCAACTGATTGATAACTCGATTCCAGCGAACGACTGGTGCACTGGTAACATAGACAATATCGTAAGGTTGCAAGTTAAACTCTGTTCCCAGGACTAACGCCGTCGCATCCTTCGCATTAAGCTGATAGATATTGGCTATTTTCCCTTTATTATCAGGTACATTGCGCAGTGAGCGGATGACAAAGATGCCATTAGCATCACTTGATAATTGATCTATACCCTCAGCATTACCCAATGCTTCGGTCAAAGTCATCCCACTGCGGTCCATACGTAGGGTGGTTTGTTTTTTAACTTCCCCCATAACAAACACTTTCAAATCATCATTACGAGGAATGTATAAGATATCGCCAGAATAAAGCAGACGATTTTGCTTCAGATCACCATTTTGCATCAAATCATGAAGAGAAATAACCGTTTCTTTTCCCTTATGAGTCAAAATGATCCTCCTCCAGTCAGCATTTTCAGTTAAACCGCCAGCATGGTTAATCGCATCAATAATCGTTAAAGGAACGTTAGTGATAGGTTGTTGAGCAGACCTGGCAACTTCACCTGTTACATAGGCTTTTTGTGAACGGAAAGCAGCAATATTGACATCGACTTGAGGTGACTCGATGTACTTCGATAACTTATCAGTAATCATCGTACGCACCTGAGTGACCGTTTTCCCTTTCACATGAAGTTTACCAACATAGGGATAAAAAATCGTCCCATCAGAATGCACCCAATTACCCGTATCACTAGCACTACGATATTGTCCTGCCGGTATTGTCAATTCAGGATGATCCCAAACAGTGACCATAATGACATCACCCACACCAATACGGTATTCATACTGTTGTAATTCTTTATCTAATTCAGGATTAGAACGTGCAATAGCAGAACTCACTCGTAACTTTTCAATTAACTGTGGTGTTACCGGATAAACATTTACCAAATTATTAATATCATAGTTACTATCATCATCATTGATTATTTCTTTATTATAAATAGTAAGGCCACTCCCAGGTATAACCGTACAACCACCTAATAGCATAGAACAGGACAATGCCAGTACTATAATTAATTCCTTAATATTCATCAGAAATTTATCCTTAAAAAATAATAAACAAAAAAGAATACAGAAAATAGTATTAATTATAATCTCCCTAACAAAACCAGATTATAATATAATAAAATATAATATAATATAAAAATTTTGCTTAAGGGCTAAAAGCCACTAGATTACGAGTCATATCACTTGGTAAAAACAATAGAAATCAACTTAATAGCTTTGAAAAATTCAAACTACTAAATAATAGGTAATAAATTTATTAATTATTTTATCATTTAATATATCTTATAAGATATTATTACAAACAGAAAGTAAGAGCTACCCCTCAAATAAAAGATAGCGAGGATATTTATCAGAATTTATCGAAACCGAATACATACTCTCAATGGTATTGTGAAAAAAACACATACTTACATCAAATCAGTGTTCATATAATCAACTTTGGTGCTTAAAATGGTGATAAAAAATAAAAAAACAGACAATCAATTTATCAAACAACTCCAATTATAAAACCCTAAATTTAGTCATATTATAAATAATAGCTCGGCAGTATCAGATATTTTTATACCCTTCATCTTTCAAGCTGCTGCTTTGTTGGCTGCTTTCACTCACCCCAGTCACATAGTTATCTATGCTCCTGGGGATTCATTCACTTGCCGCCTCGCTGCAACTCGAAATCTATTAGGTATAGATTGTTTTAATTTTGAAGATCACCACTTTGTACTTTTCACGTTTATCAACTACCATTACCGGTTGTTTTATATAGCAATAGAAGATCTAAGAATTGGACATATTCCATAAAAACTTTATCAACTGGGATTACCATGAAAAAATCAACTATACTAAGAATCGCCAGGCCAACTGACAATTTAACTCAAATTGCTGAAATGTACTGCCGAGGTTTAGGATTTATTATCCTAGAGAAATTCGAAAATCATGAAAATTTTGATGGAATCATTCTAGGGCATCCAAATCATCTCTGGCATCTCGAATTTACGCATCATCGTGGCACTACAGTAGGAAGATCTCCCACACAGGACAATTTATTGGCCTTCTATATACCAGACCATCCAGAATGGTTAGATCAGATATCACTAATGAAAAACGCTGGCTTTATTGCAGTCCCCTCTTACAACCCATATTGGGATATTGATGGTAAAACATTTGAAGATATTGATGGTTATCGGGTTGTGTTACAAAACACAGTATTCCCTGTTTGATTATTAATCGACCTTAAGCATACTTACCCTAATAACCAATCCATACCTACGTTGTTTTACATTACGCAATAACATTATCAAAACTCAGCTATTGACACTGAGTTTTGATATATTCTTGCAAGTATTTCGTTTGCTGTTCGTTCTCAACAATCATTCTTCGGAGATCGAAATAATCTTGTTCAGTTGCCGGGTTAAGTCTTGGGGTGGCTGCATGGCCCACGCTGCCGGAGGAGCCGGTTTCGCCTTGATGACAGGTGGCCGCGATGCGCAACCGGCGATGACCAGCGGCAACATCATTGCGAAGAACATCAATTTCAGATTTCGCATGAGCAAGCTCCTTTGTATGCTGATTATCCAGTTCAGACAGGAGCCTTATCCGCTCCTGCTGATTGACGATTTCACTCTGCTGCTCCAGCAGTTCACTCTGTAGCTGAACTGTCGTATCAAGCTGTTTGGTATACTTACCGTAATAGTGATAAGCCAGAAGCGAGACAAGCGCTAGTGCAATAACAGTATAACCATGAGAGTTAAACTTCATAATATCGCTCTACAAAAGTGAAAAGGCTTTATCAATGACCTCATCGTTATAGGGCTGACCCCCATTTTCTACGGTAATAATGGCTTTGATGAGCTTTGTCATGAATATCTGATTAAATACATCAACAACCTGAGCGCCAGTCGTTCCCGTGTCTTCACATACACGGTTAATATAGGCATCAGTATTATTTTCATTAGAGGGAGCCCATCGTGAAATAATGCCGTTGACAGTATTAATACCGTACTTCCTGTTATAATTTCTGATAACCTTCACTATTGCCCGAATACCATACTCAGGGCTGACAAACTGACAGAAAGATTTGTCGGTACGTTGTGATTGAGGGACCAATCCTTGCCAGTCATCACCCCAACGAATATTACCTGGGTTATTATTTCGAATACCTCTGCTCATAATTCACTCCTTTTGTTTATTACCTGTTCTGTTATTAACAACTTTTCTTAAGATCTGACCAAAATAGTCAGTTCCCAAATAACCAATAATGACACTGCCGATGTAAGCCAAATCCGTGCTCATACCAAAAAAATTCAACACATCACGGATAAACCAGGCAATCATGGCACACATAATAGAATCCATAATTGTCGTCCAAAATTTACCGCCGTTATATCGACCTCTGAGATAAGCCATTGCGGCAGCCAACGCCGCACCTATACCTTGTTCTTTGACTGACAGCAGCCATAACCATAGCTGCATCCAGATGTCAGGCTGTTTATCCATGTATTTCATCCTTTACTCCCATTCACATAAATGGGAATCCATAGGCTGCCGTGTAGCCTTAAATTTGAGTTAATAGGAATACTGCGAAATCAGTAGAATAAGAAAAGGCCACACATAGTGCAGCCTTAAATTTTATAAGGTGATTACTTACATTTAATATAATACCGAGCTCATCAACAAACTCTGCTGGTGTATCATTATGTGTAAGGGAATGATAATAATTAATAGATAGATAATTTATTAAGGCATTGACTATTCCAACGCCCTATCCCTAAATTAAAAAAACAAGCCGCTATTACCTTACCTTGAAATTACTTATTTTGAGTAGCAACATGATCGCCTTAAATTCTGAAATATATTGTGGCCTTGTCATAGTACCTCCTATTTATGTTGATTCATTTAAAAAAACAAGTACCAGATAAAGGCCAAGTCACTTTCCCACCCTTCTAATATAAATATCTTTATTTCCTATCAAGTTGCTCAAACATCCCTAAATGTAGGCTGATATTTTCAATCATTTAACCTGAAAAAGTGAATGTTTACCGGAAGATTTTTTCTACACAAGCAAATAATCATATCGGAAATATTTAATCCTCACCGTCAAAATTAAATGTTGGATTACCTGTCACAATAGATTATAAAAGGACAAAGTAGTCAGGTGAAAAAAATTAAGAAAAAATCATCTAACGTATCATAGCTGCTTGCCCATAAACCTCCTCAATACTAAGATTAGATTACAACGTATA
The DNA here is from genome assembly GCF_020387775.1 of Photorhabdus antumapuensis. Lineage (NCBI taxonomy): Bacteria > Pseudomonadati > Pseudomonadota > Gammaproteobacteria > Enterobacterales > Morganellaceae > Photorhabdus > Photorhabdus antumapuensis. The sequence goes on from NZ_JAHZMK010000012.1 coordinate 25,870, forward strand.
ATAAACCACAGCTCATGATAATTATGCACTCCGGGTAATAAATCTCTAAAAGCAATTTGATCAACAAAACGTTTCGCAAGTAATGTTTTTAAGGAAGGATCTTGTATTCTTTTTCTATACAAAATAAAAAAACTGCCTACCTCTCTTATTGCATGACGACTAAGTGCTCTTCTTAATGGCTTTTCACCTTTAATCTCTTTTGAGATTTTAATAATTGAATTAACGACAGTAATATAGCTATCAGCTCGATGATATAATTTTTTACTTTCTCTTGTTCGAGTTATTGATTGCAAATTATGTCGATAACAATACAATAGCTCCTCACAAAAACCGATTCGATTCGCGATGAGTGACAACTTAATTGTCCATAAGATATCTTCATGAAGGGTATTTTCCATAAAACTCAGTTGGTTATTTACAATTAATTCTTTTTTAATGAGTTGTAACCAAACAAAATGTGGCCACTCTCTACATTCAACACAATATTTTATCCACTCTTTACCCGTTAACACCCTACCATAAGGCTGTCTGCGTGTTATTCTTCTATTCTCTTGTGAGAATGGATCTTCTGTAAAACTAACTCCATTACCAACTAACACATCTAATCCCTGTTCAATAGCCTGATCAAGCCACTTTTTTAATATTTGTGGTTTTAGCCAATCGTCACTATCAACAAATAAAATCCACTCTCCTCTGGCATATTTTACTCCATAATTTCTAGCTATTGAAACACCACTATTTTCTTGATTAAATATCCGTATTCTATTATCTCTTTTTTTATATTCATTAATTACTTCTAAGCTATTATCCGTTGAGCCATCATTAATAATGATGACCTCAAAATTAATGTTTTCTTGCGAAAATATTGAATCCAATAAATAGATTATATTATTTTCATCATTAAAAACAGGGATAATGATAGTAATATCAAACTGAAACATCTATCGTCCTTTTAATGAGTTAGTTGTTTTTGATAAAAATACCATTTTCATAATAAAAATGCGCCTTTTCCCCATTGCTATTCACATACCATACAATATTTTCAGTATCAGTTATAGATGGAATTGACAACTTCCACCAAAACAGTAAACCATTAAGTATGACAATGACAGAAGAATACATTAGGAATTTAGGTATTACTATCTCCTGTAAAGATAGCAACGGTAAAAAAATCTATTGGAGCAATTCAAATAAATCGGCAAATATAGCAGATAAAATTAAAACAATTAAAACAATTAAAAGTGATATTAATTTAAAATGGCTTATGTAATCTACATTAAAAATATAGTTAAATACTTTGAGGATAAAAATCGAATATAATCAAACATGAGAAACAAAAGGAAATAACAGAGGAGGGAGAGATAAAATATTCCATAAAATTATTAGATATAAGGCCATGTAAATTAAATAATATTTGGAAATTCACAAAACAATATTATTCCCTTATTAATACAGAAATATTCAAAATTCACAGACATTCTGGATAACACGGTAAGGGAGACAATTGCACTACAATTCTTTTTCCTGTAACGATTCGTTGTTGGCTTTTCGCCTGCACTGCCCGTTTCTCATCCCAACGTAGACGAGTTCTTAAGAATAGCTCACTATGAGAAAACTGCGGACTTAAACGCATAGAAAAAGTGACGGGTAGCATGTCCAAACGATAATGCATCTCACCTACTGTCAACACTTTTCCTTCAACCACAGTCAACAATGACACCTCAACGTTTGCCGTTCTGGGTAGAGAGGCCCGCATGGTCACATCGCCCTCAATCAGATGTGATTCTTCATGCTCAATAGCCTCACTAACACAACCGGTAATCAACAAACACAACAAGACCAACCCTATTTTGGTCATGTTAGGCTGATCTTGCGTTGTGACAACGGAGTATGCTGCCCATCCAATAAACGCTGTAATGTTGTCTCATGTTCAAGCCCCATGACAAGACCTCTACTCAGCACCGCAGAAAGCGGCTCATGAACGTTTTGTGGTATATACCCTGATGTAATCCGACGACCACAACAAAGGCTATCATTTTCATGGGGCACATTTGTTAAATGAATGGGTAACGAATTCTCAATTTTCATACTCGCATTCCCAAAGATTCGTTCTGTTGAGAGCCAATCGGAAGTTGAGCTTGCAATAATTCCTGCCAAAACTCAGCATGATCCAACATACTTGAAAGACTCTCTTCAAAAACAGCCTGATTCAGCCGACTTGCTGACATTTGCCGATAAAGCTGCACCATCAGCGTTGACTCATCAAAACCAAAGTGAAGATCAAACTGATACCAATGACGATTAAAGCTAGCTAATTGACGGAAAATCCCCTCTCCGACCGCAGTGATATCAGCGACATCTATCTGTAAAACGAGCTGGTCACGTTCAGGAATTAAGATCAAAGAGAGGTGAAGGTGCTCATCAAAACAGAGAGCAGCCACACCTTCATGATTTAAAGCTAAGTGCGGCAAGCCGAATTTAGCAGCAAATTCAGCCAAAACTTGATTGACGATGGCTATCACATCCATGGGTTACTCCTGCTAGAGAAGGCAATCAGACCAACTTGAATTACCGAGTAGTCAAACAAACGGGTTACTCCCGCAGAAAAGGGGCTCAGTTTACTACCATCGCCTTTTGTGCCTCTGTCACTCACGGGCAATTCTTTTAATAAAAAGGTCACCCCAGTGATTATCAGAAACCAAACACCGGAGCATAGGAAAATGCTTTTTTTCCTTAACACATTCTGCCTGTTAAGGAGTGAAATCTTGATTTGATATTTTCGCTTTTCGGTACCTTTGACGGTATGAGTAAATTTTAAAAACGAGATCAAATAACGGTATCCATCAATAAGAGCGCACCCCTCGGTGCGCTCAGACTTATTATCCAACGGGTCTACTCTGCCAGCATTACACCACACCAGTCGCTGCACGAAATGCCTGGACATGGCTCTGATAAAGCTGCTGTATCAATTGCAAAACATCTCTCATGAAATTGTTATTCAATGAAATCTGATCTTCACTCTTCTGTTTTTCATGTTGAGCAATAGATGAATCCACTTCATGTTCCTTAGCTTTAGCCTGAGAAAGTCCCTGTTCTACCTGCACCGAACTATTAGACATACCCTCTAAAGATTTCATCACTGAAGTTAAGAATTGCTGCTTGCTGTTACGATTTTCAAAAACCAGGGTAAGAGATTTCAAAGCCTTTTCATCAAAAAGCTGATCTTTGTCCCACACCTTACCAATCACCGCTCGATCCGCATCGCCATTCTTACCTAGCTGTTGCAATTTAAGATCGATTAATTCGTTACGACCAGCAATATTATTTTCCAACGTCTTCTGCTGCTTAACCGCCTGACTGTTTTTAACAACGGAGAAACCACCTATCAGCCCTGATCCCACCGTCATTAAGCCTGAAACCACAGCCATAGCAATCATCAGCTTAGCACCATGTCGCATTTCATCTACTTGTGACTTCTGCGCATCAATGGACGCTTTATTTTCGGTATCACGCTGTAAAATCCCCAGTTCTCGCATCCTTTTGGTGATCTCAAAAAGCAGAGACATCATATCCAACGTGTTACTTAATTCTCGCGCGGCATTTCCTAAACGACTGATATCAAAACTCTGTTCCGGTGCAGGCAATTCAACCTGAGCTGTAAGCCCAGCTTTTCCCGGCTGTTGAATAGCGGCTTCATGTGCTGTCGGTGTCAACACCGAGTTGTCAGTTCCAACTTCAACACCGTGGCTGGAAGTGATCCCTTGACTACTGACGTTATCATTGATTTTCATCTTTTTTACTCCTTAAATTTCCTGTGGTCGGCTGGCAAGGTTATTTATCATGTCGCCTCTGGCATTAAGCATCTGGAAAATCATTTCCATCACATTCTGGAAAGACTCTACCAGTTGAGACAATTCCTCTTTGAGCTTATCCATAACAGCCTGAAATGCAGTCAATTCGCTACGTGAAAGCTGTACATCAGCTTGTCGGTTAGCCGCTTTACTCTGGAAAGCAGCATTGGTCGTTTGAGCAGCACCATTAGCAGCATCAACCAACAAATCACTCGCCTGCATACCCACTTTCAAGCTACGAGTCATAGTATTTGCCGTCGTACCAGCAACTTTTGCAGAAAATTCCGCCGCCTTTACTGCGACCTTGGACGCTACCTCAGCCGCGACCTTAGCCCCTACCTCAACAACTTTACTACCAATCTTAGATGCCACTTCAGCGACTGCGTTGCCCATCTTAGCGCCCATCTTGGCTATCATTCCGACTGCCGAGCCACCGAAACTGACCGCCGCCGCCGCTACCGCCATCGTAATCTCAATCGCAGTTATGACTGGCCCTAGCCATTTCATGGTTTCCTTGCTGATTAAACCATCTTGAGCCGCTTGTTGTAGTCCTTGAGAAACCACGCCCATTACCCCACCGGCAATCAGCAAAGCGCCTGCTACCGCACCAACGCCGGTAGCAACCATAATCGCACCAACCACAATTGAAGCAATCGCACTGATCCAGCCAAAGATCTTGGAAAATAATCCAGATTTCTGCGCCTCTTTAGCAGAATTTTCAGCCTCTTTAATCTTCTGCTGGTTCTCATCCATTTTCTGCAAGCTTTGTTGACGTGCTCGATGGATATCTTCGATTTTGAGATTCGTCTGATTACGCTCAATCTCGCTGGTCAGTTTGCTCAGTTCAATCTCTATTGCTTCAGATGAGAGCAAATCTCCTCTCTTCCCCTCTGAGGCCAACAACGAAGCTCCTGCTGTTAGCTTTATTATCACCGCCTCTGTCAGCTCTTTTGCCTGCTTAACCTCTTGCTTCACCTCTTGCATAACTGATTCGAGCCTAGCCATATCTTCTGGTTTAAGGTGAGCATTCATCACTGCCAATGGCGCTGGCAATGATACTCCTCGTGACTTAGCGGCATCAGAAGACAGCAAGTTACTAGCCTGACTAGGCGTAACAAGCTCCTCGCTTTTAAGGGGTGTATTTGCAGGGATCCCATCAACCTGAAAACTATTGACCCTCAGTTGAGGAACTTTAGATTCACTGACTTGAACCATTTTCCTGAGTCCTTTTTATTGTGATGGCTTCTAACATTGCACTAGAACTAGCAGCCAAAGCGGCCTGTTCCGGCAAAGCTACCGCAAGCTGTTGGGCCGAGTAGAAGCCACTCTCAGCCCCATCAAGTTCTCCTAATTGCAGGAGACATTCGGCAGCATGAAATGGAAAACGAGGCTCATTAATATCAAGCATCGCTCCGTAGCTATAACTTTGAACTGCCTGTTCCAATTGCCCCATTGCCTGGCGACATGCACCCAATCCAAGGAAGAACCGGGAATCGTAGTGATCCAACATACACAAAGCCTGGAATATCTTATGCGCATCCTGCCATTTGCCTGACTTGTACTGGTTGAACGCTAATGAGTAAAGTTGCTCCAACGTATCACTAGAAATATCCCTCAACATGGAAAGGGTGCCACCATCATTAAAAAAAGCTTCCAATTCTTGTGCATACTGGTCAGAAGTCGTAGATGTTTCTTGGTGCTCCATAATCATTCCTTAAATTGCGCCGAGAATATTGCGCATAATGCTGTCGTATTTCTGGATAAAACGGTTTAACGCTTCAATAGCCGCGTTATAACGGGAACTAGCCTCATTTAAGCGTGTTGTTTTTTCTTGGACAGTATTGTTTAGTGGATTTACACGATCGTTAACTGAAGTCGAAAAGTTAGCTAAACGATTATTTTCTTTATCATATTCGTAAGAATTCTCCAAACCTGTCATAGCGCCACTTTGCTTATTAGGGCTTGCTAAAAATTCCTTAATAGAGATTTTTTTTCCTAATTCAGGGAACATCTTTTTTAACAGATCATATTCACCACTATCTTTAAAAGCGTTCTCATCGCTAAAGCCATATTTCTTATAGTCCCGTAAATTGAAAGATATATCATTAATATCAAGTTTCTGTTTATCTTTCCCTGCTGATAATTTCGCATTAATCTCCGACTGGATAACACTGTAAATCTTTAATTCTGCGGTCAATGCAGCTAGTTCATCACGCAACTCAAGTCGTTTTTTATCATGACCTGACATAACAGAAACAAATATATCGATTACATCATCATCAAGACGATCCGCCGTTAAATTAAAATGAACAGCAGCCAGAAAATCTCTTAATGTCCAAGTTTTTAATGTCGTGCTATCCAAGAAGGATTTAAGATTCTTGATTCCATTCTTTATTTGGCCATCTAAATGACCATCTTTGACAATAGCGTCCGCTGGCAGAAAATAGGCAATCAGCTTTTTCAGGAGTTCTTTATCGTTAGTGATAACATCAGAACCAGATTCAATCTTGATCCCCTTACCAATAATAAGATTAACCAATCCATCAAGCTCTGAAGATCCAGAACCTTGTAGTTGATCCAGCGAAACATCTTTCAAACTGTTCCAGAAAAGCTGTGGGTCATTTTGATATGGCTTAATTTCCACCTTCAAATCCTTATACAATAATGCCACGCATACGAGGTGGGCGACGGAGACGCTTTCCCTCTTCTAAAGAGTGAGGATGGTTGCTTCGTAAGCGATTAACTTCTGTCAGCAACTCTTGTTCAGCACTCTGAACCAAAGTAACGTCAGTATGACCAAACAGTTCCACACCCACATTTGGGTTGATGCCAAGAGACTGCCACATCTCCCGCAACAGTTGCAGTCTGTGATCACTGTCCTTAATGGCTGCCTCAGCAGCTTGCTGTACTTTGGCGTTGGGTTCCTCTTGCATCAGTGACTCCTATAATAAAGAGAGATATTGATTCTTCCTGTCAAAGTTAGACTTTTTTTTGTTGTTTTCTCATTTGATGTAACGATATAACGCAACTGGCTTCTAACTCGAACCAGCCAGACGCGACCTCACTCGCGCCTGTCCAGCGGTGATAGAACCGGGCTAAACGTTCATCATTAAGGGGAGAATCAACCAAAGTATTAACTTGACCATAAAGTCGGCTACCCGGCCCAAGCACAGCCATCGTTGCTGTTGCCAACAGATAAAGAGGCGCAAACGGATTAGCAAGCCCTTGGCGCTGCCGAGTACGACGTAACATCACGATCCAAACTCGCGGTGCATCATAGCGCCAGGCAATTTCACAACCTTCACACCACACACGCCAGCCAAGAGGAATTGAGCTGCTCCCCATACAGTGAGGCTGTACCGAATAACCTTGCTCCTCAAACCAAGGAGTCAACGGATCACGGTTCATAGACACACCCTACCAAGCGGTTGGATATTGATCTGTTGAGTCAACTCTTGATACGAGAGCACTGGCAAGCCGTGGTGATCACCTTCAATTAACTTACGTACATAACGGCGAATATCCATTGATACGATCAACACCGGCTTATTTTGCATTTGCGTTAAATCGCCCACCGTTTTTTTCATCTGTTCAAGGAAGCTTTGCGTTACCGCCGGATCTAGTGCCAGATAACTACCCGCGCTCGTTTGACGAATACCTCCCCGGATCTGCTCCTCTACCTGCTGATCCAACAGATAGGCGGGCAAGATGTTGTTGCCATTAGCATACTTGTAACAAATGTAACGCTTAAGGCTACTGCGAATATATTCCGTCAACTGCACCACATCTTTTTCCTTCTGGCCCCACACCACCATAGCTTCGAGAATCGTACGTGTATTACGAATAGAGATGTCCTCTCCAACCAATCGTTGCAGTATCTCCGTCATCCGTTGCAATGGGATTATGCGCATAGCCTCCTTGACCAACTCCCCATAACTACCTTCCATCTGTTCCAGAAGATAACGGGTTTCCTGCACACCAATAAAATCTTCAGAGTACTCCCGCAACACATGTGACAAATGCCAGGTGATCACTTGAGACATGGATAAAAACGCCAGCCTTGACTTAGCCAAACGTTCCTGATGTGCTTCGGCTACCCACAGGGTAGGCTGATTAGGTAATAGCGGTTCCCCTTCTTCATAAGGGATAGCCAGTAACTCCAACTGACTGACCGGTTCCTGTACCAACAAATGTGCTGAACGCAACCGACCTCGGGCAACAGGTACCTCTTGTAGCTGGATTAGGTATTCTCCCGCCTTCATTCCCTCATTAAAGCGTAAGTGGATACCTGGAAAGGGTACGCCCAAATCTAAATAGAGCGCGCGTCGTACTCGTATTAATTCATCATTCAGTGAAATAGCTTCCAGTTCAGCCTGTAATCCCGCATCCACATCAATAAGTAAAGGAACCGTCATAGCAAATTCCTCTTTCTCACCCAATTTTCCAGTTTTGGCCTTACTGCCGCTCTTAGGTTTAGGTTTGGCCGCTGGTGCACCTGCCCCCTGAGCTAACAAGCTAGGAAGATCCGTTTGCTGGCTGGCATTAGCTTGTCGCTGACGCTGAAACAGAAAATAACCGCCACCCGCCACCACCAGTGCAAGGATTAAGAAAGTTAATGTAGGGAATCCAGGAATAAGGCCAAATAGCACCAATAAAACACCGCCAATCAATAGTGCCTTTGGTTGAGCAACGACCTGATCACCAATCTCACTACCCAGATCAGAGGAGTCTTCCGACGAAACTCGGGTAACAATGATGCCTGCCGTAATCGCAATCAACAGGGCAGGAACCTGAGAGACCATACCATCACCAACGGTCAAAATGGCGTAGAGCTGCAATGCATCGGACGCTGACATCCCTTTCTGGGTGACACCTATGGTTATCCCGCCCAAAATGTTGACAAAGATGATGAGGAGACTCGCAATCGCATCACCCTTAACAAATTTCATCGCACCATCCATCGAACCAAACATCTGGCTCTCTTTTTCGATAATGCTACGCCTCTCCCTAGCTTCATGGACGTCAATAACACCAGCACGCATATCTCCGTCGATACTCATTTGCTTGCCAGGCATGGCATCAAGAGAAAAGCGAGCACTAACCTCAGCCACCCGCTCCGAACCTTTGGTTATGACGATAAATTGTACAATAGTGATGATCAAAAAGATGACTATCCCGACAACCAAGTTGCCACCGACAACGAAATTACCGAAGGTATAGACTATCTTACCGGCATCCGCTTGCAGGAGAATCATCCTGGTGGTACTGACGGAAAGCGCCAAACGAAATAGCGTTGTCACCAGCAAGACCGCAGGAAAAGCGGAAAATTGTAAAGGGGAATTTATATAGACAGCCATCATCATGAGCACAACAGAGATGGTCATATTAATGGCGATCAAAATGTCAAGCAGGATAGGGGGAAGCGGCAACACCATCATGAAGACCACAGCTAGCAACAACATTGCCAACATGATGTCTTTACGCTCGCCAATCAGGCGCAATAACTCAAACCCACGGTTCATAACAGGGCCTCTTGAGCGAGATAACGCTGATAAGCACTGCGTGCTTCTTCCAGATTCCCTTCCTGTTGACAGGCACGGCTAACACAAAGCCAGAGGGCGGCGCTTTGTTCACCCTGCTCTTGTAAGAGAGTGCAATGTTCTTTTGCTATGCTTCCCTCTTGCAGTTTAAGTAATGAAACCACCAAGGCACGACGCCCTTCCTGATGTTCAGGATGCAAAACCAGTAATGCATCCAATAAAATACGAGCTCGGTCAGGATGACCGTATTGAAGTTGAAGCCAGCCGAGTAGCAACAGAGCGCTCTGCTGTTTAGCACTGAGAGTCATGGTCATACCTTGTGCAACAGGTGCAGAGCCATCTGCAACAACTGTTCATCTTGATTCATCTTTTCCAACAGGGAGACAGCATGCTGTACCCTAATGTCATTACCTTGTTGCAAAATTGTACGCAGACCACTAACAGCCTGACGAAAATCATGTGGACGCAACAGAGAGTGAAACCCATCTTGCGGGCAAGCAAAAGCCAACAAAGCCTGATCAGCCTTGTTGGCCGGATAAAGACGTGCGGCGTGAGTCTCAACGGATTGACCATCGGGCAATAACGCGTAACGATCGGGTAAGCTAACCTCTATCTCTTCCCGACTGATCGCCGTTAGTTGTTCAATTCCTATATGGGCGGCAGCGATTTTGCTCACGAAGCGAGCACCTCACTCTGTACTCTTAGCAAAGAGCGAAATGCCTGATGCAGCAAGGGCAAGGTTATATGTCGTTCATCTAATGTCACGAACAATAACAGACGATCTTCTCCCAGCCAGCCACAGCGCAAGGGCAGTTCGGGCCCCTGACCACTGAAAGTGAGCAGCATCGCCTTAACCATTACCTCTTTTCCCTGATGCCAAGGAATCTCACGAGCCAGCCAAAGTGTTAACGCGCCACCATAGTGCTCAATTTGTAACGTACCAGAATATTCAAAATCGATTTGGATCAAGGGGCTAGAAGCATCAGACATCTCCATACCTAAATCCTGACAAAACTGGAGTAACTGTGGCTCTATCCAGTTCATGATGCTCCCTCTCCCGACCACAATTCGTCTTCTTCTCTCTCAATTGCTGTATCTAGCGCCAGTTGACAAGCATTAAGCAGGTTTTGGCGCTGTTCTTCATCACTGAACACTTCTACCGGAATCAATCGAATCAATCGTTTCAACTCCCGGTAGAAATGAATTTGAGCTTGGCTATCCTGCAATCCCAAAGCATGACCGAGCATTTCAACATCCCGCACATTGGCCCAACGTTTCTCAACCAGAGAAACGACATCCCCCATAAGGTCAGAAGGCCCGTATGCCATGATTTTCTCCCTCTACCACGCTTTTCCATAAATGCTCAACCTGAACCGATAAACTGTTAAGCAAACGGAGTTTATGCATGTCACTCATCACACGTTCCAACTTAATAGGATCAAGTTGCCGCTGTTGGCTGTCCAGATCAGCACTCAACGCTTTCATGATGAATCCTGTTACTTCCATCAGGGAACTACTCTTGAAATTGGATTGAATATCCCGCCAGGCAGCCGACAACCCTTGATAATCCATAACTGCATCACGATAGATGTTGCGCAATGCTTGCAAATTACCAACCCCATTTCTAGCGGCTGCCGTGGCATCAGGCGTAATGCGAGCTCCCAACTCGATAGCAATTCCCTGCTCTTGCGCTAAACGTGACAATTCCTGTTCAACTAATGTCAATATGGCATGTGCCTCTGGCCTGCCTGCCAGCGCATCGCGGGCCTGACTTAGCGCATAGAATTGCTCACTCACCTCTCCAGAGAAACTTTCCAGATAAGCCTGTAGTTGAGCAATATTAGTCAACTGAGCGCTATTTAAGTGAGAGATCAATGCGTTGACTTTTTGTTGACGCTCTAAATCTGGCACCTTCTGCAAATATTCACCCACCAGCGCCTCAATTTCTCGCACCCTGGCATGTCCATCGCTAACTTTACGTTTAGAAAGTGGCATATCCTTGCGTTCCGAAAATGCAAAAGTCATCTCTTCGGCCGCATCAGCAAAAGACTGGGATGCTGATACCAACACGACTTTCTCTCCCTGAAATTGACCTACCTTAGCCTGTTCTTGTTGTGCGGTAACCCCGGCACCCAGTTCTGATAAAGTTACCGAATGAAGATGATTCTGGATAATATCCATAGTCTACCTTGTCATGTCAGAGTTAATAATGAACAAATTATAAAGATACCGTCCCAGTGCCTATGCCAAAATCAGTCGTGAATTTTTAGCAAAACCCGCCGTAACTCAAGGAAAAGCCCTATTGCTCTGATATAAGACTTATAAAACATGAGCAACACGCTGTGAATAAAATAGAAAATTTCACCGATAAAGCAGAGAACAGCCAGGTAAACTCCAACCATTTTCTAAAAACTCCCGACTCAGATTGCAATCTCTTCCTCCTTCCCTTCTTTATAGTATTCGTAGCAGAGGTTATATAAACGATCATGAAGCTTTCCCTTGACCATATTCCCGGCAAAATGCGCCACGCCATTAATGAATGCCGACTAATTCAGATTCGCGGCAGGGTTACTCAGGTCACGGGTACACTACTTAAAGCCGTTATTCCCGGTGTGCGGATAGGTGAACTTTGTCATTTACGTAATCCTGATAACTCGCTGTCACTTTTGGCAGAAGTCATTGGGTTCCAACAACATCAAGCCTTGCTAACACCTCTTGGCGAGATGTTTGGTATTTCTTCAAATACTGAAGTGAGTCCAACCGGAGCCATGCACCAAGTTGGCGTAGGTGACTACCTGTTAGGGCAAGTCCTTGATGGGCTAGGTAATCCATTTTCCGGCGGTCAATTACCAGAGCCACAAGCCTGGTATCCAGTTTACCGAGATGCGCCGGCCCCCATGAGTCGCAAACGGATTGAGCACCCGCTTTCTCTCGGTGTACGAGCTATTGATGGCTTACTCACTTGTGGTGAAGGTCAACGTATGGGGATTTTTGCCGCAGCCGGTGGCGGAAAAAGTACGCTGTTATCTACGTTGATTCGTAGCGCCGAAGTCGACGTTACTGTGCTGGCACTCATCGGTGAACGTGGCCGTGAAGTGCGGGAATTTATCGAATCAGATCTCGGTGAAGAGGGGCTAAAACGCTCAGTGCTGGTGGTAGCAACCTCAGATCGCCCAGCAATGGAGCGAGCTAAAGCAGGATTTGTCGCTACATCAATCGCTGAATATTTTCGTGATCAAGGCAAACGTGTACTCCTACTGATGGATTCAGTGACCCGTTTCGCCCGAGCGCAACGAGAAATAGGTTTAGCTGCCGGCGAGCCGCCAACCCGACGTGGTTATCCCCCGTCCGTGTTTGCCGCTTTGCCACGGCTAATGGAACGTGCTGGTCAATCCGACAAAGGTTCGATTACCGCCCTCTATACCGTCTTGGTGGAAGGCGATGACATGACAGAGCCTGTGGCAGACGAGACCCGCTCTATTCTTGATGGTCACATTATTTTGTCACGTAAGCTGGCTGCGGCTAACCACTATCCAGCTATCGATGTGTTACGTTCCGCCAGCAGGGTGATGAATCAAATTATCACTCCTGAACATCAGGCTCAGGCTGGCCTGTTGCGCAAATGGCTAGCTAAATATGAAGAAATTGAGCTCTTGTTGCAGATTGGAGAGTACCAAAAAGGGCAAGATCCCGTTGCCGACACTGCCATTGCGCGCATTGAAGCAATACGTGGCTGGTTACGCCAAGGCACCCATGAGCCAAGTGATTTACCGCAAACCTTAGCTCAATTACAGCAGATAACAAAATAATGATTAGCCGTTTACAACGCATAAAAGCCTTGCGAGTTGAACGTGCTGAAAAACATTTTTCCTTGCAACAAACGAAACTACAAACGGCCCGTCAGCACCATCAGCAGGCTTTGCAAACCTTGCAAGATTACTGTCAATGGCGAATAGAAGAAGAACAACGGCTTTTTGAATTATGTCAGGGCCAACCTATTGACCGCAAAGGTCTTGAACGCTGGCAGCAACAAGTTGCCCTGTTACGCGAAAATGAAGCGCAACTGGAAAAACAAGTGGCTGAAATGACCGAAAAAGTGGAGCTGGAACTCCGTCAATTACAAGAATGTCAACGTGTACTGCACTACGCACGCCAACAGCAAGAAAAATTTAATGAATTGGGTCGCCAGCAACAAGAGGCGATCCGTGCCCAAGGTGAATACCAGGAAGAGCTGGAACAAGAAGAGTTCCATCGCCAAGAAAGAGTGTAAAACAGAAGAGTATGAACCCACTGACAGCCATCAGCAAAGGTGTCTCCTCCCTCCCAACGTCGTCCCCCACAGAGGCAGACGCAGATTTGCAACGCCGTTTCGAGCTAGCTATCACCTCTCACGCAGCCAACACACGCCAGTCAACCACACGACGGGCGGAACAACCGTTAACCAACACGACAACAAACAGTAAAACTGCCGATCAACATGCCACACATGACTCAGATGAGGAGCAGCCCTCATTCGACTCTCCCCAACCGGCAATTCTGGCACTTGATGATCCACGCAAGCAAGCCCTAGCATTGTCAGGTCATAACAGACCTACATTGCCTGAAAATCAGAAAAAAAGCTTATCAAGCTCCGTTCATCACCTTAGTGAGATCGCTAACGAGATAAGGCAGTCTCTGCCAACACCCGAAGTCCCAACACGTCAGTCAAACCTGAACACCTTGTCAGCTTCTGACCTAAAACCGGTTGATATCATGTCCTCTTTGACTTCTTCTTATCCTGACACAACCGAGATTCCTGTACTGCAAGACGCAAACGATGAACTGGCATATCATACAGTTATGCAAACAACGCCTGGCCGATCCCCATCTCAGCCAGACACACAACACGGTTCCACTCTTCATCAACAGACAGACCCGACTTTATCTATACCTGCCCGCTATGCCAACGAAATCAACACTACAGAAAGAAAAACACTAGCTGAAATCGAGACATACCATTTGTTGGTATCAAAGCCAAAAGAGTCCGACTCTCAATCCTCTCACTCTGGTGGATCAGAAGGGAAAACACCTTTCTTCCCACAAACACAACTTCTGCCGGGGGAGCGCATCCTCGCCTCGATGCAAGCAACTTCAACCATATCTCCTCTTTTGGAAGCGTTGATCGACAAACTGAGTGTGGAGATCAGTATCGAACTAACACAGCAGCAGCGTCCGGCGACATTACATCTGACACTCCCTAGCTTGGGGGAGCTTGAGATCCAACTCACCAACGAGCATGGCAAACTTCAAATAGAGATTTTGGCGAATCCCGCCGCTCAACAACTCTTGAAACAGGCACGTTTTGAACTGATTGAACGTTTACAGCTTCTTTACCCAACACAAACTGTCGAACTCTCCCTTCCGTCTCAAACGGATGGTGAACACGGATCACGTCAACGTCGCAGTGTATATGAAGAATGGAAAAAAGATGCATGAATAGCCTGGCCTTATCCAAAGTTTCATTGGAAGAATTAACGCTGCATCAAACCCTGAGTCGCCACCAGCAACAATTTAGTTGGGATAATAGCCATCTCTCCCTAGATGTGATCTCCCCTCCCCAAACGTTAGACAGGGTACTGATCGCCCATTGGCAGGGACAAACTTTTTCCTTTTACTGCCATGCAGCCGAGCTAGCGCTGTGGCTCGCTCCTGATCTACAACAAGCGGACCTCACATCACTCCCTCAAGATCTGCTGTTGGCACTACTGGAATATCAGAGCAAAGTGCTACCCACTCTGTCATGGTCAGCACTAAGTACCACGTCAGAACGCCCTTTGTCAGCTTGTTTACGACTACGCTTTGAACGGTCAGGGGCCACATTGCCGCTCTGGTTACCAGAGCCATCCCCTTTAATTGCCATATTGCCAAAACGTCAACTTGGCGAATGCCTGCCTATTCCATTACGACTTTCTCTACAATGGGGGGCAATAATCCTGACTTTAGATATGTTTCGTACTCTGGAATCAGGGGATGTGCTGCTACTGCCCCCACAGCAACAATCAGATGACCCTTTATTAGTACATCTGGAAGGACGCCCTTGGGCCTATTTTAAATCCCATGACCATAAATTGGAGTTAATCACTATGCACACACCTTCTCCTGACAGTTCTGACAACACTCTGCCAGTAACAGACTTAAACAATCTGGAGGTTCATATCAGTTTCGAAGTGGGCCGTCAGACCTTGGATCTACAGACACTCACCAGCCTGCAACCCGGCTCATTACTCGATCTTGGTGTTCCTTCAGACGGTGAGGTTCGTATTCTCGTCAATCAGAAATGCCTGGGCTCAGGGCGGTTGGTGGATATTGAGGGACGTCTGGGAGTAAGAGTCGAACATCTCTCCGTGGAGAAACAATCATGATCCAACTACCGAACGAATTGGATCTCATCATCGGTCTGGCTTTACTGGCTCTGCTTCCCTTTATTGCCGTGATGGCAACCTCTTTTCTCAAACTGGCTGTGGTATTTTCCTTACTGCGTAACGCGTTGGGCGTACAGCAGATCCCACCCAACATGGCTATGTACGGATTGGCCATTATCCTCACTATCTATGTGATGGCTCCAGTGGGTTTCGCTACTCAAGATTACCTGCGTCAAAATGAAGTTTCATTCAGCAATGCGCAATCAGTCGATAAATTTGTGGAAGAGGGCCTGACACCTTACCGGAATTTTCTCAAACAACATATTAAGCCCAGTGAACGTACTTTCTTTATCGATAGTACCCGACAAATTTGGCCAAGCCAGTATGCAGATCGGCTAGAACCAGACAGCCTATTGATACTGTTACCTGCCTTTACCGTCAGTGAATTAACCCGGGCTTTTGAAATTGGGTTTCTTCTTTATCTACCGTTTATTGCAATCGATCTCATTATTTCTAACATTCTGCTCGCAATGGGGATGATGATGGTTTCTCCAATGACTATCTCTCTTCCTTTCAAATTACTGTTATTTGTCCTGCTTGATGGCTGGACACGCCTGACACATGGCCTTGTTATCAGTTATGGAGATTGAATATGAGTAATGCTGATATTTTGCATTTCACTAGCCAATCTCTCTGGTTAGTGTTAATCCTTTCCCTACCACCGGTACTCATGGCTGCGGCAGTGGGAACATTGGTCTCGTTGATCCAAGCACTCACCCAAATACAAGAACAAACATTGGGTTTTGTTATCAAATTAGTTGCGGTCATTATTACCCTGTTCGCTACAGCTACCTGGCTTGGCAACGAACTCTACAGCTTCGCCAATATGACCTTTCTTAAGGTGCCACTGATCAAATGACCCTACCAGAGCTCCAGCAGCAAATACTTGCTTATACCCTGTTGTTACCACGCATCATGAGCTGCTTTGTGATATTTCCTGTGCTCAGCAAACAGATGCTAGGTGGTGGGTTAATTCGCAACGGCGTTGCCTGCTCACTGGCCCTTTATGCTTACCCAACAGTAGCCGGTAGTCAGTTGCCCACATTAGGCAGCCTGGAATTGACGCTGTTGCTCGGTAAAGAAGTCCTGCTTGGTCTGCTCATCGGCTTTATCGCTTCTATCCCATTTTGGGCTATGGAAGCCACGGGTTTCATTATAGATAACCAACGGGGAGCAACAATGGCTTCAGTGCTTAACCCTTCCCTGGGAAGTCAAACCTCCCCCACAGGTCTGTTATTGACTCAAACACTGATCACACTTTTTTTCTCCGGCGGCGCTTTTCTTGGCCTGCTTGGTGCCCTATTTCAGAGTTATAACAGTTGGCCGGTAACGCAATTTTTCCCCCAAATTACCGACCAGTGGCTCCACTTTTTCTATGGACAGTTTAGCTATCTACTACAACTCTGCGCTTTAATGGCAGCCCCTTTGCTAATTGCCATGTTTCTGGCAGAGTTCGGACTGGCACTGATTAGCCGTTTCGCTCCTTCTCTCAACGTTTTCGTGTTAGCAATGCCGATCAAAAGCGCAATTGCCAGCCTGTTACTGGTTATCTATATCCAGTTATTGATGCACCATGCCCATGATAAGGTGCTGTTAATTCTCTCCCCGGTACGTATGTTAATCCCTATCCTGGAGACGCCATGAGCGGAGAAAAGACTGAAAAACCTACCCCAAAGAAACTCAGAGATGCCCGGAAGAAAGGCCAGGTAACCAAAAGTAACGAAGTGGTATCTAGTTCCTTAATCCTAGGGCTGGTCGGCATGATGATGGTCATGTCTGAATACTATTTGGAGCATCTGAGTAAACTGATGCTGATCCCAGCTAATCTGCTGGACAAACCTTTTCCCCAAGCCTTCAACCATGTGGTTGAAAACCTGATGCAGGAGATGGTCTACCTCTGCCTGCCAATTCTAAGCGTTTCCGCTTTGCTATCGCTGGTATCACACTTCGCTCAATACGGTTTTCTACTTAGTGGACATTCCATCAAGCCTGATATTAAAAAGCTCAACCCTGTTGAAGGTGCTAAGAGAATCTTCTCTATCAAGAGTCTGGTGGAATTCATCAAATCGATACTTAAAGTAGGGCTGCTCTGTACCTTGGTCTGGGTGACTCTGGCAGGCAATCTACAAGCATTACTGCGCCTGCCAGAGTGTGGGGAAGAATGCATTATCCCTGTACTCGGAATAATGTTAACCCAACTAATGACCGTATGTGGCATGGGGTTTATCGTGATTTCTATTGCCGATTATGCCTTTGAACATTACCAACATATTAAACAGCTTAGAATGAGCAAAGACGAGATCAAACGGGAGTATAAAGAGAGTGAAGGTAGCCCAGAGATCAAAAGCAAACGACGCCAATTTCACCAAGAATTACAATCAAGCAATATGCGCGCTAGCGTCAAGAGTTCATCAGTTATCGTCGCCAACCCAACTCACATTGCGGTAGGTATCCGTTATAAGAAAGGAGAGACACCGTTACCCCTTATTACACTCAAGTTCACCGATGCGCAGGCCCTACAAGTTCGACGTATTGCCGAAGAGGAAGGTATTCCGGTATTACAACGCATTCCTCTGGCACGAGCACTTTATCAAGATAGCCTGATAGATCACTATATTCCGGCTGATCTTATCCAAGCTACCGCAGAAGTTTTACGCTGGCTAGAACAGTGGCAAGATCGTGCTTCCGAGCCGTAACCTGTTCCTAAACAACGTTTTTTGGCGGCCATACTAAACATATATAAACTGAACATTGGCGTTTAAAATACTTCGCCAATATTCAATACAAATGAAATATAATTCAGATTCGTTTCTTAAGCATTACGATTCAATTACATAATAACAACAAATTTAATATAAATAAAAATTACTGCTAATAACCTAACATTATATAAACAATATTATAATAAACAATCCAATTCGGTTAGGTTGATTTTATATTTTTATCGATTGATCAAATAGCTGAAACCAGATTGAATTTATTATTAAGTGATTTATATTACACGTAGCTATTTGGATTTCACTTTGCGCTGACTTCTATACCAGTTAATTCGTTAATATTACTCTAGCAATCATCCATTACAATTACTAACGTATTATGCATCACTAATAGATTGCCTGAATAAAAAGGAGATAACTATCAGTATCAGCCAAGACACAAGGCTCGGTTTATAACTATCGGTTTATAATTATCGGTCTATAACTAAGGGTGCAAAATTTATAGGCAATCGTTATCGTGCAAAAAATGATCGCTTTTTTACTCTTCGTTTATAAAGTGTTTATAAAACGTGAGAATAATACGATATTTGGACCAAGGAACATAATAGGCCCACTAGCAAAAATCATTTTAATTAAAAGGTGCTATAGTTAACCATCAGGTTAAATACGTAGAACTATTCTTGCTGTCTATTTAAGGCAGCGAAACTAAAGAAAATATCTATTAATAATAATAATGTGATTTGTATTTTTAAGACATACACCAACAGATCCAGGACAATAGAATGAACGGCATCACAACATCAGGGAAGGGAATGGATATCTCGCTATTCCAGCGTAGCATGCCTGCTTTTAACGTTATAGAGCACCCTCAAGAAGGGATATATATCCTGCTCGAAGGTGAAATGACATGGCAGGACAGCACCAATACCTACGATATCTCCCACAACGAATTGCTTTTTGTTCGTCGTGGCAGTTATGCAGCAAAAACGCGCAGTGATACCTGTAAGCTACTCTGGTTGCCCCTGAGTACCCCTTTTCTCCACAGTTTTCTGCAACGTTTTGGTACTCTGCTCAGTGAAGTTGAGCGGCACAATATGTCAACATCCGAATTAATTGCATTTACCTCGTCGCCTCTGTTATCTCAAAGTATAAATGGGTTGGTCGATCTACTGGCTCACGATTACCCCACAGCTTTGGGTCAACTCAGAACAGAAGAGTTGTTATTGTTATTAGCATTTGGAGAGCAAGGCACTTTGCTCATGTCAGTATTACGACAATTGAGCAATCGCCAAGTGGAACGTTTGCAAAGTTTTATGGAAAATCACTACCTTAAGGAGTGGAAACTCAGTGAATTCGCTAAAGAATTTGGTATGGGATTAACCACTTTCAAGGAGCTGTTCCGTTCGGTATACGGGATATCACCACGCGCCTGGATCAGTGAACGCCGCATTCTTTATGCACATCAGCTACTACTCAACAGCGAGATGAGTATTGTTGATATCTCGATGGAAGCAGGATTTTCCAGCCAATCCTACTTCACTCAAAGCTATCGGAGACGCTTTAATTGCACGCCCAGTCGAGCCAGGTATGGCAAAGAGTAACGATTGGCTAAAATAATCTGACGTTTTTTACAAGTTAACCGTTGGCCTGACAGATAAAATAAGGCCATTCCTAATTTAATCGACAAGAGTGACTAGCAGCAAGATGAGCATAGCATGAGCCAGCAAGACCATAATCAGACTCGAACCAGCATGTTTCTCGGCCGCAAGATCTCTGTCACGCAGTCGGGAATACCACGCCGAGATAAATTACTCGGAAAATCATCGGCTATTCAGTATCAGAATAGAGACATTATTAATAGCCAACAGTTTATTTTATTACAACGCTTGCTACCCAGACACCTGCTGGAAAGCTTGATGAAGTCCGTCTGGTTTCGTAGACGGTTAAATTGTGGGCAAACTTTGCGGCGTGACGACCTACAACAGCTCATCAGAGCGGTGGCAGAACCGGAATGTGACTGGAATAAAGTACTGGGTGACCACATAAACCTGGCTGACAGACATCTTTTACAGCACTGGGTATTACAGCCGCTATTTGACTGGTGGCTCCGTTTGTTGGAGCCAGAGATAGACTTCTGGTTCACTGAATTTGATCAGTTACAGATCCAAGAACGGCAACTGCGTGCTAAAGCGCATTTTTGGCAACAAGCCGAAAGCGTCTCATCTCAATGCCGGGAACAACAACATGAAGAGGTTATATCTTTGCAAACAGCGCTTAACCAACGCAAACAACTATTAGAAAAACGGCTGTTGACAACGGAAACCCAGGCTCGCGAAGCATGGCCTAACTGGTTTACTGGGCTAGATGCACTCCAGACTGGCGGTGACCTAACCGCTTTTATGCCGGTTCCCGAAGCACTGTCATCCTGTTGGGCGTGGTTGACGACTTTAGAACATGACACCGAGGCGGCTACTCACTTGCAAAAATGGCTTTGTGCCCGTTTTCTGTGCCTGCCACAGGACAATTTTCACTGGCAATCGACGACCTAATTATTAGAGGAAACATGCAAACTCTACTCAATCATTTGGCCAGTCGCTTAGGCCAGAAGCCCTTTGTTTCCGATAGACAAGGGCATTACCATTTGCACATTGATAACTACAACCTATTTTTTCGCCAACAGGGAACTGAACTTGTGTTATCCAGCCCGCTAAGCTGGCGCCATAACCCAAAAGATCCGTCAGGCGCTGAATTACTGAAAACACTATTGCAACAAGTTACACGCTGGGGACGCCATGCTCCCCATGCACTGACCTTAGATGAATCAGAGAATCTTATTCTGGAAGCACGCCTTGACCTTGATAGTTTGGATATTCAAATACTGGAACAGATGCTAACCCTGCACGTTGATCTACTGGAACAAGTCATGGCTTTATTGTCGGAAACCCAATCCGCCCCTCAATGGAAACAGGTAATATGGCAACCATGAAACCATTCCAAAGGCTATGCCGTTCCCTACTGTTGTCGTTGAGTATCAGCGGTGTGATGCTTCCTTCTGCTTATAGCCAAGATCTGGATTGGTTTCCTGCGCCTTATAACTATCTGGCAAAAGGAGAAAGCTTGCGGGATGTACTGGTTAATTTCGGCGCCAACTATGAAGCATCAGTGATTGTCAGCGACAAGGTGACCGATCAAGTTAACGGCCATTTTGAGCAGGACACTCCTCAGGAATTCCTGCAACATTTATCCTCTCTCTATAATCTGGTCTGGTACTACGACGGGAGTGTGCTTTATGTATTCAAAAACAGTGAAATACAATCGCGCCTGCTTAAACTTGAACGAACCAACGCAACGGAATTACAGCAAGCTCTAAAACGTTCCGGTATTTGGGAGCCACGCTTTGGCTGGCGTCCTGATCCAGGTAACCAACTGGTTTACGTATCAGGCCCTCCCCGTTATCTTGAACTGGTTGATCAGACTGCATCCGCACTAGAACAGCAATCATTATTACGTAGCGAAAAAACGGGCGCCTTAACAGTGGAAATTTTCCCGCTCAAATACGCCTCAGTGGTCGATCGCAAGATTCAGTATCGTGATACCAGTATTGAGGCGCCTGGCATAGCCACCATTCTCTCCCGTCTGCTCAGTGATACCAATGTAACCGCTGTTACTGGTGAGGCATCATCTTCTATGGGAGGAAGCTACTCAAGCCGTGCTGTCGTACAGGCAGAACCCTCCCTAAATGCCATCATTGTACGGGATAACCCGGAAAGGATGTCCATGTACGCCCACTTGATCAACGCACTGGACAAACCCTCCGCCCGGATTGAAGTTGCCCTTTCCATCGTCGACATCGACGCAAACAACCTTTCAGAACTGGGAGTTGACTGGCAAGTTGGCATCAACACTGGGCCTCGTCATATTATTGATATCACAACCTCCGCTGGGGGAAAAAAGGAGGGTAAGGAAAAAGGGGAAAGCATCGGTTCAGCCGCATTAAGTAGCCTGGTCGATCGCCGTGGCCTGGATTACCTGCTCGCCAAAATAACTTTGCTAGAAAGTAAAGGAAGCGCTCAGGTGATTTCCCGCCCAACGCTTTTAACGCAGGAGAATACGCAAGCCGTCATTGACAACAATGAAACCTACTACGTGAAAGTGAATGGCGAACGGGTTGCCGAGCTTAAAAGCCTTACCTATGGCACTATGCTACGCATGATCCCCAGAGTCATCCAAGTAGGAGACTCTCCTGAAATCAGTTTAGACCTGCATATTGAGGACGGTAACCAGAAACCTAATAGCTCAGGACCGGATGGCATCCCGACCATCAGCCGAACCATTGTCGATACCGTTGCCAGAGTTGGACATGGGCAAAGTCTGCTGATTGGCGGCATCTACCGCGACGAAATGAGTCAAATAACACGCAAGGTGCCATTTTTAGGCGATATCCCTTATCTGGGTGTCTTGTTTCGCAATACCAGTGAGCAAGTTAGGCGATCAGTACGGCTATTCATTATTGAACCACGTCTGATTGATAGTGGAATCGCCCATTATCTGGCTCTTGGTAACGGGCAAGATCTACGTCCTGGATTACTAGCAACACAAGATATCTCTAATCAGAGCCTATCGCTGAGTAAAGTTCTGGGAAGTGCACAATGCCAACCATTATCCTCGGCCCGTCAAGTACAGGAAACCCTACGGCAAGCAGGCAAAAGCTCATATCTATCCTCATGCCGAATGGGTAACACTTATGGATGGCGAGTCATTGAACAGCAATGTTCACTGAAAGAAACTTGGTGTGTTCGTGCGCAAAATAAGGCGAACAGATGAGTTGGAAAATTCGCTTTTACCGCGGACTGAATAAAAGTATTGAGGTTAATTTAGCTGAGGGACGTTTAGCCATCGGCTCAGACCCCCTACAGGCAGATATCGTTCTGGTGGATGAGGATGTTGCTCCTGTGCACCTGATCTTAGAAATCGAACCAGACTCAATTCGCCTGTTGGAATGGGCCGGTGAAGTTGCACCAAGTCAGAATGGCGAACCGCTATCACCGGGTGCGACATTGCAAGCGCTGGCCCGTCAGGAAGTAGGGCCGTTATTGTGGGCTTTTTGTGACCAACAACATGCATTCCCAAACCAACTCGCTGAACCGGCAGTTACACCACGCCAGCGCCCTGCCCGCCAAAATCGTAGCCGGGTAGCAGGCGGGATGTTGATATTTTGTCTGGTACTGGCACTTGGCCTCTTGGCGCTGCTTGGACATGAAGGATGGCAAAGAAACAGCATGTCCAATGGCATAGCCGAGCAAGAACTACGCCGTTTTCTCAGTGGCGATTCGGCTTATCGCCAGGTAAGTGTACAAATGATGCCCGATCACGGCCCACTACTGCTTAAAGGTTATGTGGACCTCAATCAACAACGGCTGGCCCTGCAACAGTATCTCGATACTCACTCTCCCAATTATCGGCTGGAGTTACGTACGATGGAAGAATTACGTCAGGGGGTGGATTTCATTTTACAAAAATTAGGCTATGCCCAAGTCCAGAGCCGCAATGGCAAACAACCCGGTTGGGTCCGCCTTACGGGAGAAGTCACTGATACCAGCCAGCAATGGAACGATATCGAGTCACTACTCAAACGTGATGTTCCGGGCCTACTGGGCATAGAAAACCAGACGAAGTTCACCGGTAATCACCTCAAGCGGCTGGATATGTTATTGGCTAAACATGATTTACCCGACACGCTGATCTACAAGGATAAAAATGATCGTATCGAGTTCACAGGTCAGTTGGATGAGCACCAGACGCATAACTTCTACCGCTTACAAAAGGTATTTAAACAAGAGTTCGGCAATCGGCCAGCACTGGTATTGCTGAATAATAAACAGCTCACCCACAATGATGAACTCAATTTCGACGTCCGGGCCGTTTCCTTCGGGCGTGTACCCTATGTGGTACTTAAAAACAACCTGCGTTACCCCGTTGGAGCAACCACAGAAAACGGTTTAAGAATCGAGGCCATCCGTCAAGATGCAATTGTTATTATCAAGGGTGGACAACAATTTATCGTCAAACTTAACAGGAGCCCTGCTTCATGATGACATCCCTGGAAGCACGACTGTTTGGTGCTGATCCCACTTATGTCAACGAAATACAACACCACCTCTCTCAGGCGCTGAACGATATCAAACAACGCCTGAGACGTGGCGGTTCGGTACAAGAATACCAACAATGGCAACTGGAGGCTGATGCCATCCAAGCTGCAATCACAATACTTAACACAACAGAAGGAGACCATCATGGCTAAAACTTTTACTGCCGCAACAGACGCTAATACCCTCGATAGGGTTGCTGCCCAGCTGACTACACAAGCCAACGCAGCCGACACAGATGTCAGTGCCGCCATTACCGAACTCAGCAAAGGTGCTGACAACCCTGCTTTACTAGCTGATTTACAACACAAAATCAACAAATGGTCGGTAATCTACAACATCAACTCTACTGTCACCCGGTCCATGAAAGACCTGATGCAGGGTATATTACAGAAGATCTAATCATGACACGTTCACTCAAAGGGCTACTGGCAGATATTGCTCTGGTTGGAAGTGGCCATCACTGTCATGACGAAGCCAATATTATTGCTGATTGGCTGATGTCAATCGAGGAAGGACAAGAAGCAGCAAACCTGATTCGACTCTCTTCTTTGACGAACCAAGGAAAATATCAACAGGCTCTGGATTTTGGTCGGGAGTTTCCCTGGCCCAGTCTCGAACCTTGGTTAGCGTTGTGTGAGTGGCGTCTGGGGCTAGCATCAGCCCTGGAACAGAGACTGACGCGAATGGCGGGCAGCGACGATCCACAACTGCTCTCCTTCGTTGACGGCATGCGGGAACAACTGGCTCATGAATAGGATTGAAGGACCATCCTATAACACCGTATCGCAACCAACGGTACAGACTTCGGTCAGTTCCAGGCACCAGCACAGCTTTGAGCAAGCACTGGAAACTACGCCGGATCAGCAAATGCTGAAAGAGCGCCAACAACGCTGGCTACAGGGAGAATCGCTGGAAAACGTTTTAGGCGACTTCGATCCAGCGACACAACGCAAAGTGATATGGCAGTGGTATCAGGCTTTATCGTCCGATAAACAGTCCTCCCAACGTACTCAGTTAGAAGACAAGCTGATCGCTCCAGTACAAGAGCAGCTATGGTCGCAGTTTGGTGGCTTGACAGGCAATATCAAGCCACCACTGGATATGCCAGAACTTAGAAAGATTGTTCGTGAATTCGCACCCACAAGTCGACAACAAGAGACGGTTCTTCTCAAGGTGCTCGGCAAGATTGAATCTATCCCTGGCAATGAGTACCTGAGTGACCTTATTAAGCAGGAGTTAAAAACGCTGATTCCCCTTAATGGTATGGTGACAAACATGATGCAAAACTCACATAAACCTGATTTGGAAGAATAATGGGCCAACCACAACACCGTGAAACAAGGACAGACAACCTAAATAAACTCAACATACCTCAAATTTGGAGGAACAATGGATCTACCACATATAAGCGAGACACTGATCACCAGCCTGGATGAACTCAACACATCTCAGGCCAGTGCCGAAAATATTGCGAGTTTTGAACTTGCTATGTCCAATCAAGATCAGGGGATTGAAAACAATCTGATCAATGAATTAGGTCAGATCAGGCAACAACTTACTCAGGCGAAACAAGATCTGGAAACACAGCTAGCTATCCCTAGCAGTGATCCTAACAGCCTGATGCAAATGCAGTGGTCTCTGATGCGGATCACCCTGCAAGAAGAGCTGATTGCCAAAACGGTAGGACGACTCAATCAAAACATTGAAACCCTAATGAAAGCCCAGTGAGGAGCTGTGAAGAAACACTATATAATCTGCGTTATGCTCGCTATCCTGATGCTAACTGGCTGTAAAATCGAACTCTATACCGATGTGAGCCAAAAAGAAGGCAACGAAATGTTAGCCTTGCTCAAGGAAGCGGGCATTTCCTCTGATAAGCAACCAGACAAAGATGGCAATATCAAGCTGTTAGTCGAAGAGTCTGATGTGGCACAAGCTGTTGAAGTGCTCAAACGTAAAGGATATCCACGGGAGAACTTCTCTTCGTTACAAGATGTCTTCCCCAAGGACGGCCTTATCTCCTCGCCAATAGAAGAACGTGCGCGGCTCAACTTCGCCAAAGCGCAGGAGATTGCCCGAACACTTTCCGAGATTGATGGCGTGCTCGTAGCACGAGTACACGTTGTTTTACCCGAGGAGCAAGACCGACTGGGCAAAAAGCTATCGCCAGCCTCTTCCTCGGTGTTTATCAAACACGCAGCGGACGTGCAACTCGACACTTACATCCCTCAAATCAAGCAACTGGTTAATAACAGCATTGAAGGGTTGAGTTATGATCGGATCAGTGTCGTATTAGTGCCCGCAGCAGGCGTACGTCAGGTACCGTTGGCACCACGCTACTCCACTCTGTTCTCTATCCAAGTGACTGAAGAGTCACAAGGACGGCTGATTGGGCTGTTTGTACTATTATTAGCCCTATTATTTATCAGCAATCTGGCACAATTCCTGTGGCACCGAAGCAGGATACAATAATGGTAACAGCATTAACGCCCTATCAGTTTCGGTTTTGCCCTGCCAGCTATATTCATTCTGATCATCTATCACCAGAATGGCTTGCGGTCTTATCTTCCCTACCTGAGTGGCGAAACTCTCCCAAGCTTAATGGACTACTGCTAACCCAATTTGATCTGAATGTGGATTATGAATTACCAACTGGATTGGGAAACATCGCCCTGTTAGAGCAATCGTGCTTAGAACAACTTCTTACCTGGCTAGGCGCTTTACTTCACGGGCAAGCTATCCGCCATTGCCTAATGGCGGCAGAACTTCGCCACTTACATGGCTCACTAGGAAAAGAGGGACATCACTTCTGCTTAAAGTATCTCGACATCATTATCGGCAACTGGCCGACTGGCTGGCAGCGCTCATTACCATCAGAAATCAATGCAAACTATTTTCGTACCAGTGCCTTACAGTTCTGGCTAACAGCGATGGAGTCTCCTCCTATCGATTTCGCTAAGCGCCTGAGCCTGCGGCTTCCCTCTCATGAAAACCTCGCGGCCTGGCCTGTCAGCCAGGCAGAACGACCGTTGGCACAAGCATTGTGTCTCAAATTGGCTAAGCAAGTGAACACAGAATGTTACCATTTATTAAAATAACAACAGAGCATCTTCAACTGTCTCCTGAACTCCAAATACTGCGTAAAGCGGACTATCAAACCTGCCTCAGTGCCAAATCTCTGCTTGAGGCTGCCCGGCTCCAGGCACAAGAAATTGAACGTGACGCGCAGGCGGTGTATGAGCAACAAAAAGAGTTAGGTTGGCAAGCAGGCATCGATGCTGCCCGCGCAGAACAAGCGAATCTGATTCATCAAACCCAGTTGCAATGCCAGCAATACTACCGGCAGGTCGAACAACAAATGAGCAATGTAGTATTGCAGGCTGTACGTAAAATCCTAAAGAATTATGACCAAGTTTCCCTCACCTTACAGGTAGTTCGTGAGGCCCTGTCATTAGTCAGTAACCAAAAACAGGTTATCCTGCGCGTTAATCCTGAACAGGCCGCAACAGTTCGCGAACAAATATCACGGGTACACAAAGATTTCCCTGAAATCGGCTACTTAGAGATCACTGCTGATGAGCGTCTCGATCAAGGGGGCTGTATTTTAGAAACAGAAGTCGGGATCATTGATGCCAGTTTGGATAGCCAATTAGACGCGCTGATGTCAGCCATCAATAATCAATGGCAAAGTTGACGACGCCATCACGTTTCAAAGAGGTAACTAGTTTTCGACGGAAAGTGAAAATTTCTTCTGCCGTTATTAATATTCTCTATTTCGACAAAACATTATGATTCACTCTATCTAATATCCAAGCGCATATCCCTTGGAATAATCTCAAAAAAACCACTTAAGGAGTGACCATTGTCTCCCATTTCAGGTATTAATCACCAAAGAATATTTCCTACCCAACAGCTTGATACCACAGCGGTTAATCAACCACAAGGGGAACTGTCGGGCAAATCCCTGAAAGTCTCTTCACCCAGACCAGGATTGTTAGAGCGCCTTTCAGCGACGATTCAACGCAATCTACCGGGCCACTCTATGCTCGATCGCCAACTAACTACCGATGACAAGAAGAATCAGGAGAGCCGCTTCTCGTTCAGCATGATAAAGGACAGAATTGTTCACTTTGCGGTAAGCACTAAGCTAGGGAGCGTTCGGGATTCCGCGAGTAAGCACGGCGGTGAAATCACTTTCAAATTTGCCCAGACCAAAGGTGCCTTTCTGGACCAAATCATGAAACATAAAGACACCTCTGGCGGGGTTTGTGAATCCATCTCTGCCCACTGGATAAGCGCTCATGCCAAAGGTGAAAGCGTCTTTGACCAGCTCTATGTGGGGGGCCAGAAAGGGCAGTTTCACATTGACTCTCTGGTTTCCATTAAACAGTTACAGATGGATGGTATGGACCCGGATGCCGAGCAAAGCAAAATAACCGAATCCTGGCTCAGTGAGAATGGCATCCAACCACGAAGCCCGTTTGAAGTAAACGGCGAAACTGGCGGTAAAGGCACAAAAGATCTATTAAACGCCATCCTGGATACAGGTGATAAAGGATCGGGCTACAAGAAGATCAGTTTTGAAGGACAAATGGCCGGACACACAGTAGCCGCCTATGTAGATGACCAGAAGGGAGTTACCTTCTTCGATCCTAACTTCGGCGAGTTCAACTTCCCGGACAAAACTTCATTCTCCAACTGGTTCTCTCAAGATTTCTGGTCCAAATCCATGTACAGCAAAGAAATCGGGCTAGGTCAAAATTTCTACATTTCCAACTTCGAGCCTAAAACACTATGACACACGACTATCACCAACTTATAGAAGCGCTGTTCTCTAAACTCGGGGTATCCGCGTCCCCCACCGACGATGATATCTACACTCTGGAAGTCGATGGACGTTTTCAAGTATTGATTGGCTGTTATCACGACAACTGGCTACAGTTGTTCTGCGAATTAGGGTCCGAAGTCAGTCATGCCAACAATCTTTTTGGGCAACATTGGCCGGCTCATGTCCAGGGAAATTTGGATGGACAAGCCATTCTATGGTCACAACGCCCCTTAGCCGAAGTAGATGTAGCGGAACTACAAGCCTGGTTAGAACGGTTTATTGATGATATTGAACAACGCCTGACACCTAGCACAGCCCAACAGCCTAAAAATCTGCCGCCTTCCTTGATGCGGGTTTGATTACTAAACATGAGCCACTACTGGGCTATAGGTTCAATGGAAACTTCAATATTTAGTCCCCTTTAAACTGAAAGGTAAAAGTTAAATAAGCCAAATAGAGAATCAAATAAAATACTACTTGTCACCATGCAAAAAACCCGCAACTAAGCGGGTTTTTTCTCATTAACAACTTTAACTACTCAGGATATTACCTTCATCGCTATCGTAAAGTCGCTAATAGATTTAAACAGTTAAGTTAAATCAAGATAATACGATAACATTTACTGCGGATGGACCTTTAGCGCCACTCTCAACAGAGAATGAAACTTCCTGACCTTCTTCCAATGTTTTGAAATTATTACTCTGGATTGCAGAATAATGAACAAAAACATCTTTGCTACCATCTTTCGGAGAAATAAATCCAAAACCTTTATCGTTATTAAACCATTTTACTGAACCAGTCATTGCATTAGACATAGAATTTTCCTTTAATTTTATTAAGTTGCCATAAGGCGTTATGAGGTCTGTTTTTCAGTTTTACTTATGGGTACTAATTAGAAGGAATTCGCAATGAAGTGGTATCGGGGATAGCGCTAAATGGTGAACTGCTTTAACTTTCTTTTCATAAATAGGTCTGTACTTCCAAACCAGTGACGCTATTAAATCACATTGATTGGTCATTAGCAAATTTTAATTTCATTTATTTTTTTCTATTTGATCTTTACCTTTTCCTAAATTACGGCTTTGTTCATACTTGCATAGCTTTACCATAGCCATAACTGACTAATTATAAAAAGTTTTTATCTACAAGCCCCTATTTTTCAAAGTTATAGCAACTGATTTAAATTTACAATTTATCCCTAACAACCTAATCAGGCTACAATCCGTAGCCTGAAATTAATGAAAATAAAGTTAACATGCATCAATCTTCAAATAACCATTGCAGTTCATGAGCTGTGATACCTTAAAATACGGGAAAAACTGAGTACGGTTATCGATAACTTGTCCATTAACAGCACGACATAGTGCTGAAATAGAGCAAAAACTCTCTCCGATTTTCGTGATGGATACATCACAAGACTGGGAAGCACTAGACATATTCCACTGCGCCATACACTCTTGATCAGTTAGTTCAATAGACTTATCAGCTCCACTGCCTGCATTTGCGGCAGACGCAATCCCGAAAAGCAATGCCCCTAACATAAATTTCTTCATATTTATATATCCATTCAATTATCGTAATAATGGTATTAATTAATTGAAATTAATTTTCATAGCTATTTTAAGTAAGTATGTAAATATCTTTCTTAAAAAATATTTAATTTCTGAATAAAATCATAGAATCAATATTCTTTAGTAAATCGGATAATTTCATATATCCACATTAAAAAACGTGATCCATCTTCCATATTATTATAAGTCAATTGGAATATGATATAAAAACTATATATTGATTTCAAATGGTTATCATTAAAATCATACTATTTTCCTTACAAAACCCCAATAACTAAATATGAAATTTCATTAACCTAGCATTTATTAATTCGATAAATCAACAGGGATAAATTTCGAACAAGAAAAACTAGAATTCAACTTTAAATCAATCAATTATAATATTATACCCTTAAAATGGTACAAAACACGATGATAATACTGATGAAGAAAAATATTATTACAATATAGAGAAAATTCCACCTATGATCTTACTGTAAAACTAGATAGCTTTTCATAATACCGATACAGTTGGTCTATTTGATTAATATCCGAGCAATGCAAGTCTGATGCCTGATAAGCCACACTAACTCATTGCTCTGCTATGCATAGCGCACAACCCTTGCTACACAAGGAGTTGTCCAAAGTGGAGCACTATTTTGGAAAATTATTTATAGCCACGAGTATTAAGTGATTACAGATTATTTATCCGTAACATGATATATCCTAATGATAAAGAAACTATTGAAAAGACTATTCAGGAAAAAATTAATAACTAATAATTAATTTCAGCATTAAACAGTAACCTAATTACAATAAAATATATTTTCAGGTAATCTTATTGACGGTAAATGGAATTGATCCATGCAATGTGGTTGAATTTATTTACAGAAAGAAAAAATTAAAAGAATATACAATGAATTCATTCAACACCTTGAAATCCACGCATTTTGAACTATATTTATTTTAACTATGTTTAATTATGAAAAAAAACATTCATCCTTTATGAGGGGTTAAAAATGAGCACAGACTTTGAATGGGATCCAAAAAATTCTCAGGTATACACCAATACACACATTATTCTTTCATCTACTAAGCCCAATTCGTTCGATAAATTAGGTGGCGCTAATTTCACAATGAACGCTAAAAATGAAATATTAACACTACAAAATGATTCTGAGGACATACCTATCTATTGGCCAGAATTTACTCGCAATGATGATGGAACAATGACTGACAGCGGGAAAGGATTAGATATAAATGTATCCGCAGGAACATTAGAAGTAGACTATCTATCGGAAAATAGAAATAACACCGTGGCTTATTTAGGTTGTGCTGAAAGTGCTAAATTTAACCTTGAAAATTCAGGTATCTTAAGCATCAAAAATCCAGGAACTGTATTTATGTTTATAGATTATGTCGCTTCAAATAAACTTAAACCGCCTAAACTTACCATGTCAGGAAAAAGTGAATTTGAAATAATACAAAAAGAAAAAATAGAAGACGATGTTCCCGCCTTTATATTTCTAGCTAGCGAAATTTCTCTAAGTGAATCATCTAAGCTCACTTTTGAAAGCAGTAATCTCTATCTTGGAGATGGAAATTTTAATTACTGTAATATAAGTATACAAGACAAATCGATAGTAACCTTGATTAACAACGGTATAATGCAGAAAAATGACATAGAAAAAGACAAAACATGGTTCAAACTTATAGCAGGCTCTCCCTCACTAAACTTGAAATCTTTTGACGGCATCCATTTCCCACTCTATCTTGACAACGTAGAATATCCAGAAGGTCTATTTAATTTCATTAATACAGAAGGCAAGAATGAAGGAAAAATTACTATTAATTTCGCAAAACCGAGCCCAAAGGAAGACTTTGATATTTTCACAAAAAAGATATTTAATAAGAAACTCATACATCTCAATGGTCAAGTAGCAGATAGAGAATCCTTTAACATCAGTTATGGAAATGAAGTTATCAATGATAATCACATTGACACTGTAACAATATCACTTAAAAATTAATATTAATCATATTAGAAATAAATGTTCAATAGACCAAAATTAATTTTACTCTTATGGTACGATATCGAATAAGGTAACGTACCATCTATCAATATAAATCAACCATCATTTAATCATAGTAAACTATAGAACACATACTTTATGAATGATATCCAATGTAAAAATTTTCTCATAAGGCTCAAAAGCCAGAAAACTTATGGTACATTTATACCTAGTAGATTCACATAATAAGTGCAATATCGTTAATTTGGAAGTAAACATGTTCGTATTCCCTTCACTAATATATTCAATATGAGTTAATAAAGTCAGGAAAAAATTTAATTATCACCTCATATAATCAGACAACCTAATAACTTTAGACGAAGATAAAAAAGGCTACACCAAAATGTAGCCTCAAATCTATGAATTAAAAATCTCCGAAATCGTCAATTATCTCTCTTTGCATTTATAGCTCTGCAAAAATTTATTTGAGTTTAAGGATAATTATAACAAACTAAGAGCACAGAGAGTCTATAAAAACTCCAACTGAAAAATTGTCTATCCTGTGTTAGTATAAGATCATTTTTACAGTTTTCATATTTACTTCCTTTAGATCCTCACATACACATTTCAAAATCCTATTTCCCCCATCCCTATTATTACCTTGAGCTTCTATTGCTGAATGATAATCAAACCTATCACCTACATAATACCTTATAGTGTTTTTCGTACTTGCTAAATCTTGGAACAGAAAAATATTTGTAATATATTCCATGCCAGCCGAACGAACAATGAACTTCAATGGAACCTCATTTTTAATTCTCTCAGCTAACAATGGAACCCATAGACCCGCATTATGCCATACAGACTCTGACTCCACATAATATGGTAACTTATTATTTCTTCCCTCAATTACTAAATCATTGCGTGCTATATAATTACCAATATCAGTAAGATTTGTATATTTTATTCCATCAACAAGTTCCACTACTTCTTTAAGCATTTCTATTTTTTCGCTCATTTCATTCACCTATATTATTAAATTAAAAAAATCATGATAAGATATTGAGCAACATTTATCTTTGCATTCAAAACCCAATATAAATTCCAAATTCATTAAATTGATAAATTAACCTCTAATCACCTCCTTAAGCTTAAAATTGATTGTTGGTAGTAAACTTTATCTTCTATTCCAAGAAATCATTACTATTTTTATTTACCATGTTACGTTATTAATTAAATATAGCTAAAGATCCATTCCTTGCCACTAAATTCTAAAATTATTTAAGGTCATCTTATCACCCCTAATATTGAAACATAGAAAATCCATAGAATCATCTATCTAAAAAATAAAACTGGGGAATTATTCTTTTTATAACACCGAAAAACAAGATGAAACAGGATAATATTATGTTCATATCTATTATTATTTCATAATAAAATTAACCATTCTAAAAATCGTCACATTCAAGTGTATTTGCAATTTATTTAGTGATTATTGTAGTATTTACAACGTATTATAATAGTAAACACATATTTCCCCAACAAGATCCTCGTCAGAGAATTACTTCATTTGACAATCAATAATAAAGTGTACGGAAATCAGAAATTTTCTTTTTTGAGATTTAAATCACATATAGGCAAACCGATTAGTTCAATCAGCTATCTTAATTTTCTATACGACTAGAAATAAGGTAATAACAGACTATTAAAACGCGCTGACAAACTCACTTATCATCGGCTTACCCAACAAAACATACACAACAAATAGATTAAATCTCCAACAAACATATCTGGCAGAAGATAACAAAACAATATAAGCCTTTTATTCCCTATAGTGACAAAACATTACTTAGAGAGAGTAAAACTCTCAGATTGAAATTAATATCGCTTTCGTATTATACATAACATGTACCAGTTACATTGATAATCCACCAAACATAACTATTCTGACACAAAATTTTCACCTATCATTATCTTCTCAATCATAAATAATTGTTTACCAACTTAAACAACTCTCTTCACCAATTATGATCAAGTAAATATACATTTACACAGCATTATTCAGTTAGCAAGTAGTCATAAACTATTCCCCTATAATATCATTTCTTATATAAATAAACCGTTGGAAAATTTTTATCAAAAACAGGAAAAAGCGCTGATATCAGGTTCCATTGATCAGTAACAAAATCACAATAAAATAGGCTGAAAGTATCTTGAAAATTACTTATTTTGAACTATACTTATATTAATTTACATTTAATAATGAAATAATATTAACTCAGACAAGGGTAAAATTAATGAGCGATAAATTTATCTGGTCCTCATATGAAGATCAATTATACGAGCATAAATACGGCCGTCAAACGATTACTCCATCAGATTCTTTAGATAAAACTTTCAATAAAGATATTGGTTTCACTTTCAACATGGATGCTGGAAAAAAAGATGAGTTAAAACTGGATGCTGGAGAAATAAACTCTATTCATTGGCCACAGCCACTAATTAAGCTTAACGAGGAGTACAAGGCAGTACATAAGGCAGAAAATACAGACAAAATTTTAGGAGAAACAATAAACATATCCTCAGGAAATCTTATAATATTAGGAAGTAAAGAAAAACCTGTTAATTTTTATCTTAATTCTGAAATATTCAATAAATATAGAATACAATTACAAAACTCAAGTAGTTTTTCAATAAAAAACTCAAGCATTGTAAGCATTAGTGGCCCGATAAATACAGCAATACCAACATTAGAAGAATCAACAGTGGCTATGTCAGGAAATAGCCAGCTTACTATAGAGACTGTAGAGACTGTAGAGACTGTAGAGAATATAGAGAACTTTATTTCACTAAATTGTGATTTCTCTATTACTGAATCCTCTCAAGCTATGCTTAAAAGCCATCATGTTCATATAGATGGTGGCAGTATTACCTTACAGGATAATGCACAGATGTTCATAACCGCCCCAAGATTGGATATAACAATTCCCAAAGATGAAAAACAGCCCCATTTACCTTTACCCAGCCTAACTTTCACTCTAAAAGCCGGAGCAACTTCATTAAATCTCAACTCCCCAGATGGCTGCAACTTCCCATTAGATATTGACAGAAAACCACTATTAGATATTGATTTCCCTAAAGGTGTATTCAACTTCATGGCCGAAGGAGAAAAAAACACAGGAAAAGTCGTCATTGATGTTTTACCAGAATATGCTAATGCCTATGGCCTTAATACCATGCTCCGTAAAAATTTCATAGCTATTAACAGAAAGGTAGTAGAAACCGGAGACCAGATGAAATATTTTGATTTTAATTATGGACAAGAGATCCGCAACAGTAATAAGCAGGTCGGAACGATAACTATCTCTCTTAGAAATCCTAACCTACAATTACCTAGCAAATAGATTAAAAGTACGGCATTAAATACAATGCCGTACCTCTCGGTATAACCAAATCATCCCTGCACTATAAGGCTAAAGTGAACTAAACCCATTAGAAGCCCCTCACACTTACCCATTTTCCCCCTTGCTCCCATTCGGCAACGCTTTCTATACTCCTAACACTGCGGTTTCTGTTACATAGTACCTGTTATCACTTAGGATCTGGTTTCTATGCCCTCAATCTTTATCGGGTTTACACAATGGGTTAACACGCTCTCACCACGTGCCGTGCGCGGAAAGTTGACTGTTCCTCTCTCTAACCATAGGAAATACATAGGAAAATGTGAAAATGCAAAAATTAATCGTTAGCAGGAAAAGCGCCTCGTTTCCTCTTCTTCACCCTAAACGACGAGGTTTCTCGGAGGCTAACTGATGAAACAGGAAATCAATCAACGATATCGTACCCTACCCGACAGCTACAGTTGGGATCGTATCTTGACTAACAGCCCTAAAATGATGGCATTGTGCCGTGATACAGCAAAAATTGCTTGTAGCCACGCCAGGGTATTAATTACGGGCGAAAGCGGCACCGGTAAAGAGCTAATCGCTAAGGCCATTCATTACAATAGTCCGCGGGCTAAAGGACCATTCATCAAAATTAACTGTGGGGCTTTACCAGAGTCCTTACTCGAAAGCGAGTTGTTCGGCCATGAAAAGGGGGCTTTTACTGGCGCACAGATACAGCGTCAAGGGCTATTTGAACGTGCTAATCAAGGCACCCTGCTACTTGATGAAGTTGGCGAAATGCCCCTTAGCCTACAAGCCAAACTGTTGCGCATTTTGCAAGAAAAAGAGTTCGAACGTCTTGGCGGCAGCCAAACCATTAAAACCGACATTCGTTTGATCGCAGCAACCAACCGTGATCTGGCTGTCATGGTGGAACAAGGAGAGTTTCGTCGGGATCTATTTTACCGCCTTAACGTTATTCATCTTTCTCCCCCTCCGCTACGGAAACGTCCCGAAGATATTGCTTTGCTGGCCTATCATTTCCTGCAAAAATTCAGCACAGAAAACAATAAAGAGATCATCGAATTAGATGCCAGTACACTGTCAATTCTGGAAGAATATCACTGGCCGGGTAACGTTCGCGAACTTTCCAACGCCCTTGAGCGTGCAGTCATTATGAGCTCTGGACGAGTTATTTTCCCCGATGACCTACCTGCACATCTGTTATTCAAACCGCCTCCACCGCTAAGTTCTGAGCCTCAACATACGCTGGAGCACGGCCATAGTCTGAAAGAAAGCATTAAATCCTATGAACGCAGATTGATTAGTGCGGCGTTAGCAAGCAATCAGGGCAATCGGGCACAAACCGCTCGAATTCTAGGTATTAGTCGCCGGGCGCTAATGTATAAACTTCAAGAATATCGTATTGATCCACTGAATCTGGCGGAATAGACAATCCTACATCAGCAAAACAGAGCGCTGATGGCGAAACAAAACGTGCACACCTGTGCAAGATTTTGCACACCTATTCTCAATTACTCTACAAGCCTGCACACACTTTCCTCAATTAGATTAAATATAACTATTTAAATTTCAATTAACTATAAAATATCCTTATTTAAATCCAGTAACTGGCACACTCATTGCTTTACTAATACGTGCCTATATCCATATATCACATATAGGGATCGATATGAAAAATAAACTCATTAACATACAACAAGCTATAGCGCATTTTTATGACGGCATGACCATTATGGTTGGCGGTTTTATCGGTGTAGGCACACCTCTTGGTTTAATCACCGCATTACTAAACTCTGGTGTAAAAGATCTGACTCTGATTGCTAACGATACTAGCCGTATTGATACCGGCATCGGCCCCCTTGTGGCTAATAACAGAGTGAAAAAAGTCATCACCTCACATATTGGCACTAATCCGGAAACCGGACGCAAAATGCTTGCTGGAGAAATAGAAGTAGAACTGGTTCCTTTGGGAACGTTGATCGAACGTATTCGCTGCGGAGGAGCCGGTCTGGGCGGATTCCTAACCCCTACCGGAGTGGGTACTATTGTAGAAAAT
Source organism: Photorhabdus antumapuensis (assembly GCF_020387775.1). Lineage (NCBI taxonomy): Bacteria > Pseudomonadati > Pseudomonadota > Gammaproteobacteria > Enterobacterales > Morganellaceae > Photorhabdus > Photorhabdus antumapuensis. Next base: position 64,444 of record NZ_JAHZMK010000012.1, read on the forward strand.
GGGAAACAAAAAATAACCCTCAATGGAACAGACTATTTGCTAGAACTCCCGCTACGCGCCGATCTAGCGTTGATTCAAGCTCATCTTGCTGATCATCACGGTAACCTGACCTACCAGTTAAGCGCCCGAAATTTTAACCCAGTGATCGCTCTGGCTGCGGATATCACGATTGCCGAGCCGGATGCATTGGTTGAAGTGGGTGAGATTGCACCGGACTGCGTTATAACACCTGGCGCATTGATCGATTACATCATTTATCCAGAAGGATAACTCATAATGAACGCCAAACAACTTATTGCCAACCGTGTTGCACGTGAATTACAAGATGGCGATATTGTTAACCTCGGCATCGGTATTCCTACGCTAGTCGCGAACTATCTGCCCGATAACATTCATATTACCCTCCAGTCAGAAAATGGCTTTCTGGGTCTTGGCCCCGTTACAGAACCCCATCCGAATCTGGTCAATGCCGGTGGAAAACCCTGCGGTATCCTGCCCGGTGCCGCCATGTTTGACAGTGCATTCTCTTTTGCCTTAATACGTGGTGGTCACATAGATGCTTGTGTGCTAGGTGCTCTGCAAGTTGACCAACATGCCAACTTAGCCAGTTGGATGATACCGGGGAAAATGGTGCTTGGTATGGGAGGAGCAATGGATCTTGTCACTGGCGCCCGCAAAGTCATCATTGCAATGGAACACTGCACCAAAGACGGCTCAGCAAAAATCCTTAAGCAGTGTACTCTACCACTTACCGCCATCAACAAAGTCAGCATGATTGTTACTGAATTAGGTGTTTTCTATTTTGAACAGGGCCAGTTAATCCTGAAAGAACATGCGCCAAATGTCACATTAGAGACTCTGCGGGAAAAAACCGAAGCAGAATTTAATATTGCACATGACCTCAAAATCATGCCTGTACCAAAGGATAGTCTATGATTAGCGATATCCTGACTGGTTTTATCCGCGCTATTCCACCACTTCACCAATCGCTGTGATGCGACTACGCATGAATGTTCACTGGTCGGATTATAAATAGCAAAGAGCCGAATGACAGTGAATGAATAGACCCAAGCTCCCGGAGATTCATTCCCTTGCCGCCGCGCTGCAACTCTAAATCTATTAGGTATAACTAAAGATAAATTAATTTTTTATTTTATTCATGCATTTCATCTTACACTCAAGAAATAAACCCACCCCAACATCCGGCACTATTTGATATATTTCTGGTTGTAAAATTTCCGGTTATTTATTGCTATCAACCATACAAAAATAATTAATCTTATAATATATAAGAATATTCCATTATTCTCGTTCCTAACTAGACTATGATCGGCGTGAGTTGGCAGGAATTGTTTTTACAATAATTCAATATGTTAATTATAAAATAGTATTATTTAATTTAAGGAAAGTATATGAGTCTCAAGAATGATTTTAAAGCTTTTTCTATTAGTAATAATGCTAACGTAGTCAGCCAAGAAGGATATGAAACAAACCCGGCTTTAAAGACTGGATTTCCACCAGAGAATATTACCACTCATTTACTCAATAAAGTATTACGTCAATCTTCAACGATATCATCTGTGATAGCTAACTTTATCGCTACACAATATGGCGATGATGTTCTAGATGATGGGGATATAGTCAAACTCACTACTCAATTAAATAGAGCCTTAGAAAAAAAGATCGCGACAGAAGTTCCAAGTGCTTCACTAACCCAGAAAGGAATAGTTCAACTCACAGATAAAACAGGCAACAGCAATTCACTTGCAGTAACTCAAAAACTTGTTTCTGATGTAAATGATAATGCTAACAACAGATTAGCAAAAAACCAAAATGGCGCAGATATTCTTGATAAAAACACGTTTGTGAAAAATCTTGGCTTAGCAGAAACCGTCAACTTAGCTAAAAATGCGGTACCGAATAGTAGAAAAATTAACGGCAAAGCGTTAACTGGGGATATCAGTCTAAATGCCGGGGACGTGGGGGCATTTAGGCTCGGATTAACAGGCGGACACTCTATTAATAATCCAGTCCCCTGGAATGCAGACACCGGGTTATATGATTTACTGAACCCTGGAATAGATTCTGCTCATATTGCTCATTTCAATAACGGAGCTGGAAGCTGCCCAGCTTTTCAGTTGAAAGTGCTGTACAAAAACCGAGGGATCGCTTATCGCTCTGCCCGTGATAATTATGGCTTTGAGGAGGATTGGACTGATATTTATACAACAAAAAACAAACCAACGGCGGCGGATGTTGGGGCATTTAGGCTCGGATTAACAAAAGGATACTCTGTTAATAATCCAGTCCCCTGGAACGCAAATACAGGGTTATATGATTTGCTGAACCCTGGAATAGATTCTGCTCATATTGCTCATTTCAATAACGGAGCTGGAAGCTGCCCGGCTTTTCAGTTGAAAGTACAGTACAAAAATGGAGGGATTGCTTATCGCTCTGCCCGTGATAATTATGGTTTTGAGGAAGATTGGACTAACATTTATACAACAAAAAACAAACCAACGGCGGCGGATATCGGGGCATATGCAAAATCCGAGGGATCTGAATTTATCCAAGCAAAATATATTAATCAGGCAAATATAAGTGATTTTACCGCATGGATAAAATCATTGCCGCAGGGCGGTCATGCATTCAGATTTGGAGCGAATGATAGTGGTATTGGGTATGCATGGTCGGGCGGCTACATAACAAGAATGTATGACATATGGGCAGGATTTGTCGCGCATTATGACAATGCCGGTATTAGCTTTATCCACGGAAATGATGGAGGTGGAAATACAAAAGTTAGCCGACTTTGGACAGATAAAAATGCCCGCTCCGACGCTAACGGCATTCTCAGAGTATCCAGCCCAATTGTCGATATTCACCCAGACGGAACTTACGAGTTAACCAGCGAAGCTGAGGGAGTGACGGTTAAGCGTGTAGATACAGGGAAATATCGTATCAGTGGCTGCAACGGTTTTGCCAAAGATGGTGCGTGGGGAATTCACGGTGGCACTATCATCCCGGCGGACAGCAACGGGTTAAATCTGATTTGGATTCGTGAATCGGTAGACACAGCCAGCGGCGATATAACAATTGAATGTTACCATCGTCAAAATAAAGACGCTCCGGAGTTTGCTCAAAATCAGCGCGTAAAAAGTGTAACTGCAACAGGGGAAGTCGTTTATTACAATGATGCTGAACCATGCGATATTCCAGACGGAAGAGTCATTAATATTCGTGTGCAACTACCTGAAAAACCATAATCAATGAAGACAGGCTCCCTAAAAGGGAGCCGCCTAATTATCAAGGCAGTTGTACTCTATCAGGCTTACTTACGACGCCAGCTTGTCCCTTGCGGCCCATCTTCCAGTTCAATACCCATCTCATTTAACTGATTACGAGCAGAATCTGCCAACGGCCAATCTTTATTTTTTCGTGCATCATTACGCTGCTTAATCAGTGCTTCAATTTTAGCAATCTCTTCATCGTCAGCCTGAACACCACAGTGCAAGAATTGTTCCGACTGTTGTTGCAACAAACCTAAAATACCTGCCAACTTGCGTAATTCAGCCGCTAAGCCATTCGCTGCGTCAATATCTTCTGATTTCAGACGGTTGATTTCACGTGCCATATCAAACAGTACCGAATAAGCCTCTGGCGTATTGAAATCATCATTCATTGCTTCAATGAAACGCGCTTTAAATACTTCACCACCGGCCGGCTGTACAGAAGCATCTGTACCTCGCAGAGCTGTATAAAGTCGTTCAAGTGCAGTACGGGCCTGCTTTAGGTTATCTTCTGTATAATTAAGCTGACTGCGGTAATGGCCTGACAGCAAGAAATAACGTACCGTCTCGGCATCGTAATATTCCAATACGTCACGGATAGTAAAGAAGTTGTTCAGCGATTTGGACATCTTCTCTTTATCCACCATCACCATCCCAGAGTGCATCCAATAGTTCACATACGGGCCATCATGGGCACAAGTAGATTGCGCAATTTCATTTTCATGATGCGGAAACATCAGATCAGCCCCACCACCATGAATATCAAAATGATGACCTAACTGTTTATTGTTCATGGCAGAACATTCAATATGCCAACCAGGACGGCCCGCTCCCCACGGCGATTCCCAGCTTGGTTCCCCAGGCTTGGACATTTTCCACAATACGAAATCCATCGGGTTACGCTTAACATCAGCCACTTCCACTCGCGCCCCTGCTTGTAACTGGCTGAGATCCTGACGGGAAAGCAACCCGTAATCATGATCACTCTCGACGGAAAACATGACATCACCATTATCTGCGACATAAGCATGACCACGTTTTATCAACGATTCGGTCAGCTCAATAATCTCCGGGATATGCCGGGTCGCACGAGGTTCCAGATCAGGACGTAAGATATTCAGCGCATCAAAATCTTTATACATTTCCGCCAACATACGACCGGTCAGATCATCACAGCTTTCACTGTTTTTTGCCGCACGTTTGATGATTTTGTCATCAACATCGGTCACATTGCGTACATAAGTTAAATCGTATCCCAAATAGCGCAGATAACGAGCAACCACATCAAAAGAAACAAAGGTTCTGCCGTGACCAATATGGCACAAGTCATAAATCGTGATACCACACACGTACATCCCGACTTTCCCTGGATGGATTGGCTTAAATTCTTCTTTCTGACGGCTGAGGGTATTGAAAATTTTTAGCATCGAGATTTTCCGTAAATTCACTGTACGTGTGTTAAAAATAACGAATTGATAATTCTGGATTTATGTCTTTATCTTATCAATACATGCTCGATATGGCATAGTCCAATAGGATATTGAAACCTGATATTAAGCGCTTTGCAAGGTTGGCGATCAATATAGCCCACTGAAACTAATAGGTACTGACTCATTATGGTAGATGTGATATAAAAGCCGCCTGGTCCAAATGCCCTAAACTGGGTTAATCAAAACTATTATTAGGATTTCAATTATGGTGACTTTCCATACCAATTTTGGCGATATCGTAATCAATACTTTCGCCGATAAAGCTCCTGTAACTGTTGAGAATTTCTTGAACTACTGCCGCAATAGCTTCTACGATAATACTATTTTCCACCGTGTTATTAACGGTTTCATGATTCAGGGTGGTGGATTCGAACCTGGTATGAAACAAAAGCCGACTGATGCAGCTATCAAAAACGAAGCCAATAACGGTCTGAAAAACAACCGTGGTACTTTGGCAATGGCTCGCACCAACGATCCACACTCAGCAACGGCGCAGTTCTTCATTAACGTTGTTGATAATGATTTCCTGAACTTCCGTTCTGAGCGCCCTGATGGTTGGGGTTACTGCGTCTTTGCCGAAGTAATTGAAGGTATGGATGTTGTTGAGAAAATCAAAGGCGTTTCTACCGGCCGCAGCGGGATGCACCAAGATGTACCACTCGAAGATGTTATCATCGAAAAAGTAACCGTCAGCGAATAATTCTCTGTATATGTGCACACTTTTTATCGCGGATTTACATCTCAGCGAACATGAACCGGCAATCACTGCCGGTTTTCTGCGTTTCTTGCGTGAGGATGCTATTCAGGCAGATAGCCTCTATATTCTCGGCGATCTGTTCGATTACTGGATTGGCGATGATGATAACAACCCTCTCCACCGTGAAATCGCTAGCGCATTAAAAACCGTGCAACAACAAGGTGTTACCTGTTATTTTATTCATGGTAACCGTGATTTTCTGCTCGGCTCGCGCTTTGCTAAAGAGAGTGGCATCATATTGCTTCCACAGGAAAAAGTACTGGAACTGTACGGTAAGCGAGTGCTTATTCTGCACGGCGATACCTTGTGTACTGATGACGAAGGTTATCAACGATATCGTAAGCGGGTTCATACCCCGTGGATCCAACGTCTGTTTCTATTATTACCTCTGTCTATCCGTCAAAAAATTGCCGTCAAAATGCGAGCAAACAGCCAATCGGTCAACAGCAGAAAATCCGAAGCCATTATGGATGTAAACCAGCAAGCTATTATTGACACTTTTAAGCGGTATCAAGCTGACTGGATGATTCATGGACACACCCACCGCCCTTTTGTACATGAAATTCCTCTGCATGATAAAACCGTTTACCGTGGTGTACTTGGTGCATGGCATCATCAGGGATCAATGTTCAAAATAACGGATAAATCAATCGATCTCATCTCTTTCCCATTCTGATTAACCAGGAACACCCACATCCGGGTATCACTAATGAAAGTATAAAGTAACGCAATCGTTTTCCTTAGCTTGTGAGCATGATATGATCCGCGGCCTTAAAGCGTTATTTTCATTCTGGTGGACGTTAAAGCACAGGAGCATTTGATTTATGACTGCCCAACCTGATTTAGCAGGAACAACTCAACACAATGCCAAAATCGCCATTGTCATGGGTTCTAAAAGCGATTGGACGACTATGCAGCACGCGGCTGATATTCTCATTTCTCTTAATGTACCTTTTCATGTTGAAATTGTTTCTGCTCACCGTACGCCCGATAAACTATTCAGTTTTGCCCACCAAGCTGAACAAAATGGTTTTGATGTCATTATCGCTGGCGCCGGTGGTGCCGCTCATTTACCTGGCATGCTGGCTGCTAAAACGCTGGTGCCGGTTCTCGGCGTACCGGTACAAAGCGCTGCGCTGAATGGGGTAGACAGTCTCTACTCTATCGTACAGATGCCAAAAGGGATTCCTGTCGGCACGCTTGCGATTGGGAAAGCCGGCGCGGCAAACGCAGCCCTATTGGCCGCACAGATTCTGGCTCGTCATGATAAAGATTTACTGAAACGCCTCAGCCACTGGCGTGAAACACAAACTCAGGATGTACTCGACAATCCCGATCCACGGGAGGAAGCATGAAGCCAGTTTGTGTATTAGGTAATGGTCAACTCGGTCGCATGTTACGTCAGGCGGGAGAACCTTTAGGCATCACAGTTTACCCTGTTGGTCTGGATGCAGAACCGGAAGCGGTTCCTTATCAGAATAGCGTTATTACCGCTGAAATTGAGCGCTGGCCGGAAACGGCCCTTACCCAAGAACTAGCCCGCCATAAGGCTTTCGCGAATCGAGATATTTTTCCCCGTCTGGCTGATCGTCTGCCACAAAAGCAGTTAATGGATAGCCTTGGGCTAGCAACTGCTCCGTGGCAATTATTGTCTGATACCAACCAATGGCCGCAATTATTCTCTGAGCTCGGTAATTTCGTTATCGTTAAACGCCGCATTGGTGGTTATGATGGCCGAGGGCAATGGCGTATTCGTCCTGGAAATGAAACAGAATTACCCGCCGATATTTATGGTGAATGTATTGCTGAGCAAGCAATTCCTTTCTCTGGCGAAGTTTCATTGGTAGGTGCCCGCAATAAGAATGGCGATTGTGTATTCTACCCATTAGCGCAAAATTTGCATCAAAATGGCATTCTCCGTGCCAGTATTGTCTCTCCTCAGGAAAATTGCCATTTACAGCATTACCATTTACAACAACAAGCCGAAAGTATGTTGTCAGCCATTATGCACGAGTTGAAATATGTCGGCGTGATGGCAATGGAATGTTTTATTGTCGATGATAATTTACTGATCAACGAACTCGCACCGCGCGTTCACAACAGTGGTCATTGGACTCAAAACGGCGCATCTATCAGCCAGTTTGAATTACATCTCCGTGCTATTCTGGATTTGCCCATACCTCGGCCAGAAGTCACTGCGCCGTCAGTTATGATCAATTTGATTGGTACAGATATCAATACACAATGGCTTAGTTTGCCCTTGGTACATTTACATTGGTATGAGAAAGAAGTTCGCCCCGCACGCAAAGTGGGTCACCTTAATCTTTCTCACTTTGATAAAAATGAATTAAAAAATACATTGCAGAAACTTATCCCCATGTTGCCATCTGAATATCAGAGTGGCCTTGAATGGGCGCAGGAAAAATTAATGTAACTAACATCTGACACTGGCATTGTTTATTGATCTGATTATCTTGATTTGTGTCCACAATAGTCCTACAGTAAGGACACAAATTAAGAGAACAGAGAGGCACATATGAATACAGCCACGCTAAAAGTTCGTATTTCTGAAGAGCTAAAAAATGCGGTAGCACAAGCCGCTCGCGACAATAGCTTGGACATGTCTAGCTTTGTGCGTCTGGTATTAACTAGAGCAACAAAAGCACACCATGTTCCTAATGCTACAACACAGGCAGCTATCCATGAGTTGGAAAGTGGTGGCGGTACAAGTGTAGATACCATAGATGCATTTTGGGATAAAATTTTCCAATAAAATATGCTAAAAATTCGCTATTCATCCGCTTTTAAAAAGGATTTAAAACCTTATCAACATGATAGATCAGTTCTCGTCATTGTTGATACTATATTAAAATTACTCGTTACAGGAAAACCCCTCCCTCCTGAATATAAAGAACATTTATTGAAAGGGAATTACATTGGGTATCTGGAGTGTCATGGGAAACCAGATCTCCTATTGATTTATAAGAAAACTGAGCAAGAAGTTATTTTATATCGGATCGGAAGTCATGCAAAGTTATTTAAGATGTGAAACTTATCTTTAATAGCCCAACTCCTTGGGCTATTTTTTATCGAATTAACTGAAAAAATTCCTCATAAATAGGAAAATGTAAGGCTTATCGCTCTGCATTCCAACCTATTTATGTTCCTTCAATTATCATATTGATCTATTAGCATTAATCGATCTAGATATAGTATCTATAATCGTTCTCGTTGTTTGATCTATTTCATAATTAAGTAAATCACCAACTTTAATATTACCCAGATTAGTAATCCTTAACGTTTCTGGAATTAAATTCAACTCTATGGTTTTGTCATCTTCATTTATGCCATTGATTGTTAAGCTACAACCATGCAGCCCAATAAAACCTTTATGAAAAAAGTATCTTATATTATCTCCAGGAATATTAATCACTAATTGATAAGTTTCACCCGTTTTAATAAAATCAACGACTTTTGCTACGCCTTCAATATGTCCATATAAACTATGACCACCATTTTCTTTATTCATTTGATGTGATCTTTCAATATTAACTTCATCTCCCACATTTAAAAACTTTAATGTGGTCACATCAGCCGTAAAATCTGATATATCAAACCAGACGATATCGTTGTTAAATTGGGTGACAGTCAAACATGTACCATTAATCGCAACACTGGCCCCCACAGAAACATCATCAAAGAAATGGTTATTATTACTGACGGTCAATGTACTAAATCCCTCTCTTTTCTCAAGAGATAATACGTTTTCTTTTCCTTGCACAATTCCAGTATACATAATCACCCTCTTTTATTAAGTAGAAATAGCCTTGTTACATAATAATTTTATGTTTTTCACTAACTTATTTATAGTAAAAAATTATTAAAGTCGTTAACCACATTTTCCTAACCCATTTCACTAAATATCTCATATGTGATTGATTTAAATTAAATATTAAAAAGCCAATAAATTCCTCTGCTCTATGATTTTCTATTATATCAAGTTTTTTTTGAAATTGATGATTTTTTACTATTAAATTGATAATCATCAAATATGGCTAAAGTTGCAATATAAAGGTATTTTTAACTTATTATAATACTTCATTCTGAATCTCTCCCACTTGATTATAAGAGTATATGATAATAAAAATTTCAATATAAAAATCATAAGTCACAATATTTCATTTATAATCCATTTATATTATATACAAACCATAAAAATAATCTAACAACAACCTTACATTATCATTTAAATAATTTAAAAATAATTAACAACACCTTGTAAAACATTACAGAAAATACTTTTATTTATATTGAAAAATAATCAAACAATCATATTAGATATTTAAATTTCAATTTTAAAATATCATTAATTATACTAAAGAAAATATCAATTTATTAATAAAAAATAAAACCAAATGAATTCAGACATAATTACATGACCATTTAAAAACCGATTAATTAGCAGTATATTTTCCAATTCGCAACACGAAGTTAAATAAAAAACCTATCGTTAATTAAATAATCAATATATAACTAACACTGAAAAATGACTTAAAGTTAAAATAATCTTATTTTTCTATCCCCTTTATCAATAAAATCAAATCTCCCTTTGACAAAATCACCTCATTAGATCAATGTTAGTCACCATAAACCCAATACCGTATGAAAAGGGGAACCTTCGTGTTATTTGCTTTAAAAACCCACGATACGAAAAATTGTCCACCGCATTTTTTCATTTCCGGGCTCTCTTTTCCACTTTCTGGCACCGCTTATCTGACAATGGTCCGGCATTGGATCGACGCCAGATTAAAAAAGTACAGATTATCTTCAATACTGTTATTACTGTTAGCAATCAATCAAGCTCAAGCCAATCATTTTGTTAATTTTCAATCTATTGATACCAGCCTGTATATGCAGTTTGAAAATCGGGTCGATCCCCAAAAAACGATTTCACCGATTTTAGAAGCTTTCGGCGACTACCGTGTCGGCGATATGTACGTCTATAGTATTTGGCAAAATTCACTGCAAAGTGATTATCAAGGTGATAAGAGCACCTACTATTATAAATTTGTCCCCAGAGTGAGCTTGAGTAAAGTCACTGGTAATGATATCTCTTTTGGGCCGGTAAAAGATATTTTGTTCGCTCAATGGGTTGCCAAAACCAAGGGGATAGATTACGACTATTTCCCCGGCATCAGTATTGACTGGCAAGCTAGCTGGATTAGCTGGTTACGGACAATTTTTTATTTTGAGAATAATGCCAAAGGAAGCTGGAATGATCAGCGAATCCACATCGACTACGGAATTCCCTTCAATAACCGTTTAGGTGATTTCCGGGTTGTCGGTACTTTTGATTATACATTAGGTTTACATGGGCAACCTGAAACTATCGATTTCAAACCAGAATTGCACTATGATTTGGGAAAATCCCTTGGTCATCAACCTGGTCATTTATGGACTGGCATTGTCCTGGACCCAATAAAAAATAAATACAAAATAAGAGATACACCTTATTATCGAACCGATCAATTTAGCTATGGGATCTTTATTCGGTATAGTTTTTTCTGATATCTGAATAAAATATCAGAAATTTTTTAATAGCCTTTATCCTGATGGAGTCAAGATGCCCATTCAACATGACCAGTTCGGACGTACTTATCAGTGGCTCCTACTGATACTTTTGGGTTTAGTTTATTTTCTGGTCACCGCAACTACATTTACCTCACTAGGCGTTGTATTACCTAGCATGATCAAGGAATTACACTGGAGTTGGACTGATGCAGGTTTGGGATTCACTTTACTCGGCTTGTCATGTGGGCTGTCCAGTTACCTTCCAGCAATGTTTATTCGTCGTACAGGCGTCCGCGCCACTTTACTGATAGGTACGCTCACCTTTATCACCAGCTTTTACATCCTCTATAACACCCACAGTATCGCGGCCTATTTTACCGGTACCACATTATTAGGGATCGGCTTTAGTCTTATGGCGACTGTCCCCGGCACTTATGTCATTAGCCGACTTTTTAAAAAACAATCACTGGCTTTTGGTATCTATTTCACCATCGGTGGATTAGGGGGCGTGGTCGGTCCGTGGATCTATTTCCTGGCAACAGTATTCTGGGAAAACTGGCGTATGCACTGGGTAATATCCGGGATATCACTCACCCTGATCAGTCTATTAACCATTTTATTTATGCGCGAAGGTAAAAAGGAAAACGCCCACGCTGAAAGAATTAGTAAAAATCAACAAGACCAGCTCCCTTCCAGTATCTATCGCACCAAGGAAATATGGAACGTCCGGCAAGCACTGCACACCTGGCAATTTTATGCCATTGCAGCCGCTTATACTTCTTTTTTACTATGTGGGATAACCGTTAATAGTTTTGCGGTCGCCCATATTACTGAAAACGGATTCAGTGAATCTGTTGCCGCCTCCTCGCTCAGTATTTTGGCTTTTATCAACGCATTCTCACGATTTGCAGGCGGCGCTGTTGGTGAATGGCTCGATCCCAAAAAACTGCTTATCGGCAGTCTGTCGATAATTATCTGTGGCCTTATCGCACTCAGTGTCGCCACCTCGTGGACATTTTTAATCCTATTCACGTTGTGCATTGGCATCGGTTATGGCATGACTTTTCTAGCATCCAGTATATTGCTGTTCAATTATTTTGGACGCACGCCTTACCTGGAACTGTTCTCGGTGATGAATCTGATCTCCACTATCGCATGTTTCGCACCTTTCCTGGTGGGAGCCATTAAGGATTACTCAGGTAGTTTTACACCCGCATTTCTCATTATTGCCGTACCGGTGCTTACCATTCTGATCGTCACATTTATGATGCAACCACCACTACAAATAGTGCAGAAACATTCTGACAACAATACTTTGCTTAACTGAATTTAAAAATAAAATAACCTAAAAAGGCATTCCTTATACTTATAACAGGCAAACAAGGAATTAATGATGGCAAAGAAAGAATTCGGTGTATTTCTACCCATAGCAAAAGGCGGATGGATTATTTCAAAAAATACGCCACCACTCGATGCTTCCTATCAGCAAAACCGTGAAGCAGCTATTCTGGCTGATCAAATTGGTTTGGATTTCATTATGTCCATGAGTAAATGGCGCGGCTTTGGTGGAGAAACAGAGCATTGGGGCTGCTCGCTGGAATCCGTTACAATGATGGCTGGCATTGCCGAAGTGACTCATCATGCTCGGCTTATCGCAACTATGCATGCCGGGCTGCATAATCCGGCTGTAACAGCCAAAATGATTGCGACACTGGATCAAATTAGTCATGGTCGCGCCGGGCTGAATATTGTCTCTGGCTCATTCAAAGACGAATTTGAACAGATGGGGGAATGGGATAGCAATTTAGATCACGATCAACGTTACGCAATGACCGAAGAGTGGACCCAATTGATCAAACAGCTTTGGAGTGAGAAGCAAGTTAATCATCAGGGAGACTACTTTAATTTAAAGAATTGCGTTTCTGAACCTAAACCTATTTCCGTTCCACGCCCTTATTTGGTCTGTGCCGGTCAATCAGAATGTGGGCTACGTTTTAGTGTACGTAACACCGATGTGTGTTTCATTGGTGGTAAAGATGAAGAAGAAACGCGACAAATCAGTCTGATGGCTAAACGTCTTGCAGCCGAATACGGCACCACCACCAAAACCTTTTGTATGTGTACGATTATTTGCGCTGAAACAGATGAAGAAGCTGAAACTCTGGCTCAGTTCTATCGAGATGGCCTGGATATCGACGCAGTTAAAAGCATGATGCACAGTTTTGGCGTCGATGTTGGCGAAAAAAGTAATGCTATGGTTGAAAGATCTCAAAATGCTTTTATGACCCACACAGCTATTGGCAACCCGGAAACGTGCCGTAAACAATTGTCAGATTTATTACGTGAATGCGAACTGAATGGGGTTATGTTGATCTTCCCTGATTATGTTCAGGGGTTGACCACTTTTGGCGAGAAAATCTTGCCACAACTTAGAGCAGAATTTACTTAAACAACGATAATAGGCCAATAAGCCTGGGAATGGGTTCACCACATCTTGACAAGCTTACCCATTCCCTGATTGCTCTTTTACCCCTGAACTCGCCGGTGTAATCCTGTACCCCGTAATAATCGGAGCCCCAACCAACTCCCACACAATGAAAGTAACAAGCTACTGATTATTGGTAATAACAGCCACATCTGCCATTCTGGTTGCCACGGAAAATCAAATACCTTGGTCTGCAACAACCAGAGGGCAACCTCAGCCCCCAGTGCCGCAGTAAAACCCGCCATTAATCCAAGCAAAGCAAATTCATACCAAAGCGTACAACGCAGTAACTGCTTACTGGCTCCCAAGGTGCGGTAAACCACCAGTTCAAGTTGCCGTTGATGCATCCCGACCTGAACCTGCGCCAATAGCAGTAATGCACCACAGACCATGACCAACCCAACCATGACCTCCAATGCCTTACTTACCTGCTGCAAAATACCCTGAATTTGCTTAATCATCGCGCCAGTATCAAGTAGGCTCAATGTTGGAAACTGACGATTAAGATCCGTCAGAAGGCGACCATCTCCCTCATAATGGAAACTAGTCAGCCAGGTTTGCTGCTGATTCTCTAATGCTTGTTTTGGAAAAATAAACAAGAAATTTGGCCGCAAGCTTTCCCAATCCACCCGTCGAATACTGCTAACTATGGTACTGAATTGCTGTGTATCACCACTAAATGTTAGCTTATCGCCGATTTTGATTGCTAAACGCTCTGCAAGACCCTGTTCAATAGAAACCTCATCCGCCTTTGGCGGCCAGTGACCTGCCACCAGGGTATTAAACGGGGGTAACTCCTCTTTCCATGTCAGGTTCAATTCCCGCTGCACCGTGTTGCTATCCGATTCTCTGACCTCTGCCCACGCTATGGCTGACTGACCATTAATTTCCGTCAAGCGGGCCAATACCACTGGATAGAATGCCGTAGGTTTAACCTGAAACTGAGCCAGCAAATGTTCTATTTGTGGAATTTGCTGTCCAGTCATATTAATCAGAAAATAGTTTGGACTATCCGGTGGCAATTGTTGCTGCCAACGATCAAGCAAATCTCCCCGGACCACCAGCAACAAAGCAAATAACATAAATGATAAAGAGAAAGCCGCCAATTGAGCTACTGTTTGAAACGGCTGCCGCAGTAGTCGATTAACCGCCAGACGAAAACTGAGTTGGCGGAGTTTCAAATGACGTAATAACCACAATCCTCCCCAACCAAACACGGCTAGTAATAGCGCAACCATCATCATGCCTGCAAGTAGCGCCCATAACATGGGCTTGGTACCAACTAACAGACTCAACCCACTAATGATCACTAATGCCGCCAACGGCAGGTAATAACGCAACGGCCAGACAGGCGCGATAATATCATCACGCAGCACCCGTGATGGTTGGGTTGCCATTAACTGCTTGTACGGACGTATTCCCACCAGTAAGGCGATAACAGATAACGCGCCTAACGCCCATATCCACGGCCAGAATCCTGCTATTGGTAACGTCTTCGGCAACATAGGCGCCAAAATCCGCACAAGCAGATATTCAAACATCAATCCCAGAAGCGTCCCCACCAACGCCGCCGCCATCAATATCACTAGCCATTGACCAATCACCCATTTACGCAGCGCCCAACGCCCCGCACCCAATGTTTTAAGCACAGCAATCAAATCATGGCGGCTACGGCAATAGTGAGTCATTGATACTGCTACCGCAGCGACAGCGAGTAATAATGTCAGCAAAGCCGATAACAACAAGAATTGCTGTGCCCTTTCAATAGATTTTGCCAGCGCCCCACTATCCTGTTGCAAGGTATACCAGCGCTGATCAGCTTTAAGTTGGGGATCAATGAGCTGCTGATACTGATAAACCGCTTCTTTATCACCCGAAAACATATAACGATAAGTCAGACGACTACCAGGCTGAATCGCCCCCGTAGATTGCGCATCATCAAGATTGATCAAAATCCTTGGTGCAATCTGAAAGGGATTGAAACCACTGTCAGGTTCCTGAATTAATTCTCCGCTCACCTTAAGCGTGGTATCACCCACATCGAGATTATCCCCCACTTTGATTTTCAATAGTTCAAGCAAACGGGGTGCGACCAGCACCGTGCCTTTTTCCGCTTTCAAACCTGGAGGATGGGTTTCCAGCTCTCCATACAATGGATAGTCATGGTCTGCGGCTTTTACATTAGCAAGTTGAGGAGTGTCCCCGGCATAAGTCATCGTGGTGAAAGAGAGCTGGCGACTCAATTTCAATCCCAGGTTTTTCGCCTGTTGTAACCACTCATCATCGACCGGATAAGCCGCACGCAGGACTAAATCACCCGCCAGAAAATCCCGGTTCTGGTAATGAACACTTTGATCAATGCGATCACTTAGTCTCCCCAACGCCAATACACAAGCTACCGCCAAGGTAAGAGATATCCAGACAATCAGTAAAGAAGGGGTGCGCCATTCGCGCCAAAACCAACGCCAAATCATCGTTCTTCCCTCAATTTTCCATCAACCAACCGCAAGCAACGTTGACAACGGGCAGCTAGCTGGCTGTCATGAGTCACCAGAATTAATGTTGTGGCATAATCACGATTCAGAGAAAACAGTAAATCAGCAATACGATCACCGGTTTGCCGATCCAGATTACCTGTTGGCTCATCAGCAAACAGAATTTTGGGTTGGCTACTGAATGCCCGTGCCAATGCCACCCTCTGTTGTTCACCGCCAGAAAGTTGTGCTGGCATATGTTTCAAACGCTTCCCCAATCCCAGTTGTTCAAGTAATTCAGCCGCCTGTTTCCTACTACTATTTTCAGACTCACCACGTAATAAAGCAGGAAGCTGGACATTCTCCAATGCGTTTAACGTCGGAATTAACATAAATGACTGAAAAACAAAACCAACACTTTCAGCCCGTAGTTGCGCCCGCCTCTCTTCATTCATCTGGCTTAAATTATGCCCTAGCAGCCGAACCTCACCGTCACTGCCATCATCTAACCCGGCAATAATGCCAAGCAATGTGGATTTACCCGAACCCGATTCTCCCACCAAAGCGATAGTCTGTGCCGACTCGACAACCAACTCGATTCCCTGCAATATAGCGATCTTATGTCCTCCCTGACCAACGTGCTTACTGAGATGCTGAACTTCAAGAATATTCCCCGTTACCATTTACTTTTCCTTTTACTGATGGTGCTATTTAGCGCCAGAACGACTGCGGCTGATACCCTTCTGATTCTCGGTGATAGCCTTAGTGCCGGTTACCATCTGCCTGTTGAACAGTCATGGCCTGCTCTGATGGAGAAAAAGTGGCAGAAATCTGGCAATAAAATCACGGTCATCAACGGCAGCATCAGCGGTAATACCGCCGCTCAGGGCCTTGAACGGCTACCTGAATTACTTAAACAACATAAACCCCGTTGGGTACTGATAGAACTGGGTGCCAACGATGGACTACGCGGTTTTCCCCCACAACAAACAGAACAAGATCTGCAACAGATCATTGCTTTAGTAAAACAAGCCAATATTCAGCCTTTATTGATGCAGATCCGTCTGCCACCAAACTATGGGCGCCGTTATACCGAATCTTTTGCCAAGATTTACCCCAAACTGGCAGAACACAATCAAATCCCTCTACTCCCGTTTTATATGGAACAAGTCGCTATTAAACCGGAATGGGTGCAACAAGACGGATTACATCCTAATCTGGCCGCCCAACCATTTATCGCCGACTGGATGTCTGACACACTATCAGCACATCTTAATTATTCTTAAGTAGTACACTATGAGTTTCAACAAATTGATGTCTATAAATAGGTTAAAGTTATGCAAAAGTCAGTTCTTATCACAGGCTGTTCCAGTGGAATTGGTCTGGTGGCGGCCAAAACACTACATCAGCGAGGCTACCGAGTCTTAGCAGCTTGCCGGAAACCCGCAGATTTACAGCGCATGCGCGAGTTAGGACTGGAACCTATCGAATTGGATCTTGATGACAAAATGAGTGTTGAACGCGCCGCCGCCGAAGTCATCAGGCTAACCAATGGCCGTCTTTACGGACTGTTTAATAATGGCGGCTTTGGTATTTATGGCCCGCTCAATACTATCAGTCGTGAACAACTGGAACGGCAATTCTCTACCAATCTATTTGGTACACATCAACTTACCTGTCTATTACTTCCAGCAATGCAACTTCATGGTGAAGGCCGTATTATCCAAACCAGTTCAGTTATGGGACTGATTTCAACCCCAGGCCGCGGTGCTTATTCTGCCAGTAAATATGCCTTGGAAGCATGGTCAGATGCGTTAAGAATGGAATTAGCCGGAACAGGAATTAAAGCTTGCCTGATTGTCCCTGGCCCGATAAAAACACGTTTTACAGAAAACGTGAATCAAACGCAAAGCGATAAACCTGTCAGAAACTCCAGGATCGCCCGCCATTTTACCCTAACCCCCGAAGCTGTTGTGCGCAAACTGATTCATGCTTTGGAAAGTCCGAACCCTAAATTACGTTATCCAGTGACTTGGGTAACCCACGCAGTCACTATTATGCGCCGGATTTTGCCAGGGAGAGTCATGGATAAGATATTGAGTAAACAGAGTGGTACAACTTGAAAGTTAGGAAAATAACCTCAATCTATTTAATCATACCCTGCGACAACCAAATTTAAGAGACTAATTATATGTTACCAACCTCTACTGGAATTAATGTTAACGAAAGCAACCTGCATCAAACCGTTGAACAGTCTATGACTGTGCCTGTTTTATTTTATTTTTGGTCTGAACGTAGCCCTCATTGTCAGGAATTAGGCGTAACACTGGATAAACTGGCAGCAGAATATGCAAATCAATTCATATTAGCAAAAGTGGATTGCGATAAAGAACAAATGGTCGCTTCCCAGTTTGGCTTACGTGCCATTCCTACGGTTTATATTATGCAGCAAGGTCAACCCGTAGATGGTTTTCAAGGGCCACAACCTGAACAAGTTATTAGAGAGATGCTTGCCCGCGTATTACCCAAGCCAGAAGAGTTGAAAGCCGCTCAAGCTGAGGAGCTTATCGCAGTAGGAAAACATCAGGAAGCATTACCGTTATTGAAAGAAGCCTGGCAATTAGCCCCCAAAAACAGTGAAATTGCACTTATGTTGACCAAAGTGCAAATTATGCTCAATAATATAGAAGAGGCCCAGGAAATTTTGAGTGTTATTCCATTACAGGATCAAGATACTCATTATCACAGTTTACTGGCTCAAATTGAGTTACAAAAGCAAGCGGCGGATACACCAGAGATCCAACAATTGCAGCAAGAATTCGCCATTCAACCGGAAAATGCAGAGCTGGCTGTTAAGCTCGCGCTGAAACTGCACGAAGTTAGCCGTAATGAAGAAGCTCTGGAATTATTACTCAGCTTCCTGAAAAAGGACCTTTCTGCTGGCAACGGTGCAGTACGGAAAACAATGATGGATATTATGTCTGCAATGGGGACCGGTAATACCTTAGCGTCGAAATATCGTCGCCAAGTTTACTCGCTGCTTTACTGATTTATTTAATTGTAAGGAATTGCTATGGATTTATTCGCTTTTGGTGCCGTACCCATTCTGATATTTATTGCGGTGGTTATTGTCTTTACTTGCGTAAAAACAGTGCCACAAGGCTATCAATGGACGGTAGAACGTTTCGGCCGTTATACCCGAACTTTATTACCGGGTTTGCATATTATCGTCCCTTTTATCGATCGCATCGGCCGTAAAATTAATATGATGGAACAAGTGCTGGATATTCCTTCACAGGAAGTGATTTCCCGCGATAATGCCAATGTTACCATTGATGCGGTCTGCTTTATTCAGGTTGTCGATCCTGTTCGGGCTGCTTATGAAGTCAGCAACCTTGAGCTATCTATCATCAATCTGACGATGACCAACTTCCGTACCGTTTTGGGTTCAATGGAACTGGATGAAATGTTGTCGCAACGTGATTCCATCAACAGCCGTCTATTACATATTGTTGATGAAGCCACTAACCCTTGGGGGGTGAAAATTACCCGTATTGAAATCCGTGATGTGCGTCCACCAAAAGAGTTGATCTCTTCCATGAATGCCCAGATGAAAGCAGAACGTACAAAACGTGCTGATATTCTGGAAGCGGAAGGTATCCGTCAGGCAGCTATTCTGAAAGCAGAAGGGGAAAAACAGTCTCAAATTCTGAAAGCAGAAGGGGAACGTCAATCGGCATTTCTCCAGGCAGAAGCACGTGAACGTGCCGCCGAAGCGGAAGCCCGCGCAACTAAAATGGTGTCCGATGCGATTGCTGACGGTAACATGCAGGCAATTAACTACTTTGTTGCCCAGAAATATACGGATGCACTGACCAGTATTGGCGCCTCCAATAACAGCAAAGTCATTATGATGCCTCTGGAAGCGAGCAACCTAATGGGTGCGATTGGCGGTATTACTGAACTGATTGGCGAAAGCAAAAAAGGTAAATAACCATGATTGCACAGATTGCGGCACAAACCCCTTGGCTCTGGTTCTCTTTCGGCGGCTTACTGTTAATTGCAGAGCTTCTGGGAACCGGCGGCTATCTGCTATGGACGGGTATAGCCGCTATCGTTGTTGCGTTTGTCACCTGGTTGCTACCAGGAATAGACTGGGAATGGCAAGGCATTTTGTTTGCCACTCTGACGCTGCTTTCCGCAATGCTATGGCGCTACTGGTTACGTCGCCGCCCATCAAAAGGCAGCGATACCCTGAACCAGAAAGACCACCAGCTCATCGGTATCCGAGCCAAACTGACTACAGATACTGAAAATGGTTACAGCCGGGTCAAACTGGCTGATGGAAGCTGGCGAGTTCACTGTGATAGTGAACTACCAGCCCATACCGAAGTAGAAGTAATCGCTGTTGATGGCATTACCCTGAAAGTAAAGCCAGTCAGTTCTCAGTGATGAGAGCAACAACCTGATAAATGATCTATGATGGGGCATGCAGCCCCATCATCACCGGGGCACTCTTCCGCCAAAGATAACAATTTACTTCTCATTTTTTGCAACTCTTCAATCGCCCTTTCTATTTCAGTCACTTTATGCAATGTTGCCGCTTTTACATCAGCACTATGACGATTGGGGTTGCGAAATAACACTAAAAACTCACGGCATTCATCGAGCGTAAAACCCACTTGTTTCGCCTGACGCAACAGCGTTAGTTCATCAATATGTTTCTGCTGATAATAACGGTAGCCGTTATCCCCCCTTTCCGGCGGTGTAATCAGATCTTTTTCTTCATAAAACCGGATAGCTTTGCTAGTAAGACCGGTTTTTTGAGCAATCTCACTAATGTTCATTTTTTCCCCTTGACCTTACCCTTGTGGGAAGGTTTAACCTTCGCAGCAAGTCAGAAATTCACTTGAACTGTGTAGATATCATCATCAATTATCATACCGATGTGAAGAATAATTACATCACTATGTGTTAGGAGGTTTTTTTATGTCACACACAACTATTTTAACCTTGCAGGGACTCTCCTGTATGCACTGTGTTAACGGTGTGAAAAAGGCACTAGCAAATCGTGCAGATGTGGAACAGGCAGATATTACGATTGATTATGCCAAAATAACCGGCGAAGCCTCTGCTGAATCACTAATTGAAACAATTCAAGCAGCCGGTTACGACGCGATAATCGCCAACCAGCCTGATGTTGAACTGGCGCTTTCTGGCCTGAATTGCCTGCATTGTGCAGGTAAAACACGTAAAGCGCTGGAAGCCGTAGATGGCGTTATTGCCGCAGAAGTGAATATTGAAACAGCTAAAGTTTACGGTAAAGCCGATGCCGATACCTTGATTGCCGCCGTTGAGCAAGCGGGTTACCACGCAAAACTGACTTCTGGTCAAAACTCCCCAAAATCTGAGCCGCTGGCATTACCTGCTTCAAACAGACCGGAACCTTTGGCAGCGGCAATCTCCTCCGTTCCGGTCGAAAAAACGGATGCCTCCGTTGTGAGTGATAACGATGAGAGCATCCAATTGTTGTTGAATGGCATGACTTGCGCTAGCTGTGTGAATAAAGTTCAGAAAGCATTACAAAGTGTTGATGGCGTGGAAAATGCCAGAGTGAATCTTGCTGAACGCAGCGCTTTAATTACCGGTAGTGCCTTATCGGAGGCACTGATTAAAGCAGTAGAAAAAGCCGGGTATGGCGCAGAACTGATTCAGGACGAAACTGAGCGGCGTGAACGCCAACAACAAGTTTCTGACGCTAATATGCGCCGTTTTCGTTGGCAGTCAGCATTAGCATTGGTCGTCGGTATTCCAGTGATGGTGTGGGGCATGATGGGCGATAATATGATGCTCACACCTGAAAACCATTATATCTGGCTGACTATTGGCGTTATCACGCTTGCCGTGATGATTTTTGCCGGTAGTCACTTCTATCGTAATGCGTGGCAAAGCCTGAAAAATGGTAGTGCGACAATGGACACATTAGTGGCATTGGGAACCGGCGCAGCTTGGTTTTACTCCATCAGTGTCAACCTATGGCCAGATAGTTTTCCACCACAAGCCCGTCATCTCTATTATGAAGCCAGCGCGATGATTATCGGTCTGATAAACCTAGGTCATGCTCTGGAACAACGTGCCCGTCAGCGCTCTTCAAAAGCACTGGAACGTCTGCTGGATCTGACACCACCGACTGCCCGCGTGGTGACAGAAGATGGCGAAAAAGAGATGCGATTGGCTGACGTCAAACCCGGCATGACGTTACGTCTGACAACCGGTGATCGTGTCCCTGTTGATGGTGAAATCATTCAAGGTGAAGTTTGGATAGATGAGGCAATGCTCACCGGCGAGCCGATTCCACAGCAAAAATCCAAAGGCGATAACATCCATGCCGGTACGACAGTGCAAGACGGTACAGTGCTGTTTACCGCCGCCGCAGTTGGCAGCCAGACAACATTAGCACGAATTATTAAGCTGGTCCGTCAGGCACAAAGTAGTAAGCCAGAAATTGGTCAGTTAGCGGATAAAATTTCCTCTGTGTTTGTTCCCGTTGTTGTCGCGATTGCCCTGATTGCGGGTGCTATTTGGTATCTGGTAGGCCCAGCACCACAGATCATGTATTCATTGGTTATTATTACCACGGTGCTGATTATTGCCTGTCCCTGTGCCCTTGGGTTGGCAACCCCTATGTCAATTATCTCTGGTGTCGGCCGAGCGGCAGAATTTGGGGTACTGGTTCGGGATGCCGATGCGCTGCAACAAGCTAGCACACTGGATACCATTGTTTTCGATAAAACCGGTACGCTGACGGAAGGCATGCCTCAAGTGACTGATATCCATACTTTTAATGGGTACAGTGAACAAGAGGTATTGCGTTGGGCGGGTGCACTGGAAAAAGGTTCTAACCATCCATTAGCTAAAGCCATTCTTGCCAAAACCGCAGGACTGGCGCTACCGCAAGTTGAACAATTCCGCACTCTAGCTGGACTCGGTATCAGTGGTGAAGTGAATGGCACAACATTGTTGCTAGGTAATCAAGCATGGCTAGAACAAAATCAAGTTAATACGCAGGAATTAAAACCGCTAATTGCGCAACAGGCAGAAAAAGGCATCACACCGGTTATTCTGGCAGCAGAAAACAAAGTTGCCGCCGTGCTATCAATTCGCGATCCACTGCGTGAAGATACCCTAACCGCATTAGAAAGATTACATCACCTGGGCTACCGTTTAGTGATGTTGACCGGTGATAACCCGGTGACTGCCAATGCGATTGCAAAAGAAGCAGGTATTGATCAAGTGATTGCGGGTGTATTGCCTGATGGCAAAGCTGAGGCTATTCAGAAACTGCAAGCAGCAGGTCGCAAGGTTGCTATGGTGGGGGATGGTATTAACGATGCGCCTGCCTTAGCGCAAGCTGATGTGGGCATTGCAATGGGAGGGGGTAGTGATATTGCCATTGAAACCGCAGCAATAACACTGATGCGCCATAGTCTACATGGTGTGGCTGATGCGGTTGAACTATCCAAAGGCACTCTGTGCAATATGAAACAGAACCTATTGGGCGCATTTATCTACAACACATTGGGGATTCCGATCGCCGCTGGTGTGCTCTATCCCTTTACTGGAACCCTGTTAGATCCAGTGGTAGCAGGTGCAGCAATGGCGCTTTCTTCAATTACGGTAGTGAGTAATGCTAATCGATTACTGAGGTTTAAGCCTAAATCCTAAACCTCAAGAAATGAATCTGCTTTGGTGCTGTTGGGGGGATTGTAAAAATACGGTATCGATAATCGCACTCTACATTTCTCCCATTCTCACTCACAAATGAACGGCCAAAGCGCTTAGCATCTTGACGTTAACATTGTTCTCAATCTGTCAGGGTCGCTTTTTTACTGCATCATGCAGCTTCAATGAGTGATACAACCGTGTTCACCCATATCACTGCCTCAAATCACCACATCTCCGTCAATATTTTTATTCAGTTCAATAACGTGACTAGCATTGTCCTGCATAGCCTTGTCTAGTTCCTTAGGTAAACCACTTACATGATGCCCTACTTGAATGTCCGCAGACAGTAGATCAAGGAATGCCCCAATGACAGGATCTTCGTGTTCAACTTCTACACGAGTCACAACTACCTCACCATTACGCAATTCAAAGGCCAGCTTACTACCTGTATCAATGCCTAATGCCTGGCGGATAGACCTAGGTATTGTTATCTGACCTTTGGAATTCAATGTTGCAAGTTCATAGATAGATGCCACCGCAAATCTCCAATTCTATGGAAATAAATAAAGATACAGCAGAAATACAGCTATAATATTAACCTGAAGATAGTCACCTTAAAAATATAAATGCTAAACCGGAATACAAATGGGACGACTGATTAAACACCTTACCAATATATTGGGCATAAAACCTTCCCACCGTTATCCCTATCCCGCTCACGATATTACACTGGCAGGTGATAGACATTTGCATCTGGTAGGTAGTATTCATATGGGTACGAAAAATATGTTCCCACTTTCGGAAATATTGATAGAACAACTTAATCTATCCGATACATTAATCGTGGAAGCAGATATTATTCAAGCAGACTCCCCATTTCATGATGAATTTCAATCATATCACCGTATCGAACAACGTTTATCTTCTGAAATGTATCAGAATTTTCAAGACTGCTGCAATGAAATCCAACAGCAGGAAGAATTCCTCAATTTATTACCCTCATGGCAAATCGCTTTAATTTTACAAGCTGGACAAGCACAAAACCTTGGATTGCATCCCCACTACGGTATCGATTATCAGCTACTGAATGCAGCCAAAGCTCAAGGGAAAACGATTATTGAACTAGAAGGTACTGAATCACAAATTAATTTACTTAATCAAATTCCCAATAACGGCCTGCCACTACTGGAAGATACATTAACCCATTGGCACGCAAATGCCCGCGCTTTACAAACAATGATCAGTTGGTGGATGGACTATCAACCTGAACAACAAGAACATGTTTTACCAACAACTTTCAGTAAAGAGATATACCAACTATTGATGACTGAACGTAATAAACGATGGAATAAGCGTTTACGGGAATTACCTACCGGTCGATATCTTGTCGCTGTTGGTGCTTTGCATCTGTACGGTGAAGGGAATTTACCTCAGATGTTGGCAGAAGAACAGGATTAAAAAAAGGCCAATATTACTATTGACCCAGTCAAAGAAGTATTAACCAATCAAAGAGGAATAACCTGTCATTTTCGTTATTCTTAGTTCGGGATATTACCTGTTTGTATACAAGCAACAGAACCATAGTTAGATTATCAATTCCATCATTCCATTTCATCCGTTATCCTTAATTACAAAATTATCCTATGTAATGAAATCATGACACCTGCGATCATTTTGTTAGAGAAACAGAAAGTCATCTTTACTCTTCATACCTATGAACACGACACAAATGAGCATAACTTTGGTGATGAAGCAGTGAGGAAATTAAGACTCAATGCCAAGCAAGTATTCAAAACTTTGCTGGTTGCACTTAATGGTGAAGCTAAAAATTTGGTGGTAGCCGTCACCCCCGTTTCAAGTGAACTGGATTTAAAAAAGGTCGCCAAAGTTTTTAAAGTCAAAAAAGCAGAGATGGCTGATCCCCAAATCGCCCAAAAAGTAACAGGGTATCTCGTCGGCGGGATCAGTCCGTTAGGACAGAAAAAACACTTACCAACGGTTATTGATAACCAGGCGCAACAGTTCCCAACGATATTTGTCTCTGGTGGTAAACGAGGGTTAGATATTGAATTGGCGTCGTCTGATCTCTGTCGGTTGATGAGAGGCAATTTCGCTGATATTGCAAAAACTTAAATTATTACTCAAAAAGGGCTGCCAAAATTGCAGCCCTTTCGATTTATCATTCTGTCAGGGATTATTGATAAGTAATTTCACCCTTTGGCTCATAATCAGTCGCTTTCAGTGGTGAATGCTTCTCGATATAGTCTTTCAAAACTTCTGCATCAACAAAACCGGTGTTGACATAGGCTGGATAATTATCAACACGTGGATAGCCATCACCACCGATAGCATTAAAGTCAAGCATTGCCATGCGGTAGGTTTTATTTGGCTCTAGTGGCTTTCCACCGATTTTTACCTCTTTAACACCTTTTCCATCAGCAATCAGGCTAACATTCACAAACTGTGCATAAGCACCAGAGTCAACTTTCATATTAGCAATCGCCGCCAAATATTGTTCAACTTCGCTGCCTTTCATATCAACGTAAACCAATGTGTTGGCAAATGGGTGTACTTTCAATACATCTTTATAAGTGATATCACCTGATTCAATCGAATCACGAATACCACCACCACTCATAATCGCAAAATCAGCACCCGCGCGTTCCATCATGGCAGAAAGAACAACATGAGCCATATTAGTCTGAATAAAACGAACTCTGTTGCGATCACCTTCCAATTTACCCTCAACAGAACCCACTTTTACGCCAAGCTGTTTATCACCTTTATTCTGATACGGCGTCAACAGTTGCATCATTTCCGGATTTTGGGCAATTTCGTGAGTATAGTAAACACGCTCAGTCGAACCGTCTTCCTTCTGCACTCTCTTTTTGAGGTTAATAGGGATCAACTGATAGTGAGTCAACTTTAATTCACCATTACGGAACTGGAAGTCAGCACGACCAACATATTTACCCCATTCATGAGCCTGAACAATCCAAGTGCCATTCTGACGATCCGGCGAACATGGGGTTCCTGGCACATAATCGATCTGCTTATAATTTTTATTTTCCGCAAACATACAGACCGGATCTTGTGAGTGACCACCGACAATCATATCAAGGTAGCCCGCAGGCAAACTACGAGCCATTTCAACATCACCCGGTGCATTAGAACCATGATTACCATTGTCATAGTGCCCCATATGGGTTGCGGCAATAATCACATCTGGCTTTTCATCTCTCTTTAGTTCTTCAACAACCATTTTGGCTTCTGTAGCAGGAACACGAAATTGAACATCAGGAAAATTAGCCGGGTTACCGATTTTCGCCGTATCATCAGTCGTCAGGCCAATAACTGCAATTTTCACACCCTGTTTATCGAAAATGGTATAAGGCTTGAACAAACGTTTACCGGTGCTTGTCTGGTAAATATTGGCAGCCAGAAATGGAAAAGTTGCCCATTTTTCCTGTTGACGCAGTATTGACAGAGGATTATCAAACTCATGGTTACCTAACGCCATTGCATCATAGCCCACCAAGTTCATGCCTTTAAAATCAGGTTCAGCATTTTGCAGATCAGACTCTGGTACACCGGTATTAATATCTCCGCCGGAAAGCAGCAACACACTACCCCCTTTTTTTACGACCTCCTGACGGATTTCATCAACTACCGTTTTTTGAGCGGCTAAACCATACTCACCATAATCGTTATGCCAAAAATGACCATGATGGTCATTAGTGTGCAAAATGGTAATGTCATAGGTTTTATCCTTCTCCCATGCATTTGCGATTGCTGGAAGTAGTGCTATAGATACAACCAAAGCACAAGCTGAGGTCTTGAACGAGAGTTTCATGGTATATCTCCATGCTTTTTTAGTGAATTGCCATGCAAAAACAGCTTTAAAAGCTAACAAGGCGGGATAAATTGATCATTTCTTGAGACAGGTTATGTTATGCAGTTATTAGAACATGTTTTGTTTCGTCTTTGCGAGAGTACTATAAAACTATATCCAAGATAGTAAAAAATCAACTCTCTGCCTAATATGTATTAAAATTCAACAAATAACCAATATACTGACTATTGATTAAGACAGGTTGGCAGCTAATATGAGCGAACAAAGCAATACCACCATAGTTCCATCTCACCCAAGAAAAACCAGAAATACCGTTTTTACTATTCTTGGTGCAATCAGTATCTCACACTTATTGAACGATATGATCCAATCGCTGATTCTGGCGATTTATCCTTTACTACAATTAGAATTCAACCTAAGTTTTGTGCAAATCGGCATGATCACACTGACCTATCAGATTACTGCCTCTTTATTACAACCACTGATAGGTCTCTATACTGATAAACATCCACAACCCTATTCATTACCCATTGGGATGAGTTTCACCTTATCCGGTCTATTACTGCTGGCCTATGCCAACAATTTCCCGTTAATTCTATTAGCATCTGCATTAATCGGAACAGGTTCTTCGGTATTCCACCCGGAATCATCGCGCGTTGCACGTATGGCATCCGGTGGTCGCCACGGCTTAGCCCAATCTCTTTTTCAAGTCGGCGGTAATTTTGGCAGCTCCCTTGGGCCCTTGCTAGCTGCTCTATTTATTGCTCCCTATGGCAGAGGCAACGTTGGCTGGTTCTCTTTGGCAGCATTACTGGGTATCATCGTGCTGCTACAGATCAGTAAATGGTATAACGCTCAGAATTACATCAAGAAAAATCAAGCTAAAACTGACGTTGCCGCCAAAGTTTTATCAAGAAAAACCGTGATAGGCTCCTTGGCTATTTTGCTAATCTTAATATTTTCCAAATATTTTTATCTCACCAGTATCAGTAGCTATTATACTTTTTACTTAATACACAAATTTGGCATTTCCGTACAAAGCGCCCAGTTTCACCTGTTTATTTTTTTATTCGCAGTTGCAGCAGGAACCATTATTGGTGGACCGCTTGGTGATAAGATCGGCAGAAAGTATGTTATCTGGATATCTATCCTTGGAGTTGCACCTTTTACATTAGTTCTGCCTTACGCTTCTCTGTATTGGACAAGTATTCTATCAGTGATTATTGGTGTGATTCTGGCATCTGCGTTCTCTGCAATCCTGGTATACGCTCAGGAACTTATTCCAGGTAAAACAGGGATGGTATCCGGCCTGTTTTTCGGGCTAGCTTTTGGTATGGGAGGTATTGGCGCAGCGGTACTTGGTGATATTGCGGACAGAACAAGTATTGAACTGGTTTATCAGATTTGTGCTTTTCTACCGTTACTTGGCATATTTACCGCTTTATTACCTAATATAGAAGATAATAACTAGAAAAATCACCATACAACCCCACATAAAATTTACTTTTTATGTGGGAATAGTGCTTATTTACCTCATAAATATTCAAATAGAACAACACAAATACCTGTTACGGGTAATTTAATCCTTTCAACCCATATTTTTTGATGTTTTATTCATTTTTTTAGCGAATTTACCTCGAATTATCTATAAAATACAGTTACACCTACCTCTTCACTATGCTATTTACTAGCCTCAGCAAGAAGGAGTCTTAATGGAGCACTCGACACCACTTATCACCACTATCGTTGGCGGGTTCTTTATCGCTTATCTGCTTGGTATGCTGGCACAACGCCTGAAAATCTCACCGCTGGTTGGTTATCTTACTGCGGGAGTACTCGCTGGTCCTTTCACTCCTGGTTTTGTCGCTGATGCATCACTGGCCCCCGAATTGGCAGAAATTGGTGTCATCTTATTGATGTTTGGTGTCGGACTGCATTTTTCACTCAAAGATCTGCTAGCAGTAAAATCCATTGCTATCCCCGGTGCTATTGCACAAATACTGGTCGCGACATTACTCGGAGTAGGGCTATCAGCAATACTGGGTTGGGAATTATTCAGCGGTATCGTCTTTGGCCTCTGTCTATCAACCGCCAGTACTGTTGTTCTGTTACGAGCGCTAGAAGAGCGCCAACTGATCGATAGCCAGCGAGGTCAAATAGCTATTGGCTGGCTGATTGTCGAAGATCTGGCGATGGTGCTGACTCTGGTATTACTGCCCGCGGCTGCTGGTATTCTTGGTAATAAAGATGCCAATATCGGGCAGTTAATTATGGAACTCTCCATGACAGTCGGCAAAGTTATCGCTTTTATCTTGCTGATGATTGTTGTTGGCCGCCGTCTAATCCCGTGGGTACTGGCAAAAACTGCGAGTACCGGCTCCAGGGAACTATTTACCCTTGCTGTGTTGGTTATCGCCTTGGGTATCGCCTACGGTGCCGTTGCTCTGTTTGATGCCTCATTCGCACTAGGGGCGTTCTTCGCCGGTATGGTATTAAACGAATCAGAACTAAGCCACCGTGCCGCCCAGGATACGCTGCCACTCAGAGATGCTTTCGCCGTATTATTCTTCGTTTCTGTTGGCATGCTGTTCGACCCAATGGTCCTCATTCAACAACCCCTATCGATACTGGCAACGCTGGCAATCATTATTATTGGTAAGTCCGCCGCTGCAATGTTACTCGTAAAGATGTTCGGCCACTCACGCCGGACCGCATTGACGATTTCAGTCAGTCTGGCGCAAATCGGTGAATTTGCCTTTATTCTGGCTGGTCTTGGAGTTGCACTCGGCCTGCTTGATGGAAATGCCCGTAACCTTGTTCTGGCGGGCGCGATTGTTTCTATTATGCTAAACCCAGTTCTATTTAGCCTGTTGGATCGCTATCTGGAAAAAACAGAAACGATTGAAGAGCAGTTATTGGAAGAAACGTTGGAAGAAGAGACGCAAATTCCTGTCGATATCTGCGGTCACACTATCGTTGTCGGCTACGGGCGTATCGGCAGCTTGCTATGCCAACGCTTGCAGGAAAAAGGGATCCCTCTGGTTGTTATTGAAAACACCAGAGCCAAATTTGAGGAACTCGGTGAACAAGGTATCAGTGCGGTCATGGGCAACGCTGCCAGCAAAGATATTATGTCACTGGCACGCTTGGATTGCGCCTGCTCCCTCCTACTGACTATTCCTAATGGCTATGAAGCGGGTGAGATTGTCGCCTGTGCAAGAGAAGTACGCCCAGATATTAATATCATTGTCCGAGCTGACTATGACGATGAAGTTACCTATATCACGGAGCGTGGGGCTAGCCACGTCATTATTGGTGAGCATGAAATTGCCAAAACAATGGCAAGTGTATTAGCCAACAGTGAGCAAGGCTATCCGACTGAACCTCCCCCTGCCTCGTCCTTTTCGCCATTACTTTGAGGAAAAGCGACTGTTGATGGAATAATTCCCTATTCATTACCGAGTAGGGTGTTCCCTTCTATTCAATAATGAACCATACGAGCCGTTCTTATCACTTTAACTACCAATGATAAGGGCAGCTCAGAGGGAACAAAACTTTCAGCTAAAGTAGCTATTCAATTCTATACAACAAAAATCAATCGGATTATCAATTAATCCTTAGCCCATTCAAAACAAGATTCAGCAACTCATTGAGGTAAATGTTTTTCATTAATAGGGAAGGTAAATACCATGCATTAAATTTTTAGCGTTACTTAACATGATCATGGTATTTACCCAATTAAAATAAAGACACTCTACACAATTTCAGCCACCTTCAATCACCATTAGCCTCATGAAAAAGCCAATTAATAGGAAGATCGCAATATCAAACATTTCATTACGTTAAAGATATAAAACACCTTTCATTGACGTGTAAAACATTGAGACTGAGAAAACACATAACACTAAAGAAGCAAGACGATAAAACAAATCAGGTTTTAAACTCCCTTTTGCTAACTTTTCTATACATAGTATTTTCCCAACCCCAACCCAAATCAGGGAAACGGGTAATAACGCACAAACAAAAACTGTCATGCATGGAATGTATTCTGACCACAAAGTAAATGCAGTAAGAGGAAATACATATGTAGCAAACACAAAAGCCTTAGGATTCAACAGTGTGGTAAATAATACCGTGACAAAATGGACTTTCGCCCTGTTTTTGTCTAATGAGAAATGCCAAACTTTCAAGGCTAGATAAGCAATGTATGTCGAAGCGCAAACCTTTAAGGCGACCAGTGACCACACAAAAGTGTGCGAGGCTGTGGATAAAAATAATCCCCACAAACTAATTGCTGTTATATAACCAAATGCCTCAGCCAATATCAGCCTGAGTGTACTAATAAAACCATGTGAATATCCAGATGATACCAAAAGAGTATTTGTTGGTCCTGGCATAATTAGGACCATACTCACCATACTGGCAATTCTTATATAATCGTAGTAACTATTCATAGTATCCTCAATGGCTGTTATGCATAATAATTAATCATTTGAAATATAATAGGAAATTTTTAGTAAACAATTTCATCATGCCCCTCCTTCTCTTTAAATTAACAATAATAAGTTACGGTCATTAAATACCATTACTTTCACTTAATAGCTATTAGGTTCGTCTTTTCTCTAAATGTTAGTAATCTCAATATACCCGTTATCTTTCAAGCTGCCTCTTTGTTGGCTGCACTCACTCACCCCGGTCACATAGTTATCTATGCTCCCGGAGATTCGCTCCCTTGCCGTCGCGATGCAACTCGAAATCTATTAGGTACAACTCCAATTCAGTAATAAAAGATACAAAAAATCTTTCCTAATATAGGCAACAAAATAAAATAATTACAGAAAACAAAAAGTATTTCGCTAAATGATCCTTCTTAGTTATCAATCATCGCCAAAGTTTCGCTATCTAAATTAGCATCAGAAAACACTAATCCATATATCAATACTATAAAAAAATATGAAATTCCATATCAACCTGGGGAATATTCCTAAAATATAGCAGCTCCAATCCATGTATAACTAATATCATTTCTATATATGGGCAATATCATTTCAATATATAAAGAATATCATTTCAACATATTACTAATGAAGGAATGTTTTCTAGCCAATCATCTTGATTATAATTAGTAGAATCAACAATTGAAAACTCAGTTCCAAGATTTTTAAAAATTGTGATTTTAGTTCAAAATCATCCTTTATCTAATCCCTCCTAAAATAAATAGAAAAATTAGAGAAATAATTAAATCAGAATGATTAGTGTTGGTAATACTAACGACATCTATACCCGTTATCTTTCAATGTTGCCTCTTTGTTGGCTGCACTCACTTACCCCAGTCACATCGTTATCTA
>NZ_JAHZMK010000012.1:97448-211558 GCF_020387775.1 Photorhabdus antumapuensis
AAATCTATTAGGTATAAATAATAACGAGATACTTTGACTTTTATACATTCAACGAAAAATCATTATTTTTAATAAAATTAAACCTCACTACCATTTACAATCTTAATCAATGATCTTATATCTAAATTTCAGCACCGCATTAATTTATACGGTGCCAAAATTTTATAATTATCGTTCCCAATAAGATTCTTCCAAACTATCTTCCTTCTCAGGTAAACCACGGCTTAATCGAGGGGAATGCTGACTCAATACCTGATAGCTAACTCTGTTGGCATATTTACACACTTGAGCAAGTGATGAATATGTCAGATAAGTACGGATATGTTTACTGGAATTAGGCACATTCATTCTATGGTGATTGTTGGCCGTTATATCATGCAGTAAAGCAGATAAAGCACCATCACCTGCCCCATTGGTATTCATGATTTTTTCTGGCCCCCCCATATAAGGTTCAATATGGGAATAAACTTTCATCGGGATTTGGCAATCAGATTTACGCATAGCGCGACTGAACTCATAACGATTAAATTCAGCAATAGCACCCGGTAACAATGGGTGAGTTGTCTGACGCATATAATCTTTTTCCGTATAACCTGCCATATATAATCCAGCCGGCCCCGCAGTACACAAAACTAAATCGACCCAATCCAGTGCCATATCTGAAGCCAATAATGGATCACTGAAACCAGTAAGCTCATAAGCTTCATCTTCATTCATTGCTAGAACAGAAATATTCTCAACCAGAAAATCACGCCACAATTGTGGATCATCAGCAATAACATATTTTGTCCCTAGCGTCAGAACCACAGGTACACTATGCTTTTTCGCATATTCGATAGCTTTCATGGTTGCTTCTGGCATGGGTTCTCCCGGCTTGCAACGAATCAAGTAAGCAGTCAATACCAAAGCAGAAGCTTCAGCAATAATCTTCTCAGGAATACTTTCCGGTTTAAGTTGATTCATTTGCCCAGGACTAATGGCAAAAGTGCGCTCACCATTTTCCGTTACTAGCGTAAAACAACGCCCAATTGCCCCGTTCACACCTTGTAAGTAGTTCAGATCAGTCCGGCTAGACGTGTTACATAAATAGCGGTAAGCATAGCTACCAATCTGAATATTACTGCACATAGTACCCAGTAAGACGGAACGATCATCGGCAAGAACTGAGTAATTATGTAAAGTATTACCAATAGTGCCACCCGCAAATTCGTGGCTAATAAGATTATTATCAGTAAGTTCTTTATACAGGGTTTCAGCTACATCATCTTCAATAACTAATGAATGCCCTTGGCTGAGGTTATAGCGCTGGATAAAATCTTCATCTACTTTCGCCTCAATATCCACTAATGTCTGATCGATACCAACGATATAAGCTCGGTTATTCTCACCATCCATCATCTCTTTAATTGGCTGGAGTAAAGGATCACGCAGACTGACGGGAAAATAGTGTTTTGATTTACGTTTACCAGGGAATTTCATTTTTGATTGATGCTATGACGCCAAAAGGTGCAGCATATTAGCACAATAAAAACTGACAGGCAGTAAATGTCACTACGACATTTACTGCCAAGGAAAACTTAAACCGCTTGCTGACGACTACGTACCATATGACGAATTAAAACAAACACCACAGCCAAGATCAGCCCAAAAAAAGCACCGCCTATTAAGATAAGTAGACGCTTCGGTGAATCTTTCGCTGTTGGCTCATAAGGAGCCTGCATATATCTAAATGGTTGGAAGTTAACTTTGTCTATTATAAGCGCTTTCAGCTCCTTTATATAAAACAATCGGTTACGTAAATCAGCATCAATCGAGGCTGGATCTTTGATCTCCTCCGTAATTTGCAGCTTACGTTGTAATGCATCAGCACCCAAAGCAATGGAATAATCTGGATCGTCTTTGATCATCGCCCCTTCACTGGAAATAGGTTTTTTAATTCCTGCCGAATTAGCGATAGATAATGCATATTTCAATCGCTCAATATTAGCTTCCTGTATATTATTCACACGGTTTAAATCAACGCTATACAAACCTTCAGAGTAAGCAAGCTTTTGTTTTACCATATCGCTTAATTCACTTTCCACCTGTTCATGGACAATAGACGACACATAGTCAATATAGCCATTTAACAGATTATATGCATCTTCTGAGGTTCCAGCACTAAAAGTCAATTTAGTTTCACCATTTTCATCATCTTTTTCCGCTTTTGAAGAAGATGAAATATTATCATTCACAATCTTTTCAATAAGTTTTCTTTCTGCAAGTGGTGAGCGATCACCTGATTTAGCCACCAGATTTTTAAAATATTCTGTATTAACCAGATATTCTTCACGTAAAACCCGTGAATTAAAATTATTTAAAAAACTATTATACAGTGACGACGAAGTTACTGATGATTGTAAACTTAAAACCTCGAACTTAGTCAGGATATTTTTAAGTGGCTGTATCTCTTCAAGTTGAGGTTTAACAATAGAAGCTGAACTGCTCCACTTTTGTGGTATCAAAGATACCGCTGCAAAGCCAATAACAGCAAAAAGGATAGTAACAGCAATAATCAATAACTTTGATTGAAATAAAACAGAGAATAACTCAAACAAATCAATTTCATCATCTCGTTTTGAATTGTAATAATTAAAATATTCTTCACTGAAATTAGTGCCTTTAATCGGTTTATTACTCATTATTTATATCCAAATTCAAATATGCTGTTACTAATTGATATACAGAACATCATTCCACTACGCCTATAGGTTAATTCCCATTTACTCTGAAACAAGTATGGCAGTTCCACTAGGCTGGCATCCGAGTAGCAATATACCTTAAAAAGCCAATGGACCCTAATGATAGATTAATCCTATCACTATTCATTTCTGTTTCTGACCAATCCGTTGACCAACTCTTCAAGTAGTAAAATATGACTAGCATTGTCGTTAAGCGCCGGAATATATTCAAATTTTTCCCCACCAGCATTAAGAAACATCTCTTTATTTAGCTGTTTTATCTCTTCCAGCGTTTCTAGACAATCAGACGAAAAACCAGGGCAAAGTACCTGAATATGTTTTATTCCCTGATTAGGTAGAGTTTTCATAGTTTGATCTACGTATGGTGTCAGCCATTGCTCACGACCAAAACGTGATTGATAAGCCATCATTACCTGCTCTGCCGGATAATTAATAGCTTGCTTTAGCAACCGTGTTGTTAACTTACACTGCTCAGCATAAATATCACCCGTATCAACAAAACGCTGCGGAATACCATGATAGGAAAGCAATAATCTGTCCGGTTGACCATGCTTATCGAAACTCTGCTCAATAGTTTCTTTCAGTGCAGAAATATAAGCCGGATGATCAGCATAACTACGAATAAAGTGAATCCCAGGAATAGTGCGGTATTTTTGTAATACTAGACTGACACCATCA
The DNA here is from genome assembly GCF_020387775.1 of Photorhabdus antumapuensis. Classification (NCBI taxonomy): domain Bacteria; kingdom Pseudomonadati; phylum Pseudomonadota; class Gammaproteobacteria; order Enterobacterales; family Morganellaceae; genus Photorhabdus; species Photorhabdus antumapuensis. The sequence goes on from NZ_JAHZMK010000012.1 coordinate 100,868, forward strand.
AATACAGCCGCAGATGAGGAACCAGAATATTGGGGATAAAGTGGTAAAACAATCAGCTGCTCAACATTCTGCTTAAGTAAGTTGTCAATCGCTTGTTCAAGAGATGGAGAACCGTAATTCATTCCCAGTTCAACAGGGATGTCAGCAAGTCTTTCTGCCAGTAATTTCTGTTGCCGACGGCCATATACTAACAGAGGAGAACCTTCATCAGTCCAAATTTTCTGATATAACTTTGCTACACGTGAAGAGCGGAAAGGCAAAACAAAACCATATAATATTGGCTTCCAGATAAATCGAGATAAATCTATGACTCTTTTATCACTAAGAAACTCAGCTAAATAACGTCTTATAGCCGCAGTTGTCGGTTTATCAGGAGTGCCAAGATTAACTAATAAAACACCAAATTTACCGTTGTTCATTATGTCGATCCTTTATTGTTTCGCTGGTGAAAACCCTAACATAATAAAATACAGATGAAAATCATGTTTATCTACGAAAACAGTGAAGAAAAACCGACTAATTTACCTGATACAGTAAATAAATAATATAGGATAAGGCGACTTATTAGTCGCCCTCTAAGAATCATTTAGGTTGATTAATCCAAAATTTTAGATAATTCTTCACTAATCTCAGATACCTTACGAGTACCATCAATTCTAAAATATTTGGTATAATCTGCCTCTGCTTCTTTTTGATAGTAAGATACTAAAGGTGCTGTCTGTTGATGGTATTCAACTAAACGTTTACGCACGATATCTTCGTGATCGTCTTTACGAGCAGTCAACTCTTCACCCGTAATATCATCCTTGTTTTCTACTGTCGGCGGATTAAATTTGATGTGATAAACACGGCCAGATGGCGCATGTATACGACGCCCAATGATACGTTCAATAATGAGTTCATCGGGAACATCGAATTCCAAGATATAATCAACATTAATACCCGCTTCTTTCATTGCATCAGCCTGGGGAATAGTACGGGGGAACCCATCCAACAAGAAACCATCACGGCAGTCATCTTGTTTGATGCGCTCTTTGACCAAAGCAATAACCAGTTCATCGGTAACCAGCTTACCATGATCCATCAACGCTTTCGCTTTTAAACCCAATTCTGTGCCAGCCTTAACCGCAGTACGCAACATATCGCCAGTAGAAATTTGAGGGATCCCATATTTCTCCACGATAAATTGCGCCTGAGTCCCTTTACCGGCGCCCGGAGCGCCCAGCAGAATGATACGCATTGCGTAAATCCCCTTGCTAGTTAGTTTTTATATTTTGAGAAAACGAGTCACCATACCATTTAGCATGGGGTTCGCTCAAGGAAACAGGTAAACGATTTCGTGATATTTTTCTATAAAAATAAACCACGCCCCATCACATTATCAGAGGCGTGGTTTCCAATCGTCACCAAAAAATGATTAAATCAAGCTTTCTCAGACAACAATAGCTGATTCATACGGCGAATAAACTGATTTGGGTCTTCCAACGTGCCACGCTCAGCAAACAATGCCTGATCAAGCAACAGTTCAATCCAATCCGCGAATTGAGCTTCATCACTGATATCAGCAGCCAGTTTTACCAACTGATGATCAGGATTCAGTTCAAAATTGTACTTAACATCCGGCACCTGTTGACCTGCCGCAGCAAATAATTTCGCCATCTGCGTGCTCATTTCATCTGCATTTGTAGTCACAATTGCCGGAGTATCAGTCAGACGGTGAGTCAATTTAACCTCTTTTACTCGATCACCAAGCAATGTTTTCACACGCTCAACAAACGGCTCCAGTTGTTTTTCAATTTCTTCCTGTTCAGCTTTGTTTTCATCTGCCAATTTATCCAGGGATTCATCGGCTTTACTGACTGACTGGAATTTTTTACCATCAAAATCAGTGAGGTATCCCATCATCCATTCATCAATGCGATCTGACAGCAACAGAACTTCAATACCTTTCTTACGAAACAACTCCAGATGAGGACTGTTTTTCGCTGCGGCATAACTGTCTGCGGTGATGTAGTAGATCTTATCCTGACCTTCCGTCATTCTACTAACATACTCTTCCAGAGAAACTGTTTGTGCCGAGCTGTCATTATGAGTAGAAGCAAAACGCAGCAATTTAGCGATAGCTTCTTTATTGGTACTATCCTCTGCCGGACCTTCTTTTATTACCAAGCCAAACTGTTGCCAAAATTGCTGGTACTTTTCTGCATCATCTTTCGCCAGTTTATCCAGCATCTGTAATGCACGTTTGGTCAATGCATTACGTAAATTACGGGTAATAGAATTATCTTGCAAAATTTCACGGGAAACGTTCAGCGGCAAGTCGTTGGAGTCAATCAGGCCACGGACAAAGCGTAAATAGTTTGGCATAAACTGTTCCGCATCATCCATAATAAACACACGCTGGACATACAATTTCAGCCCGTGCTTATGCTCACGGTTCCACATATCCCACGGAGCCTGAGATGGAATATAGAGCATGCTAGTATATTCCTGTTTACCTTCTACGCGGTTATGGCTCCAGATCAGCGGATCAGAAAAATCATGAGAAATATGTTTGTAGAACTCTTTGTACTCTTCATCTGTAATTTCAGATTTACCACGAGTCCACAAAGCTTGAGCTTTATTAATCTTCTCCCAAGTTACTGTATCCTCTTCACCCTCTTCTTCGCTCTTATTCTTGGTTTCAATTTCAACCGGCAAGGCAATATGGTCAGAGTATTTACTGATAACAGAACGCAAACGCCAGTCATTCAGGAATTCATCTTCTCCTTCACGTAAATGAAGGGTGATCTCTGTACCGCGCGTCTCTTTTTCAATATCAGCAACTGTGTAATCGCCTTCTCCGGCAGATTCCCAGAATACGCCCTGATCAATTGGAGCGCCAGCAGCACGAGTACGTACAGTGACTTTATCAGACACAATAAATGCAGAGTAAAACCCAACACCAAACTGACCAATTAACTGGCTGTCTTTAGCCTGATCTGAACCAATAGATTCCAGAAAAGCTTTTGTTCCTGATTTAGCGATTGTTCCAAGATTATCGATAACCTCATCACGAGTCATACCAATGCCATTATCACTAATCGTGATGCTCCTCTTTTCCTTATCAAAAGAAAGTCGAACGCGTAGTTCACCATCATTTTCATAAAGTTTTGGCGCAGATAATGCGCGGAAACGCAATTTGTCAGCAGCATCGGAAGCGTTTGAGATTAGCTCACGAAGGAAAATCTCTTTATTGGAATAGAGTGAATGGATCATTAATTGCAGAAGTTGTTTTACTTCAGACTGAAATCCACGGGTTTCCTGACCTTTCATACTCATTTATTACCTCAATCTAAATCCAGTTCAGACAGACAAAATCAGACGATAATATGCAGATGGGGATAAATAAGTTGAATTTCAAGTTTGATTATCCAAAAGAGTTTGAAATAACTTTCATCATAGCAGAATGATCTAAGAGACATGCGCCACATAAATGTAGCGCCTCAAAGTCTTTACGATTTGATCTAAACAAAATTACAACACTATTCCTTTCCGACTAGATAAAACCGTAAGCCATTAATGGAAAATCAATAAGTAATCTTCTGCCGCCCGGCAATTGAATGAGACAATGTTGTACCGTCTACCATCTCAAGTTCACCACCAACCGGTACACCATGAGCAATACGACTTGCTGTTACACCATACTGAAAGCATATCTCTGCGATATAATTGGCAGTGGCCTCTCCCTCCACTGTCGGATTAGTCGCCAGAATCACCTCTGAAATCTCTTCAGTAGAGAGGCGATCCTCAAGACAATCTAAACCAATATCCATTGGACCAATGCCATCTAATGGGGATAAATGCCCCATCAATACAAAGTAACGCCCGGCAAACTGCCCGGTTTGTTCAATAGCATGAATATCCGCAGGACTTTCAACCACACAGATTTGACCATTTTGTTGACGGCGTGGATTAGCACAAATTGTGCACTGTTCCTGTTCGGTAAAAGTCCGGCAATATTTACAGTGCCCAATTTCTGACATTGCTCTGGTCAATGCCTGAGCCAAACGCATTCCACCACTGCGATCACGCTGTAGCAGATGAAAAGCCATCCGCTGTGCAGATTTAGGGCCAACCCCTGGTAAACAGCGTAATGCTTCCATCAAGGATTCAAGGAGAGGACTCGTTTGCATCAGAATGGCATCTTAAAGCCTGGTGGCAATTGCATCCCACTGGAAATACCTGACATTTTCTCTTTCTGAGTTTCTTCAATACGACGGGCTGCGTCATTGAATGCAGCAGCAATCAGGTCTTCCAACATCTCTTTATCATCTTCCATCAGGCTTGGATCGATCTCAACACGACGGCAATTATGAGCACCATTGATAGTCACTTTCACCAGACCTGCACCCGATTCCCCCGTCACTTCCAGATTGGCGATCTCTTCTTGCATTTTCTGCATTTTGTCCTGCATTTGCTGGGCCTGTTTCATCAAATTGCCCAAACCACCTTTACCAAACATAGATTTCTCTCTTCGCTATGGCTACATCGTACAAAGGTACAGATTGCAGCATGGTTAAACCGGTCGGATACTCTCTTCATCCAATTCAGCATCAAATACCTGCCGCAATGTTTGAATAGTTTTATCCGCAATAATTGATTGGCGAGCTTGTGCCAATTTCTCTTCATAAATGGCTTGTCGCCACTCCAGCGGAGTTTTCTCCGCAGGATTATCATCTTCAATAATACTGAATTCAACCGTTACGCCATACAACTCGCTTAAAGCCCCCGCTAATGACTTTTGTGCGAAAGCGGAATTAAGGTGACGCTGGCTCGAACGCAAGTGTAAACGGATATTATTTGCACTAACCTGCTCTTTGAATGCATTTAATGCCAATTGCTGCACCAGTTTAGGAATTTTAAGTTTACCAACTTCTGTGGCCCATGCATCTCTCTGTTTAGACTCTTCCGTTAATTTCTCTGCCAGCTCTGATGTTTTCTCATGTTCCAAAGCTGTTCTTAAAGCCTTTGGTGTGGCCACATGAGTTTCTGTTTTCTCCTCAATATTCTTGGCACGCCAACGGTAAGCTTCTTTTTTCTCAGGTTTGTTTTCCTGTTTTTTATCTATTGATGGCTGAGGTCGCTGTCCTGACACTGCGGCAAACCGTTCCAATGCTGAAGTTGCTGACTTCATCTTAACAGGCGTAGCTGATTCAGGCTTTTTTGTTGATGTTTGCTCTTGCTGTCGGGATAACACATTCCTTGCTTTCAGCAACTGCGCTGTTGGGCTTGATGCAAGCGCCTGAGGTATCTGGGGCTCCGACTGAGAAGCTCTATCCAATTGTGCCGGTTCATTAATATAATTAGCAGGTGGCACATCCCCCTGATCACTATGTTTCGGTCGTGCTGTAACTGATGGGATAACCGCAGAATGTACCACCGGTGCCACAACCTCTTCAATAACGGCTTTCGGATGAAATGCCAAAGCTCTGAACAGAGCCATTTCAACACCCATCCTACGCTCCGGTGCATACGGCAAGTCTCTACGACCAATCAGCAAAGTTTGATAATAAAGTTGCAAATCTTCCGGTGAAACAGCTTTTGCCAATATCCGCAAACGGCCTTCAATTGATGAAGAAGCGATTTCTGGCTGAGAAGGTAACAACTGGAGCATTGCAATACGATGCAGCAATGCAAGAATTTCTACCAGCAAATCCTCCCAGTCTGCCCCCCGTGAAGCGACTTGTTCCACCAATGCCATAACCTGCTGACCGTCAGCTCGAATTAATGCTTCAATAATTGATAACGGCTGTTCATCATCTAAAGTTCCTAGCATCAAGCTGACTATTTCAGCTGTCACCAGCCCTTGTCCGATAGCAATAGCCTGATCTGTCAGACTCAACGCATCACGCATGCTGCCATCAGCAGCACGAGCCAATAGCTGACGAGCGCGGTTATCACTCTCTATATGTTCAGCTTTAAGAATACGCTCAAGCTGATCGCTTATCTGACCAATATCCAGCAATTTGAGATGGAACTGCAAGCAACGGGAAAGAATAGTCACTGGCAATTTTTGCGGATCAGTCGTTGCCAGTAGAAACTTCACATGCTCAGGCGGCTCTTCCAACGTTTTCAATAATGCATTGAAACTGTGGCGGGAAAGCATATGCACTTCATCAATCAGGTAGACTTTAAAACGCCCACGAGCCGGAGCATATTGCACGTTATCTAGCAATTCACGCGTATCTTCAACTTTAGTACGGGAAGCCGCATCAATTTCAATTAAATCGACAAATCGCCCCTGTTCAATCTCAAGGCAATTAACACATTTACCACAAGGCTTATCCGTAATACCTATTTCACAATTTAGCCCCTTGGCAAACAAACGGGCGATAGTTGTTTTCCCAACACCTCTAGTGCCAGAAAATAAATAGGCGTGATGAAGCCGACCATGGGCAAGACCATTAGCTAACGCAGTCAGGACATATTCCTGACCAATTACATCAGAAAATATTTGTGGGCGCCACTTACGGGCAAGTACCTGATAGCTCATTGATACCGGAAAAAATCGAATACAGTTGAGCACCATGCTAACACAGCCTCACTACAGACAGCGAGGCCGATATGTTAGTAATACGAAAATAAGCAGATTAATGGCCTGGGAATTCCAATAGAGTGAAGCTGTTCACGCCTTGTTTTTGCAGACGCTCACTCCCTCCCAAATCAGGCAGGCCAATAACAAAGGCAGCTTCAGAAACTTCACCATCTAAATGACGGATTAAGCGAACAGTTGCCTCAATAGTGCCACCCGTTGCCAGCAGGTCATCAACAACTAACACCTTATCACCTTCTTTAATGCTGTCCTTATGTATTTCCAGTGTATCGGTGCCATACTCTAAATCGTAAGTTTCACTCAATGTTTCACGAGGTAATTTGCCTGCTTTACGGACAGGGATAAAACCAACACCGAGACGCAACGCAACTGGAGCTCCAAATAGAAAACCGCGAGCCTCAGTACCCACAATTTTTGTGATTCCTTTGTCCTGATATCGTTCTACCAGAAGATTAATTGTTGCCTGGTAGGCAAGAGGGTTATCCAATAAGGTCGTGATATCACGAAAAAGAACCCCCGGTTTAGGGTAATCAGGAATAGTTTCAATACTGTCTTTAATAAATTGCAGTTGCTGCGCGTTTGCGGTCATAATCGGTGCCAGTGAGTAGAACAACGAGAGTGCTAAAATCTATGCAAACTGATAAAAAAAAGCAACTGATGAACATGCATCAGCCTATTTTTTGTCGTTCCAAGTTAATTCTGCTTCGCAAAACATAATCATCGCAGGGTATAAATGAGTACACAACCGTTATTAAATTTACTCGAAAAACAGGTCGATATACTGGCGGAAGAGCTAGCACCATTAGCAGACACACCATTCTCTACTGCCCGGTTTGATCAGGCTTTATTTAACCGACATAGCGATAAACTCCGTGGTTATCTACAAGAGGTCAGGCACAACATGGTACAACTCAAAGAATGTGTACAGGATCACCGAACCGAACAGGTTGCATTTCTGACTGAGCGCTTAGTTGCCCAAATAGAAGCATTAAGGCGTGAATTGTCCACCCAGCCACTGAGAAAAAAAGAGAGCAGGTTCGAACATAAACAACAAGCTACTGACCTGTATCACAAACTGGCTGAACATCAAGATTATGAACGCCGTCTGCTCGCAATGATCAATGATCGAGAGCTAAGATTGAATCAACAAACTACACTGAGTAATCAGCAAAAAATACAGAAAGAGATCGCGGCATTAGCCGGAAGACTAGCACGTTGCCGCCAATCTCTGACGCGAATTGAAAAATCAATCGAATACAAAGAGAACATGGATTAACGATTCAGATGAGGAATGTTTTATGTCAGTCGAACAAGCACCACCTGAAGTTCAACTTGCTGTTGATCTGATCTATTTACTGGAATGTAATGAAATCACTCCTGAAATCGCACTCGCCGCACTGGAAATAGTCAAACACGACTATCAAGCAAAATTAGCGAAGCAATCACAGTCGACGAAGGAATATTGAACGATTTACTTCAAACACCTTAATAGATATCTTGATCGATACTATAAAAGATTCACGTTTGTCTTAAGTATATGATCATACATTCATATCAATATCAGCCTTTGCAAAATTTCAAACGGTTTTATATCGTCACTCGCTCTTTCCACTATTTCGTTTAAGAAACGTTGAAGAATAATCATCCGCAGCAATTCGAGTGCAAAGCGGTTCCCATTCACAGCCTATACAAGCGGATCTTATGATCCCACGATTGAAAGCCCATCGTGCCTGTTTTAAATAGGTCTCATCAAGCCTCAACGTATGACCTATCTCAATTGGTCGGCCTATAAGAGCGCTAACTGCTTTCAAAGCTCGACTATCCCGGAGAATAACACTCTCGCCAAAACAATGAGGTTCATCTTCTCCAAGCAAAGGAATACATATGTCATCCGGTCCTGCCACAATCAAGATATCTTCGTCCCAAATTCGAGGAATAATCCTATTGTAATTTTCGACAAAATCAGGGGAATATCCGTTACCTGCGTAGGTAAGAATACACAAAAGGTGATGACCTCTCAGAGATATTGTCATTGTTGCATTCCCAAATGTGATCAAATGTTGCATTTTTATACAATCAATGTTATACGATTGACACTGACCATCAATATATCAATTTTTCTAATATAAATAAAATCGGCTAGGAGTCGACTATTATGTCGTCACGGTGGGTATCAAACGAGCTTGTCAAATTATCATCAGAAAGCTTGCAAGCAATCATAGATAATAAGATTCCAGCAGTGATGATAGATGATTTTGCAACTATAGAAGAAGCAGAACAGCTTTCGTCTGCAATACTGAGCATGCAGGCAAAGCCATATGAATTTGGAAGGCCGGGGTTCTATTTGGGAAATTCACTTGCCCATTACCGTGATCGACCAAAAGAGCAATATTTTGCTCAAGTTAGCGTAGCTGAGCAAGATCGCATCCAAATTATCAATCAAGCTTTTGATCCAGTTGATCGGTTCATGCGATACATCAATCACGATACAAATTTCAGCATTTCAGTCGCAGAAGAACCGGGGTTCGGCCCCTATTTTGCTGGTATCGTCCGGATTATCTCCAGTGGCTCGGATCTACATATAGATTACGCGCCCACTTTTGCGAAAGGAAATTTAATCATCGGAGATATATCGACTCAGCTTGCTTGGAACCTCTATATTTTATCTCCCTCTCAGGGAGGAGAAACCGTGATCTATAATCAACCATTCAAGAGTACTGTAGTCGATAAAACATACAAGCCATATGACAGTTCTCTATTAGTTGATTGCGAATCTTTCACTTTCCGACCTCAAGTTGGTTCAGTCGTCATTTTCAACACAACTAACCCTCATATTGTCCTACCTGCAAGTAGCAATCGCATTGCAACAGGCTCCTTCATCGGTGTATTAAATGAGAAAAAGTTAACCTTATGGTCGTAATACATCTCAACGAAACATTTGGGGCCTGAATATGAAGAGTGCCTCTTCTTACTCCACTGCTACTCTATATGTCGTGACGATCATCACTGGGGGAACATCGTGGTATGCAGCAAAACTACAATTAACTGATGTTTCACCTGTAATATCCCTGATTTACCGTTTTGGATGTGCGTCGGTACTGCTACTTCTGATTGCTGTAATTTCACGGGAAAGACTTACACACACCTGGCGCGAGCACCTCTCTTTTGCCGCACTTGGTACATTCGGATTCGCTGTCACATTCTTGCTGATTTACAAGGCTACAGCCTTGATCACTACCGGTTTAATCGCCCTTACCTACTCTTCAGTCATATTATTCAACGCCATAAATGCAATTCTCTTTCTACGGCAATCGATTTCATGGACAGTGCTGGTAGGCGCTGTAGTCGGGCTAACTGGGATAATTTTAGTCTTTAGCCCAGAATTTTTAAATAATGAGTGGAATTGGACAGGATTCGGTTACGCAATTGCAGCAACCCTGACATTCTCATTTGCTAACATTTCCGCAGTTCAGTTACAGAGAAAAGGTGTCACTGTTCTGCCAATGACCGGGATTTCTATGGGATATGGCACCATATTCTTGTTCAGCTATGCCTTTTTGACCAAGCAAACGTTTGATTTTGATCTATCACCAGCCTATGTAACATCTCTATTCTATTTGATCCTGTTTCCTTCGGTAATTGGGTATACAACTTACTTTGCCGTTGTCGGTCGTTTGGGGGCTGAACGAGGAGCTTATGCCATGCTTATCGTTCCACTCGTAGCCTTAACGATCTCCAGCGTTACAGAGGGCTATCGTCCAACCATTTGGGCCATAATCGGCACAATGATGACACTTAGCGGTAACTATTGGGTAATCACAAACAAACATCAACCTACGACAAAAACTGCCCCTTAAGAACGCGGTTCAAGAGTGGGATAAGCCCGACGAACCGTTTTCGCAATCAAAATAACTAGTACTATTTTGATAATATCTCCCGGTACAAATCCAATCGAACCTACGGTTGCTTGCCAGATGCTGATATTGGCAAGTGCGGCAATCCACGGGATACCGATCACATAAACAACCATAATTCCACCAAAGACAAGAAATGCAGCTTCTTTAAAGGTATTTAGTTTTGTAAGATTTTTCTCATACAAATAGCCGATAACAAAAGCGGCAATCGGCCATGCTAAAATAAAACCACCACTTGGACTGAGAAATACACCCAATCCTCCCCTCCCTCCAGCCATTACTGGTAATCCAACGGTAACAAGCACACAAAAAAGCAACAATGCTAATCCACCCCGTTTCGCACCAATAATGGCCCCAGCAAGCATTGCGCCCATCGACTGCGCTGTTATCGGAACGCCCACAACGGGAAGTGTCAATGGCGGAAATAAACCCAATGCGACGGTTAGAGAGGCAAATAGAGCTATATAAACAATATCTTTGGTAGACATTTAATCCCTCTTTCTTTTCGATAAAACCACAAATCTTGCTTTACTTGCTGCCCAATTTCTTTCTGTCAAATCCAGGATCATAGGACCTAGCTTCAATAGCAGCAGAGATATCGTCTGCCATTTTGAGCATTCGCACAATAACAGGGACTGCAATTGCAATGACACTCTTATCGAGACCTCTTGCTTTCTGTGCCTCTCGTACTTCTTCTGTAATTGACGCCAGAACAGGGATAAACCGCAAAGCAAGCGATAGAGCCAAGCTCACTTTTCCAGGATTGATGCCAAGATAGTACAACCACCAAAGCCCTTTTTCCAATGCGTCGATCATATCAGAAGAGCGCGTAGTGAGAGTAACAAGCGAGGCCAGCAACAAAAGAGAGACAAGACGAACCACCACAAGTACACCTGCGGTCCAGTGGTGTAGAAACAATTGGACTATAAAAATAAGTGCGAGTATCCATAGTGCCGACCGTAATTGCATCCAAGCAGTTTTTAATGAGATTTTGGCTAACAAGTATAAAAATACGATGCCTGTCAATGCCACAACAGAAAGATCAATACGAGGAGCAACGAAAAGCAATGTTCCCAGAATGAGCAAAGAAATAATTTTGAGCCCAGGGCTAACTCGATGCACAAATGATGAACCAGGATTATATCCAGACAGGCTCATAACATCATCCTTACGTATTCAGGAATAGCAATAGAGGGTATGTCATCAACAACGACACGACCATTATCAAAAACCAGAACACGATCAAATCCCGCCAAAAAATCAAGGTCATGAGAAACTATAATCACAGTTTGAGATAAGTTATCGATTGCTTTGGCAACACGACGCTTGTTTCGTAAATCCAGCAAGGTTGTAGGCTCATCGAAAATAATGTAATCGGGCTCCATCACCAGAACACCAGAAATCGCAAGAAGTTGTTTCTGACCACCACTTAAAAGATGGGCAGGATGCTCCCTAAATTGAAGTAAATCATATCGAGAAAGCACCTCCTGCGTTCTTTGCCAAATCGTATCCTTGGAAAAACCGAGATTTTTCATTCCAAAGGCCAAATCTTCTTCAACGACTGGAAAAACGATCTGATTGTCAGGATTCTGAAATACAAAACCAACCTTACGCCGGATCGCTTTACCTTCCGTTCTGGTGTTCAAACCATCCACCAAAACATCACCACTTTTCGGTACCAACAATCCATTAAGAAGACGTGCGAATGTACTTTTGCCACAACCGTTGCTGCCTATGATGGCAATTCGTTTTTCCTTTAGCTGCAAATTTAATTCTTTCAATATCACTCGCTCACCATAGGCGTGCGTTACATTTCGTATTTCCAACATAGATGATTATCTCCGGCCAGCAACTTAATACTGATCCCACTTAGCACTGTGTCTGCTTGCAAAATCCGTAGGGAAAATTCAATCAATGCACTGATTTCAGCGTTATCAATCAGTGCCAACTTGCTGATATTACAAGCACCTACTCTACCCTTGCCGAATTTAATCAGTACATTTTATACAGTCAGAATCTTCAAAATTTACCTTAGGTTATAGCCTTTCTTTAATCTCTTCCCTAACAAAACCGGCAGCAGTATCTGATATTAGAAATAATTTCAGCTTAGTTTCTCAGTCTTATCTCTTATATAGCAGCAGATAAACAAAGAGCATAAGATAATGACTTTTGGCCATTAGCCACATTGTTAGCAATTACCAAAATAGAATTCACCTTTATTATTCTGGTTCTTCATTTTTCAGCGACTTTCATATGCTCACTATATTTAAGCATATCGATAAAACTATCCACTAACGACTCCGCTTCTTTCTGAATATCAAAACTATCTGGTGCAAATAACCAATTTTCCAACAAGCCCGTTATCAATCCTCTTAACATGATAGCCGCTCGCCGCAGATGAAGATTATAAGGAAGCTGGCCTGATGCAATACAACCAGAAAGAGACTCTTCAATACGAACATAGTCTGCAACACACAGTTCCTGACGAACTTCCACCAAGGCAGACATTTCACCAACAAACTCACATTTGTGGAAAAAAATCTCCATTAATAGCCGGTTTTTCGGATCATCAACGACCGACGTCAGGATATGGATGATTAAAGTTCTTAAAATCAGGAGTGGATTATTAGGATATTTTGCTTGATACTCTTTTTCTAATTCGTCAATCTTAGAATCTGTTATTCTACAGGCTTCGGAAAACAGGTCTACTTTGTTTTTAAAATGCCAGTAAATTGCCCCACGGGTTACCCCAGCCGTTGTGGCAATATCTGTCAGTGAAGTAGCAGAGACACCGCGCTCAGAAAACTCTTTTATAGCTGCGTCTATAATCTGTTGCCGGGTCTCTTCAGCCTGTTGTTTAGTTTTTCGTGCCATACACTCTAATTTTAACCTAAAATGGATTTACATACATTCACGTATGTTTGTATTATAGCATGCTGTTATTAATGGAGTAATGGTTTTACGGATTGAAGGGTCAACATCTAAAAATATTGAGGTTTACTTATGCGAATAAACAGGGGAGTTTTGCCTCTGGCTACAGTACTGGTACTCTCAGGCAGCTTAGCTCTTTCAGGATGTAACGACAAAGACTCTCAGCAGGTTGCTGGGAACCAACAGGCTCCTGAAGTCGGTATCGTGACGCTGAAAACTGAACCTCTGATGGTCACGACGGAACTTCCAGGCCGAACATCAGCCTTCCGCATTGCAGAAGTTCGTCCACAAGTAAGTGGTATAATTCTGAAACGAAATTATAAAGAAGGTAGCGATGTAAAAGCAGGCACTTCTTTATATCAGATAGATCCAGCAACTTACCAGGCTGACTATGACAGTGCTAAAGCTGATTTGGTAAAAGCTCAAGCTAATGCAGAGATCGCACGCTTGACAGTGAATCGATATAAGTCACTGTTAGGTACAAACTATGTTAGTCAACAGGAATTTGATAAAGCCAGTGCCGACTATGCGCAGGCAAATGCTATAGTACAGGCGGCAAAAGCGGCCGTAGAGACCACCCGTATCAATTTGGCATATACCAAAGTTACAGCACCGATTAGTGGTCGTTCCGGCAAATCTACTATAACTGAAGGTGCTCTAGTTTCTGTTGGTCAACCAACAGCACTGACAACGGTTCAACAGCTGGATCCAATTTATGTGGATGTCACTCAGTCAAGTGATGACTATCTGCGTCTTAAAAATGAAATCGCCAAAGGTGCTGTGCAGAAAGGGGACAGTAAAGCTAAAGTTCACCTGATCATGGAAAATGGTAAAAATTACAGTGAAACAGGCTACTTGGAATTCTCTGATATTACTGTAGATGAAACAACGGGCTCTATCACTATCCGTGCAATATTCCCTAACCCGAACGAAGAGCTACTTCCAGGCATGTTTGTTCGTGCAAAACTGGAAGAAGGTATTCGCCAGGATTCAATACTGGTTCCTCAGCAAGGAGTTACCCGTACACCTCGTGGTGAAGCTACTGTCATGGTGGTTGGTGCAGACGAAAAAGTCGAACCGCGCGTTATCACTGCCAACCAAGCTATTGGTGATAAATGGCTAGTAGCTTCCGGTCTGAAAGCAGGTGATCGGGTCATCGTTACTGGTTTGCAAAAAATTAAACCCGGCATACCGGTTAAAGCAGAAGAAGTGGACTTAAATGCAAAATCTGCTGCGAACCAAGCTGAACCTGCGAAAAAGTCTTAATTTAGGAGTCATAGGAGTCAGTGATTCATGCCTAAATTTTTTATAGATCGGCCAATCTTTGCATGGGTAATCGCAATTATCACCATGCTGGCTGGGCTGTTGGCAATTATAAAATTACCCGTAGCGCAATACCCTACTATTGCACCACCGGCGATTTCTATCTCTGCAACTTATCCCGGCGCAGATGCCACTACTGTGCAAAACACAGTGACTCAGGTTATCGAACAGAACATGAATGGTATCGATAACCTAGTTTATATGTCTTCCGACAGTGATTCTGCTGGAAACATGAATATCACACTAACCTTTGAGGCCGGTACTGATCCCGATATTGCACAGGTACAGGTACAAAACAAGCTGCAACTCGCTATGCCTCTGTTACCACAAGAAGTGCAACAGCAAGGTATACGTGTAGATAAGTCCACGACCTCTTTTTTGATGGTTGCCGGATTCATCTCTGAAGATGGCTCTATGTCACAGGACGATATCTCTGACTATGTTGGTGCAACCGTCAAAGACCCTCTGAGCCGTGTAACTGGTGTGGGTGATACAATGCTTTTTGGTAACCAGTATGCCATGCGCATCTGGTTAAATCCTGACAAGCTCGTTAATTACAAAATGACGACTCTGGATATAATAAATGCAATCAAAGCACAAAATAACCAAATAGCCGCCGGTCAATTAGGGGGAACCCCTCCCGTTCCAGGTCAACGCTTGAATGCCTCGATCATTGCTCAAACACGTCTAACCTCACCGGAAGAGTTCAGCAATATACTTCTGCGCGTCAATACTGACGGTTCTCAAGTCCGTCTGAAAGATGTAGCAAAAGTGGAACTAGGTGCAGAAAGCTATAACATCATTGCCCGCTATAATGGAAAACCTGCTGCGGGTATCGGTGTCAAACTAGCGACAGGCGCTAACGCTCTGGATACATCCAAAGCAGTAAAAGAAGCGCTAAAAAATATGGAGCCTTTCTTCCCTCACGGGCTGAAAATCGTCTATCCATATGACACCACACCATTTGTTAAAATCTCTATAAACGAAGTGGTAAAAACACTGGTTGAAGCCATCATGCTGGTGTTCGTGGTAATGTACCTATTTCTCCAAAATTTCCGTGCAACACTCATTCCAACCATTGCGGTTCCAGTCGTGCTCTTAGGAACATTTGCAATACTCGCTACATTTGGCTATTCAATAAATACATTAACCATGTTTGCTATGGTTCTCGCCATTGGCTTATTGGTAGATGATGCCATTGTTGTTGTAGAAAACGTTGAACGTGTTATGCAGGAAGAAGGTCTATCGCCGAAAGAAGCAACCAGGAAATCAATGGGGCAAATCCAAAGCGCCCTAGTTGGTATTGCAATGGTGCTGTCTGCTGTATTTATCCCAATGGCCTTCTTCGGTGGTTCAACCGGTGCAATTTATCGTCAATTCTCGATCACTATCGTATCTGCAATGGTATTGTCTGTGCTGGTAGCATTAATCCTAACACCAGCTCTATGTGCCACTATGTTGAAACCCATTGCCAAAGGTAGCCATGGTAAGCAGACCGGCATCTTTGGCTGGTTCAACCGCGTATTTGACAAAAGTACCCACCACTATACTGACAGCATTGGTCGCATTCTACGCAATACAGGCCGTTACCTGGTAATTTATGTATTCTTGGTGGCGGGTATGGCCATCATGTTCACACGTTTACCATCCTCTTTTCTTCCTGAAGAAGATCAGGGAGTATTGCTGACAATGGTTCAATTACCTGCGGGGGCAACACAGGAACAAACAGAAAAAGTTCTAGATAAAATAAGCGATTACTTCAATACAGAAGAAAAAGATCGTGTGGTTTCTGTATTTACCGTCAGTGGCTTTGGTTTTAGTGGGCAGGGGCAAAACACAGGGTTGGGATTTATAAGCCTGAAAGACTGGAGTGAACGTCCTGGTGCTGAAAACAAAGTACCGGCTATTGTTGCCAGAGCTAGTGCTCACTTCCAGAAAATCAAAGAAGGTATGGTTTTTGCGTTTAACATCCCTGCAATTGTAGAGTTAGGTTCAGCAACCGGTTTTGATTTTGAATTAATTGATAAAGCAAACCTTGGACATGACAAACTGACAGAAGCCCGTAACCAATTACTTGGCATGATACAACAGCATCCAGATATGTTAGTAGGTGTTCGTCCTAATGGTCAGGAAGATACCCCTCAATATCGGCTCAGGATCGATCAAGAAAAAGCTGAAGCTCTCGGTGTTTCCATAGCTGATATTAACTCAACACTCAGCACAATGTTTGGTAGTAACTATGTGAACGACTTTATCGATCGCGGTCGTGTCAAAAAAGTTTACGTTCAATCGGAAGCACCTTATCGTATGTTGCCAAGTGATATCTACAAACTGTATGTCCGTAATAAACAGGGTGAAATGGTTCCATTCTCTGCCTTTACAGATACGTCCAAAGAACCCTGGACCTACGGTTCGCCACGTCTGGAACGTTACAACGGTTTACCATCAATGGAAATTCTGGGTGAAGCAGCTCCGGGTAAAAGTACTGGTGATGCAATGGCCCTGATGGAAGAATTGGCATCTAAGCTACCAAATGGAATCGGCTTCGACTGGACAGGTATGTCCTATCAGGAACGCCTGTCTGGTAATCAAGCCCCAGCTCTATATGCATTATCATTGATAGTGGTATTCCTCTGTCTGGCTGCACTATATGAAAGCTGGTCAATTCCATTCTCAGTTATGCTAGTAGTACCATTAGGTATCATTGGAGCCTTGTTAGCAACAACATTCCGCGGTTTGGATAACGATGTTTACTTTAAAGTTGGCTTATTGACCACTATCGGTTTGTCAGCTAAGAACGCAATACTTATCGTTGAATTCGCCAAGGACCTGATGGAAAAAGAGGGCAAGGGGTTGATAGAAGCTACACTAGATGCGGTAAGAATGCGTCTTCGCCCAATCCTAATGACATCACTAGCATTTATGTTAGGTGTTATCCCCCTAGTACTGAGTAATGGTGCAGGATCCGGCTCTCAAAACGCAGTGGGTACTGGGGTATTAGGCGGAATGATTGCAGCAACCTCGCTAGCAATCTTTTTCGTGCCGGTATTCTTTGTGGTTATAAGACGACGTTTCAGTAAGAAAGCGGAGGAGATTGAACCCGCGTCAGAATCTCACTAAATGCTACCAACAATAACCAGAAGGCCGTCAAATCGGCCTTCTTAAATATAATAGTTGCTTCCATCTGACAAGATTCTGATCATTAATCTATCCGCTTAATATTTAAGTAATTTTGTTTAAATTTAATTATAATTACCACTTATGAGTATAAAATAGCTTTAAAAATCCAAGCATTAGTGACTTTAATAAAATTAATATGAAAGTCGTCGGACAAAAATTACTTTATCTTTTTTTACACTAAATGACAAAAAACAATACCAGCACATAGTGACTTATGTAATAATGATGTTATATTCATTGATTATTGTAGCCATCAGGCTATAATCTGCCGTTACTGGTGTCTGAGGGTAATACTGTTTTATATAAACCTACATATTAACTCACACATACTAGCCGATATTTATAGTTTATTGAGTTAAGGTATGAATTTTTGTTAAGAGCTGATTCTGATTTACGAGGAAGCGAATCAGAGCCATCTGTAAAAAAGATAAATAATCCCAAAGAACGATTATAGATACATAATAATAATCTCTCGAAAAAAATTTTATAATACATGTATATGCTTAGTGTTTAACTCAAAAAATTAAGTAATGGCATATACAGGAAGATCAACATAGCATGGATGAATATTCACTCAAGATGACATAATATTGATGAATTAGAATGCTTATGTAAAAATCTAAGGCAAGAAGCACTTCTAGTGCAGAGTACACAGAGATGAGACTGGTTGTAGAAATAGCTTTTACATCTCAGGATAATTTAAAGCTAAACAAATAGATTGAATACATATCAACTTTCGTTTAGTACTTTAAAATAAAATATTCTGATGATTTCAACCTTCTCACTTGAATTGATAAATGTATTGATAATACATGTACTTATACTTTGCTTGGAAACAAATTAAGATTAGCGTTTCTAAACTTATGGAATGGTAAAAAAACTAATGAACGCTTAACCAGCGTCCTGTTACAGGATTTAAATTGCTCCTTGAGCAAAATTTGATTGAATATTTCCCTCAATAATTTTTTATATATGTTAAATAAGAAAGGCGATTATGACTAAAACTGATTATCTGATGCGTTTAAGAAAATGCACCACGATTGATACACTGGAACGTGTGATTGAAAAGAACAAATACGAACTTTCAGGAGATGAACTTGAACTATTCTACTCTGCTGCGGATCACCGCCTAGCTGAGCTGACCATGAATAAACTGTATGATAGAATTCCACCTTCAGTATGGAAATATGTTCGCTAAAATAGTCTTTATCAGATAGAAAGTGATCCGAGCCGGTAAAGTGCTATCGGCTTATTAGGTTACCAATGAAATTGGCGAGGGCTCTGCCAGCGACATCCCGGCACACACATCCCCTGCTATGGCTGCTTCCTTCCGGACCTGACCAAGTTAACAAGTTAGCGTTGCGGGAGAACCAACAGAGCCCCCATTGCGACGTGTTGCTTTAACTTCAAAGCGGCGCCATTATCATTCATACCTACTTAAATAGCAAGACAAGCAGGCCCGAATGCTGATTTATTGCACATTGCAAATCAATACAATAAGGAAATGTATTATCTAACGGCTTTCAACGTAATTTCGACATCTTTAGTCTTCCCATTATTAATCACTTCATATGCTGTATCTGTAACAAACATCAAGCGGCTATGCAACGAAACAGAAGCTCTGACAACAATGCGTGCATTCGGCTTAATTTTGTTTGTCTGATAAGGCAAAACAAAATGGAAAGGTGATTGTTTCCCACCTAAACGCTCTACCTTCTGAGACAAAGTAACTGAAGGCGCATCAGCCAAAGATACATCAGATAAGGCCACCGTCAGAACAGCATCTGCTGGCAATGCGATACGCTGTAGTATATTAATATTGCCTTCAACAAAAGACCGTTTCATTGGATTTTCAATCTTTTCCACCTGGGTATCTACCACCTCAGCACCTGTGGCATTACACCCGACCAAAGCAACCGCTAGTAATACGCCAGCGGGGAGCTGCCATAATTTCATACACATTCCTCCATTATTAACTAATCTATATAAATATTAAAATAAATTGAAATATCAAATCATTAAATCTAAATCATTTGAATTATAGATTAAAAATTTGAACATAAAACGCCAATAAATCTCATATTCTTTATTGCACTACTGTCAGGACTTAAAACATTTACAATTTAGTTATTTATTAATCATTTATTAATGAGACAATAATCATCCCTTGTACTCTCGATAACCTAATAGAAAACAAAGGCGTATTATGAGTAAGTCATTACAGAATCTGATAAATTTGATGAAATTGGAAAAAATTGAGGAAGGTATTTACCGAGGGCAAAGCGAAGATCTCGGTTTTCCTCAGGTTTTCGGAGGACAAGTGATTGGTCAGGCACTGTATGCTGCCAAACAAACCGTTGTCGATGACCGAATGGGCAACTCTTTCCATAGCTATTTCTTACGTCCCGGTGACAGTCACAAACCTATCGTCTATGATGTTGAGATTTTGCGTGATGGAGGAAGTTTTAGTGCCCGGCGAGTTAGTGCGATTCAGAATGGTAAGCCTATCTTTTATATGACTGCCTCATTTCAAAGTCACGAAGAAAGTTTTGAACACCAAAATATAATGCCGGATGTACCCTATCCAGAAGAACTTATCCCTCAAAACGAAATCGTAAAAAAAATGTCTCATCTACTGCCACAGAAAATGCAGAATATTCTTCTCTTCCCCTGCCCGCTAGAAATGAGGCCCGTAAAATATCACAGTCCATTCAATTGCTCACCAGAAGAACCTGTACGCTATGTTTGGTTCCGCAGTAACGGAGATATACCTGATGACCCTTTTATTCATCAATATCTACTTGGCTATGCCTCCGATTTTAACTTTCTGCCAACAGCATTACAGCCACATGGTGTCGGGTTCCTTGAGAAAAATATTCAGATAGCAACAATTGACCATTCTATGTGGTTCCACCGCCCGTTTAGACTAGACGACTGGCTGCTATATGCTGTAGATAGTCCGTCAGCTTCCGGTGCCCGTGGTTTTGTTCGGGGACAGATTTATAATCGTGAAGGGATACTTGTTGCTTCCACTGTACAGGAAGGTCTGATTAGGAAACGCAATAGATAGATAAATGAATAAGGCAGCAAACTAAGAAACCAACATCACACTTTATGGTCTTATTGCTGCCATTTTATATAACAACTTAATTATAAGCACTCTCTCCGTGAGAATTAATATCCAACCCTTCCCTTTCAATTTCAACCGTAACTCGCAGCCCTACCAACAGATCTGCTATTTTAAAAGCAATAAAGGCAACAACGACTGACCAAATCACACAAACCAGTATACTAAAAGCCTGAATACCAACTTGTTCCAACATGGTTATACCCTCTGCATGGCCGGTCCCTCCCAAAGATTTAGCCGTAAAAACCCCTGTTAGGAGGCAGCCCACGATCCCACATACGCCGTGTATACCGAATACATCACACACATCGTCAACACGTAACCACCGTTTTAAGGCCACCACCCCCCAAAGTCCGGTAAAACCCGCGATCAGACCAATGATTAATGCACCACCAATACCAACCATTCCCGCCGCAGGTGTAATACCAACCAGCCCAGCAATACAGCCTGAACATGCCCCTAAAAGAGACGGTTTATTACGGAAAAGCCATTCTGCAAAAACCCATGACAGGATAGCGGCAGCAGTCGCCACAATGGTATTTAAAAATGCCAGAGCGGCTATCTCATTAGCAGCACTAGCAGAGCCAGCATTAAAACCAAACCAACCAATATAGAGCACAGCAGTACCAGTGAAGACCATCGGCAAATTATGTGGTTTAAATGCTTCTTTCCCAAAACCAGTACGTTTTCCCAGTAAGTAAGCACCAACCAATCCAGCTACAGCAGCATTAATATGGACAACCGTACCACCAGCAAAATCCAATGCTCCATCCTGTGAAAGCACACCACCACCCCAAACCATGTGCGCCATAGGCAGGTAAGAAAATGTCAACCACAGCACACTAAAAATTAACAAAGCCGGAAAACGAATACGCTCTCCTAACGCACCAATAATCAAAGCAACTGTGATACAAGCGAAAGAGCCCTGAAATGCCACATGAATTAGCTGATAAAAATTGCCACTTAAATCAGTGAATGCCAAATTCTTTAGCATCATTTGACTAAAACCACCGAAAAAACCATTCCCTGGTTCAAAAGCCAAGCTGTAACCGTAAATCACCCACAATACACAGACTAAAGCAAAGCTCACCATGACCTGAGCCATTAACGATAAAACGTTTTTACTCCGTAGCAATCCACCATAAAACAGAGCAATTCCCGGAATGGTCATAAATAGAACAAGGACTGTACAAATCATCATAAAAGCATTATCAGCTTTATCAGCCGCGCCTTCCGCTGCCTGAGATAATGATGGTACACAACCGGCCACAACACCGGCAGCCACTGAGAATTGCCTTTTCATATCTATCTTCTCTATCAGTGAGTTACAGTGCCGCATCGTTATTTTCTCCTGTTCTAATACGAATAGCCTGTTGTAATTCGATGACAAAGATTTTACCATCGCCAACTTTTCCAGTGAAAGCTGATTGCTGAATAGCATGAATTACCTCCTCAACCAATTCATCTGCTACAGCAATCTCTATCTTTATTTTAGGTAAAAAATTGACACTATATTCAGCTCCACGATAAAGCTCCGCATGTCCTTTCTGACGCCCAAATCCTTTTACCTCTGTTATGGTCAACCCCTGAACACCAAGACCAGAGAGAACTTCCCGAATATCCTCCAATTTGAATGGCTTTATAATTGTCGTAATGAGCTTCATATATCCCCCTTCCATCCGGCTATTATGTTTTCAATAAGGAAATAGCAAGGGGTGTGCCAGAAACTAAAAACATATAAAAATCAAATAATAATAAAGAGAGTAAAAATTATGGAGAATAAGAAGGGAGGAGAGCAGCGAATATACTCTCCCGTGAGTGCACCGAATCAGTGCAAACTTAACTAAATTAGCACCTCTTTCTCAGAGATTGTGCCACATTCATTTAATGTCTCACCGACTTGTTGTAACTGATACATCTGATAGTAACGTCCACGACTCGCAAATAATTGTTGATGACATCCCTGTTCAACTACTGCACCACGATGCAGCACCAGAATAGTATCAGCCTCTACAATGGTAGACAGACGATGAGCAATCACGATCAATGTTGTTTGTTGACGAATCAATCTCAAAGCCTGTTGTACCGCCTGTTCCGTACCAGAATCAATATTTGCAGTCGCTTCATCAAGGATCAAAATTTGTGGCGTTTGCACTAACACTCTCGCCATAGCAAGCAATTGTTTTTGACCGGCTGACAACGTATTACCCTGCTCTCCCAAGATAGTATGAAGTCCATCAGGCAATGTACGTACTAACTCAGCCAATTGAACAGTTTCCAGTACTTGCCAAACCTTCTCTTCTGAAATATTCCGACCAAGCGTAATATTGTCAAAGAAAGAGTCCGCAAGAACAACTGGGTCCTGCTGAACTATTGCCACACCATTGCGTAATACCGAATGAGACAGGGATGATACAGGCCGGCCATCAAGATAAATTTCCCCTTTCTGCCACGGGTAATACCCCATCAGCAAATTTGCCAGCGTACTTTTACCACTGCCGGTATGACCAACCAAAGCAACAAAACCATGAGCCGGAACCTGTAAATTAATATCTTGCAAAACTATTTTTCCATGTCGGTAGGAAAAACTGACATTTTCTATATCAATTCGACCACTAGACAGTGGCTGACTATCCATGCCATAACCTTGTTGAGGGCTATCCATTAATTCAAATATTCTCTCGCCAGAAACGACAGCTTGTTGCAAAATCGATTGCTGAGATGTCAGCTCAATAAGAGGTTCATTCAACCGCCCCAAATAATTAATAAAAGCATACAATACCCCGATACCAATCGCCCCTGGCCCACTAATTCCAAACAACACGATAAGACCGCACAATGCCATAGCAGATAGAAAACTCAGTAATGGGCGTAACAAAAGCCCATCTAATCTCAACGCTTGCATTCTCGCCTGATAATGAGCCCGATTGGTTAACAACATACGTTCACCAAAACGCGCCTGCTGCCGGAACTGCTGAACAACACTCATTCCATTAATGACTTCGTTAAACTCATCATTAATATTAGCCAAATAACTACGTACCCGGCGGACAATTGGTGTACTAAAATGCTGATATATTGCCATAACAATCAATACGACAGGAAAAATAAGAATTGCAATCAATGCCATGCGCCATTCCAACATAAACATGGCAATCAGCATCGCACCAATCAATGCCATGCTGCGAAATACCGCAGGAACTACATTAACATAAAGATCTTTAATGACTTCGGTATCATTCGTTACACGGGAAATCAACTGCCCTACCGGTTGATTATCAAAAGCACTCAGAGGCTGGCGCAATGCTGCATTCATCACATCAGTACGAAGCTGCTGAACCACATCGACTGACACTTGATTGAACAATAAAGCCTGAAAATAGTGTAACGCAGCCGTAATCAGTTGCAGAACAATAAAGGTTATAGCTAGCCCGATAACCACTCTAGTAGGCATATTACCCGTTGCAACCATATTATCGATAAAGTAGCTAACGAGAACCGGACCACTGACTTCCGCAATTGCAGCCCCCCATAACATGAGTACAGCCAACCCCAACGGCTTACGATAATTTTTTCCATAAACCAGCAGACGCTTCAGAGACGGCCACAATTGACGAACTTTAGTCATCTTTATCTCCTTCTGCTGTTTCCTCGTCATCCAATTCTGCTTCAAGTTGCTGATAATAATACATATCACGATACCATCCCGGCTGCTCTGCCAGCTGCGGATGCCGTCCCTGATGTATAATAGAACCTTGCTGCATCACTAGGATATTATCCGCATCAGTTAATGCAGACAGGCGGTGGGCACTAATAATAACCGTCCGTTGTTGCCTCCACTGACTGAGGTTTTGTAGGATATTGTATTCGGTTTGCCCATCAACCGCAGATAAAGCGTCATCCAGAATCAGAATCTCGGCATCTAAAAGTAATGCTCTTGCAATGGAAATACGCTGCTTCTGCCCACCAGAAAGCATTACCCCACGCTCGCCTACTTCTGTCTGATACCCATCAGGCAAACGAAGAATATCTTCATGGACATTGGCAAGGCAGGCAACTTCTTCAATCTGTTCCTGTGTTGCATCAGGACGCCCCAAAGCGATATTCCTGGCAACGGTATCTGAAAATAAAAAGGGAATTTGATTGACAACAGCAAATCGTGCTCGCCATTCATCTAACCTGATATCCGCAATTTTGAGCGACTGGAAAAAAATTTCTCCACCAGTCACATCAAACTGTCTCTGTATCAGCGCAAGTAGTGTGCTCTTACCTGAACCTGTTGGACCACAGATCCCTAATAACTGTCCAGGTAATAACTGGAAATTAATTTGACTGAGAACAATTTTGTTACTTTGCGGATAGTTAAACACTTTGATATTCACATCCAGAATACCGCGCTCAGGCAATAAATGGTCAATACCGTCCTTAATGACTGGAGGCTCCTGCAACAAGCTACGGATACGACTATAAGCGGCACTTCCCCGTTCAACGATATTAAACATCCATGCCAGCGCCAACATTGGCCAAATCATCAAGCCAAGGTACATCACAAAACTAGTGAGCTCACCAAGTGTTAAAACACCATTCAACACCATCCAACTACCACCACCGATAGCCAGTAAATTTGACATACCGATAGCAATAAAAATTGTCGGATCAAATCGAGCATCCACTCTAGCAACATACATATTCTTACGACCGGCTTCCACTGCAACTTGTTCAAACTGATTTGATTGCAGCTCTTCAAGGCCAAACGCCTTAATCATACGAATACTTGTCAGACTTTCTTGAGCCTGGTTATTCAGAGCAGAAAATGCGCCTTGTGCAGATTTGAAGCGACGATGAAGTTGATCACCATATCGTTTAATAATGATTGCCATAATCGGCATAGGTAACAGAGACAGTAAAGTTAATTGCCAACTAATTTGTATGCTCATCATAATTAGCACTGCACAGCCCATAACTAGAGAATCAACTAACGTAAGTACACCTTCACCCGCAGCAAATACCACACGATCCACGTCATTAGTAGCACGAGCCATTAAATCCCCTGTGCGGTGACGCAAATAAAACTCAGGGTTTTGTCGGCTAAGTTGCTGGTAAAAATTATTCCGTAATTTAACTGCTAATTGATATGACGCCCCAAACAACCATAAACGCCATATATAACGCAAGATATAGACAATCAATGCGATAACCAGCATAACACCAATCCACACCATCAACTGGTAAAATGACATAGACGCAGTACTGATCCCATCAACGATTACACCCACCAGATATGGAGGAATTAGTAGTAGAATAGAGATAATAATAAGCAGAGTCACAGCCCCAAGATAGCGACGCCACTCGCTACGGAAGTACCAACTTAATTGAGAAAACAATCTCACACGTGTATATCCCGAAATGAAATAGATAGTAGAAATGTTGAACGACACTCAGAATAATTGAATTAACGCAATGAATTAATAATTGGTTAATCTGGTATCGGTAATGCTGTAGTGTATTTGATTTTTTCCATTGCAAAACTCGATGTCACATCAATCAACCCCGGAACACCATTAACCATACGCTTGTAGAAAAGATCATAACTTTTCATATCCACAACTTCTACGTGCATTAAATAATCACACTCACCAGCCATACGATAAAAAGCTAGGACTTCTGGCATTTGCTTTATAAATGCAACAAATTGCTCATACCAACCACTGCTATGCTGCTGAGTTCTGATCATAACAATCACTGTCAGCCCTAATCCTAATTTTTCGCTATCAAGCAAAGCAACTTTGCCAACGATATAGCCTTCATCTTCAAGTCGTTTTAGCCGTTTCCAACAAGGAGTAGAGGTAAGATTAACAGCTTCCGCCAATGCATTCAGAGACAGACTACAATCTTTCTGTAGTAACTTAAGCAACTTGCGGTCTGTTTTATCCAACATAGCTACCTCTTATAGAAAATTTTTCCATAAAGAAACCACATATTAAGAAAAATAACAATCTATTTCTCCCAGTATCAAGTTAATCTACCCGCTGCCAATTATTTTTAAATTATAGAGTTAATAATTAATGTCACACAGTTGGACCACCAAGGCAATCAGAGAGATTCAAACAGACCATCAACGCAGCTCTGACACTCATCTTATCCGCCTTAATTTGCCAGTTTTTCCAGGTATCCATTTATATCTAAAAGATGAAAGCACCCATCCAACCGGTAGTCTGAAACACAGGCTTGCTCGTTCTTTATTCCTTTATTCACTTAGTAATGGCTGGATAAAGGAAGGTACTCCGGTTATTGAATCCTCATCGGGTAGTACTGCTGTATCCGAAGCCTATTTTGCCCGCTTGCTTGGGTTACCTTTTATTGCTGTTATGCCCTCATACACTGCGAAACGTAAAATTCAGGAAATTGAATTTTATGGTGGTAAATGCCATTTTGTTAACCATTCAGCACAAATTTATGACGAGTCAGAACGACTAGCGAAAGAACTAAATGGTCATTATATGGATCAATTTACTTACGCCGAACGAGCAACAGACTGGCGAGGCAACAATAATATTGCTGAAAGTATTTTTCGCCAGATGCAAATGGAGCCATTTCCTGAACCAGATTATATCGTTATGAGCGCTGGTACTGGGGGAACTTCTGCAACTTTAGGACGCTATATCCGTTACCAAGGGCATAACACTAAACTGATTGTTGTCGATCCAGAAAACTCTATATTTTATGACTACTACCGTCAAAATTGCTGTGATATTCGTGGCAATTATAGCAGTAAGATTGAGGGTATTGGCCGCCCTCGAGCAGAGCCTTCTTTTATTCCCTCAGTTATTGATGACATGATCCAAATACCCGATTGCGCCAGCATTGCAACAATTTACTGGTTGGAAAAATTACTAGGCAGAAAAGTTGGCGCCTCTACGGGGACTAATGTCTGGGGAGCTCTTCTGCTTGCTAACCAAATGCATGAGCGTGGAGAACAAGGTGCAATAGTAACTTTACTGTGCGACAGTGGTGAACGTTATCTCGATACTTATTACAATCCAGATTGGGTAAAAAATAACATCGGCGATATCTCACCTTATCTCAAACAACTACCCAATTTCCGTAGTTATAAGTAACATAACCATTTTATTCCAATGAGGATGTTACAATGAGACGAGCTGTTGTTGTATTCAGTGGGGGGCAAGATTCCACTACCTGCCTGATTCAGGCAATTAATCAATATGACGAAGTACATTGTGTCACTTTTGATTATGGCCAGCGCCATCGTGCCGAAATTGATGTTGCACGTAATGTCAGCCATTTTCTTGGTGTTGTTGCACATAAAGTACTGGATGTCACATTACTTAATGAACTGGCTCTCAGCAGTCTGACTCGTGATAACATCCCTATTCCCGACTACAATGAAAGTGAAAAAAGTGCCATACCCAGTACATTTGTCCCTGGCCGCAATATTTTATTCCTGACACTGGCTGCTATATATGCTTACCAAGTTGAAGCCGAAGCAGTTATTACTGGCGTATGCGAAACTGATTTCTCCGGTTACCCTGATTGCCGTGATGAATTTGTCAAGGCACTGAACAAAGCTGTAAGCCTTGGCATTGCCCGTAATATCCGTTTTGAAACTCCATTGATGTGGCTCAACAAAGCTGAAACTTGGGCATTGTCCGACTACTACCAGCATTTAGACTTTGTTCGTAGTCAGACACTAACTTGCTACAACGGCATTCAAGGTAATGGGTGTGGTACATGTGCAGCTTGTCATCTCAGAGCTAACGGACTGGAACAATATCTGAATGCTCCGGAGAAAATAATGACTGAAATGAAAGCAAAAACACATTTAGTTTAATCCAAATGGCAATGAGAGCCTTCCCCTCTCATTGTCCTGTTTTCACCAAAGCTCCCATTATTTCACGTAATTCACCTTCAATAGACAATGCTCTTTGTGTTTTTCTATCAATCCAGACAAACGTAGTCTTAGCATCTGCAATGAGTTGATTGTTCCTTCTACGTATGATTTCCTGAGAAAATACACCACTTCTGTTTCTCAGCTCCGTCAATCGGCAATCCACTTCCAATTCATCGCCAAGAATTGCTGAACTGCGATAATTAATATTGATGTTGACCACTGCAAACCCAACATTGTTTTTCTGTATCCATTCCACTACAGAATGCTTATGTAACCATTCCCACCGAGCACTTTCCAGAAATTCCAAATAGCGAGCATTGTTCACATGTTGAAACAAATCTATATGATAACCATGAACTTTTATAATTGAACTCATAATATTGCCTTAATGTTAAAGTCACTCATCTGACCAGGTTGATTTCACAATAGCAAAACAAAAAATTCACACTAATTAAAGTGATTTATTTGCAACCTTGATCACAACATCCCCATTCACAAAAAAATCATGAATGAGGATGATAGATACTATACTAGTAACTCAACTTACCTCTGTTTCGTTCAATAAAAACTGGCCCTATTCCCTGAACCTCCTGTAATTGTTCTACCGCAGTAAACGAACCATGTTTTTCTCGATATTCAATAATTCCTTGTGCTTTTTTTACCCCAATACCATTTAATGCTCTTGCTAACTCTTCGGCACTTGCAGTATTAATATTCACCTTTCCCTTTTCTTCTACTTTCAAAGCGTCCTGCTGTTGTAATTGCTTTTCTGATGAAGAATGACTGGTAGTACTGGCTGCTTTAGCTACTTTATCTTTTACTTGCTCGGCGGCAATCGCGAATTGCCCTCCACACGCATAAAGCAAGCTAGCGAGCAAAACAGATAAAATTCCCGATTTTTTCATATTAATTCCTCCATGTTTTATGAACGGAAAAAAGATTGCCACAGATAAATTTGAGCACAATGGCCGAAGATCAGATATGCGAAAGGCCGCGAAAGCGGCCTTTATTGACAAGATAATTACAAAGATATTTGCGATACTCTCCGCAAATTTTTATTCGGTATGGCCTAACTTAATTTTGGCTTTTTCACGCAGACTAATCAGTAAAGACTCCAGCATAGCGTTACCCATTTCACTCTGATAGCCATCAGTCATGCTTTTAATTTGTTCTTCAGGTACAACACCTGGAGTAACTTTATCTAGTTGGATCAGTACAACGTCATCCAAACTGTTTTTCGTCAAACCATATTCTGCCTTACCTTCTTTTGGCAGTGGTAAAGCGAATACTGCACCAACTAACACATTATCCTGAGATGTACGCTGAATAACCTGAGATTCACCAAATTGAATACCTACATCTTTCAAGGCTTGCTCACCTTTACCTTCTTTTAAGGCGGCCAGTAATTTCTCACTTTCGACTTGAAGATATTTTTCAGCTTTCTGACGTTTAACCAGCTCAGTAACTTGCTCTTTAACTTTTTCAAAGGGCTGTACTGTTTCTGGCTTATAATTATCTACACGCAGAACAAATGCACGATCACCTTCAACGGAGATAACATCAGAGTTAGTTCCTGTTGACCCCTGCCCATCAACAAGATTACCTTCAAAAATGGCATGGATGACGGCACCAAAATTAATCTCTGCCGGCACACTATTGCGATCAAACCAATCAGTCGTCACAACCTTAATACCTGAAACTTCCTCAGCCGCAGCTAAAGATTCATTATCGCTGGTAGCAGCATCACTGACCTTCTGTTGCAGAGCATAGAAAGCATCTACTGCTTTTTCCTGCGTAACCATTTTCTCAATTTCAGAGCGAACTTCAGATAAGGGCTTAATTATTTGAGGTTTAACATCATCCAAATGGAAAATAGCGAAGCCATTAGGTACCTTGATCACAGAAGAAATTTGGCCTTTTTCTTTCAAATTAACTTGTTTCAACTCTTCAGGAAGAGCTTCCTCTTCCATCCAGCCGATCTCACCATGATTTTTCGCTGAAAGCTTATCCGTAGATTTTTTAGTCGCTAATTTACCAAAATCAGCACCCTTATTTAGCTCATCAAGCACTGTTCCAGCTTCAGATTCAGTTGCAAGCTGAATCAGACTGTATTTTTTCTGCTCTGGTTGAGTATAACGCTTCAAATTAT
Source organism: Photorhabdus antumapuensis (assembly GCF_020387775.1). Lineage (NCBI taxonomy): Bacteria > Pseudomonadati > Pseudomonadota > Gammaproteobacteria > Enterobacterales > Morganellaceae > Photorhabdus > Photorhabdus antumapuensis. Next base: position 131,996 of record NZ_JAHZMK010000012.1, read on the forward strand.
GCTCATAATAAGCATCAACATCAGAAGATGTAGCTGAAACTTTATTCATTTCATCTACAGCGTCCATCTTGATATAGCTGACTTTTACTTCTTCAGGAGCAATAAAGCTGTTCTTATTCAGATTATAGTAATCTTGCAGATCTTTATCTATTGCTTCCTGCTGCGCCTGAATTTTCTTCATCTCCAGCGTAGCCATACGGGCAGTTCTCTGTTGAAGAAGCAATTCAGCATTGAGTTTCACCTCACGAGGCAATGCTATTTCATTACCAGAAAAAGCCATAATTAATTGTTGATTAACTAAATTCTGGCGTGTTTGTTCAGCAAAAATATCCGGACTCATATTGAAACGGTCGAGCAACTCCAGATATTTGTTATTATCAAATTTACCGTTTGTCTGAAAGTAAGAAGTATTTCGGATAGAATCCTTAACTTGCTCATCGCTAGCAGATAAACCTAATTCACGGGAATATTGATCAATCAATGCATTATTAATTAGACGATCCAAAGCCTGATTACGAATCTGCTTCATGCTTTGTTCGTCACTTGCCAACACCGAGAATTTATCTCCCAATTGATCTTGCAATGCGTTTCTCTCTTGCTGAAACGCCTGCTCCAATTGAGCACGACTGATAGTCTGGCCATTCACTTCGGCAGCATAACTACCAGCTCCACTTGTCAGGTAGCCCCCAACCCCCGTCAAAACAAAAGACAGGATAATGAGAGCCAGCACGATTTTAAGCACAGGACTGTTTGCCGCCGTGCGTAGGTTGTCCATCATAAAGAGGCAAAACTCCGCTTTGGTGAAATTGAAAACGCCATATTACGCTAATTCAAGCGCTAAGAGAAAAAAAGCGCACCAATCAATTGATGCGCTTCTATTTTAACTTACCAAACCTATCTCGTCAGTCTATTGTTTGCCAATATAACAAGGGCTGATAAACAATATTTGGTTCGTATCACCCATTAACAGCGTCTTTTAAACCTTTACCTGGACGGAAAGCAGGTACTTTAGCCGCAGCAATTTTGAGCTCTTTTCCTGTTTGAGGGTTACGGCCTGTACGTGCAGAACGTTCACGAACAGCAAAAGTACCGAATCCCACCAGAGCAACATCATCACCATCCTTCAATGCACCCGTTACAGAAGAAATGAATGCATCTACTACACGCCCTGCAGCTGCTTTAGAAATATTAGAGTCAGCAGCAATTTTGTCGATCAGTTGTGATTTATTCACTCTCTATCATCCCCATATAGTTTTTACTACCGCATCAGAATCCCAACGGATAACCCGATAGCAGTGCCGTTATATCAATCCTTTCCGATATTGGCAAGAAATCATAAGACAACAAAATATTTATTAAGCCGTTTATCCAAGTTAATAATACAAAAAAACTGGTAAGCCTGAATTCACTTACCAGCCTATATTTCATTCATACTTATTGAAAAAGTTCACTCTTTTTGTACTACTTGACTGACACTAATTCTGCACCAAACACAGGGTCCTGCAATGTAATAGCCAAAACATCTTCAATACGTTTAACTGGATGGATCTGTAGATCTGCAACAATGTTCTGGGGAATTTCTTCTAGATCACGTTTATTCTCTTCCGGAATTAAAACCGTTTTAATTCCACCTCGATGAGCAGCTAATAGTTTCTCTTTCAAGCCACCGATTGGCAGAACTAAACCACGCAACGTGATTTCACCCGTCATAGCAACATCCGCCCGAACTGGATTACCAGTCAAACAGGAGACCAATGCTGTACACATGGCGATACCCGCACTTGGGCCATCTTTTGGCGTCGCACCTTCGGGAACGTGGACATGAATATCCCGTTTCTCATAGAAATCAGAGTTGATACCCAACTTATCAGCACGAGCACGAACAACTGTTAATGCTGCCTGAATCGATTCCTGCATAACCTCACCGAGTGAACCGGTATAGGTTAGTTTACCTTTCCCTGGAACACATGCGGTTTCAATGGTCAATAAATCACCACCAACTTCAGTCCATGCAAGTCCTGTGACCTGACCAATACGGTTTTCCGTATCTGCACGGCCATAATCCACACGTTGAACACCCAGATAATCTTTCAAGTTATCTGCATTGATTTCAATATGTTTTAAATTTTTATCCATTAACAATGTTTTCACCGTTTTACGGCACAGCTTAGAAATTTCTCGCTCTAAACTACGCACTCCCGCTTCACGAGTGTAATAACGGATAATGCTAATAATTGCGCTGTCATCAATAGTTAATTCATTTTTTTTCAGCGCATTACGTTCAATTTGCTTAGGCAACAAATGACGCTTAGCAATATTCAACTTTTCATCTTCGGTATAACCGGAAAGACGAATAATCTCCATACGATCCAACAATGGGGCTGGAATATTCATAGAGTTGGATGTTGCAACAAACATGACATCTGACAGATCATAATCGACCTCCAGATAATGGTCGTTAAATGCCACGTTCTGTTCTGGGTCCAAAACTTCCAATAAGGCAGAAGCTGGATCACCACGCATATCGGACGACATCTTATCAATCTCGTCCAGTAGGAATAGAGGATTTTTTACTCCAACTTTGGACATTTTTTGAATTAATTTGCCCGGCATAGAGCCAATATAGGTACGACGATGACCACGAATTTCCGCTTCATCACGGACCCCACCCAATGCCATTCGCACATATTTCCGCCCGGTCGCTCGTGCAATAGACTGACCTAAAGAGGTTTTACCCACCCCAGGAGGACCAACCAGACATAAAATCGGCCCTTTAATTTTGCTAATTCGGCTTTGTACTGCTAGATACTCAAGGATACGCTCTTTCACACGCTCTAAACCATAATGGTCGGTATCCAGAGTTTCCTGAGCTTTAACCAAATCTTTTTTAACTTTACTGCGAGCAACCCACGGAACCTGCACCATCCAATCGATGTAGCTACGGACAACCGTCGCTTCCGCCGACATAGGAGACATCATTTTCAGTTTTTGCAATTCAGCTTCGGCTTTTTCACGAGCTTCTTTGGGCATTTTTGCCGCTTCAATTTTGCGCTTAAGGGTTTCATACTCATCAGGCGCATCATCCATTTCACCCAGTTCTTTCTGAATCGCTTTCATCTGCTCATTCAGGTAGTACTCGCGCTGGCTTTTTTCCATTTGTTTTTTCACGCGGTTACGGATGCGCTTTTCTACCTGTAACAAATCAATTTCTGATTCCATCATTGCCATCAGATATTCAAGACGCTCAACGACATCAGACATTTCCAAAACAGTCTGTTTATCACTAAGTTTCAATGGCATATGCGCAGCAATTGTATCAGCTAATTTAGCTGCATCTTCAACACTGTGTAGCGAAGTCAAAACCTCTGGCGGTATTTTCTTATTTAGCTTAATGTAGCCTTCAAACTGATTAATAGCTGTCCTGATCATAACCTCCTGCTCACGTTCATCAACGATCGGTGAGTCAAGATACTCAGCATGAGCAGAAAAATGTTCGCCATTGTCAGTCAGAGTTGTAATGCGGGCACGTTTCAACCCTTCGACAAGCACTTTTACAGTGCCGTCAGGCAATTTTAACATCTGTAAAATAGAAGCTACTGTACCAACGGAGAAAAGGTCATTAACCCCTGGCTCATCAGTTGAAGCTTCTTTTTGCGCAACCAACATGATCTGTTTGTCATGATCCATTGCTGCTTCTAGGCAGTGAATAGACTTCTCACGCCCTACAAACAATGGGATCACCATATGCGGGTAAACCACCACATCGCGCAGAGGCAATACAGGGATTTCTATGCGTTCGGAACGCTCAAGATTCATAGAGCTCTCTCTTCGTTTAGCTTTCGCCAGTTTTTAAGGAATCTCGTGAAACGCGATTCTCACGAGTTTCACTCCATAGAATATAAAATATATGGGGACGGGAATTTGACATTCAATAGTATGATACTTTAATAAAAATAAAATGAGGGTAATCCCCTCATTTTATTCAATAATATCTCGTTTAGTGAATTCCCTATCCTAGACTCAATTATTCACCAGAAACTTGGGCATCCGGTTTGCTGTAAATCAGTAAAGGCGCAGATTGACCATTGACAACCGATTCATCTACAACAACTTTCCCAACGTTTTCCATTGATGGCAGATCATACATGGTATCCAACAATGCGCCTTCAACGATAGAACGTAGGCCGCGGGCACCAGTCTTACGAACCATTGCTTTCTTAGCAATAGCCGTCAGGGCTTCACTTCTGAATTCCAGATCAACACCTTCAAGGTTAAACAGTGCTTGATACTGCTTAGTCAACGCATTTTTAGGCTCTTTCAAAATCTGGATCAACGCTTCCTCACTCAATTCACTGAGCGTGGCAACAACAGGTAACCGCCCAATAAATTCAGGGATAAGACCAAATTTGATGAGATCTTCTGGCTCAGCCTGTGCCAGCAATTCGCCTTCAGTCGCTTTCTCTGACTCACCTTTGACTTTTGCACCAAACCCAATACCTGTACTGGTATTTAGACGCTGACCAATCACTTTATCCAGACCTGCAAACGCACCACCACAAATAAATAGGATTTTAGAGGTATCTACCTGTAAAAACTCCTGTTGTGGATGTTTACGCCCCCCCTGAGGAGGAACCGCCGCAATTGTACCTTCAATCAGTTTCAGCAGCGCTTGCTGTACACCCTCACCTGAAACATCCCGAGTAATTGACGGGTTATCAGATTTACGTGAAATTTTGTCAATTTCATCAATGTAAACAATACCGCGCTGAGCCTTTTGCACATCGTAGTCACATTTTTGCAGTAATTTCTGAATAATGTTTTCTACGTCTTCTCCCACATATCCCGCTTCAGTCAGCGTAGTCGCATCTGCCATAGTAAAAGGAACATCAAGATAACGGGCCAATGTTTCAGCCAATAGTGTTTTACCACTCCCTGTCGGCCCAATAAGCAGGATATTACTTTTACCTAATTCAATACCGTTACTGGTATCGCCATTACGTAACCGCTTGTAATGGTTATAAACAGCAACCGCCAACACTTTTTTCGCCGTTTCCTGGCCGATCACATAATCATCCAAATGCTGACGAATTTCATGAGGCGTTGGTAATGCATTACGCTCACGATGTGGTACAAGCTCTTTAATTTCTTCGCGAATGATGTCGTTACATAAATCCACACATTCATCGCAGATATACACTGACGGGCCAGCAATCAATTTTCGCACTTCATGTTGGCTTTTCCCGCAGAAAGAGCAATACAGCAGCTTTCCTGAACCGTCTTTGCGCTTATCTGTCATCAGTCACAACCTCACTTTATCAACTGCTCACCCAGATTCGTCTGGCAAAGCAGGAAACTTCTGCTATTACCCCGAACGTCATAGCCTTACCAAATGATAAGCCGAATGTTTATATTATAGCTTCCGGGAATAATAAATTAATCTCGATGGGTGAAAATCTTATCAACCAATCCATATTCTACGGCTTCGTCTGCTGACAAGAAACGATCACGTTCTGTATCTTTCGCGATCTCTTCAATAGGTCTTCCCGTATGTTTTGCCATCAACTCGTTCATACGCGATTTCACTTTCAATATTTCCTGAGCATGAATTTCAATATCTGTAGCTTGTCCCTGGAAACCGCCTAATGGCTGATGGATCATAACCCGGGAATTTGGCAAGCAGATACGTTTTCCCTTTGCCCCAGCAGTCAACAAGAATGCTCCCATTGAACATGCCTGCCCCATACAAATAGTACTGACATCCGGTTTAATAAACTGCATCGTATCATAGATGGACATTCCCGCAGTAATCACACCACCTGGTGAATTGATATATAAGAAAATATCTTTTTCCGGATTCTCTGCTTCAAGAAACAACATCTGAGCTGCAACCAGGTTTGCCATGTGATCTTCAACCTGACCGGTCAGGAAAATAATACGCTCTTTTAATAAGCGCGAATAGATATCGTATGAACGTTCTCCACGAGCAGTCTGTTCAACTACCATCGGCACCAAAGCCATGTGAGGCGCATATTGATCCCGCTTGTCGCTATATGACATTTTCGTCTCCTAATAGAATTCATGTTGGTGCCATTCATAACCAATTCTACTTGAGATAAGCGATGATGACCATGATTCAAAGTTAGCCAATCAAGGGGGAATTCCCCCTGAAAAATTTTGCAATCATATACATAATATTAAAAAGGATCTGGGGGTAAGCCCACTTTTTTCAAGAAAAATCTTGCATCTTATTTATAAAAAAACCCGCAGGTTAATCTGCGGGTTCATTTCACTAAGATGATAAATTCATTATCTCATGACAAAACTAAAACTTATGCCATTTGATTCTGATTCATTAACTCATTGAAAGTTGTTTCTTTTTCAGAAACTTTTGCTTTACCCAGAAGAACTTCAACAGCTTGTTCTTCTAAAGCAATATTACGAACATTACTCATCAACTCTTGGTTTTTACCATAGAATTCGATCACTTCTTGAGGATCTTCATAGGCAGAAGCCATTTCCTCAATTAATACTTTAACTCGTTCTTCATCAGCTTTCAGTTCATTACTACTGATAACTTCGCCTAATAACAAGCCAACAACAACGCGACGCTTAGCCTGTTCTTCAAACAGTTCACGAGGCAATTCTAGAGCTTGTTTTTCGTTGCCACCGAAACGCTGAGCAGATTGACGGCGCAGAACATCAATTTCGCTATCAACAACAGCAGCAGGAACTTCGATTTCGTTAGCCTTAACTAATCCCTCGATAACCTGGGATTTTATACGGTTACGAACTGCATTTTTCAGTTCACGTTCCATATTTTTACGTACTTCTGCACGCAGACCATCAACAGTGCCATCAGCAATACCGAAACGTTTGATGAATTCTTCATTCAACTCTGGCAACTCGCGCTGTTCCACTTTTTTCAACGTGATTGCAAATTTAGCAGCTTTACCTTTCAGATTTTCAGCATGATAATCTTCTGGGAAATTCACATCAATGGTAAATTCTTCCCCAGCTTTATGGCTAATAATGCCCTCTTCAAAACCTGGGATCATACGACCCTGACCCATAGCCAGAACAAAATCAGAAGCCTTACCACCTTCAAACTCTTCACCATCAATAGAACCATTGAAGTCAACAGTCACACGATCTTCTGCGCCAACAGATTCTTCGGTTTCTTTCCAATTAGCCTGCTGCTTACGCAATGTTTCCAGCATTGCATCAACATCTTCGTCTTTTACTTCAACAACGGGCTTTTCAACTTCAATAGCTTCCAGATCTTTCAATTCAACTTCTGGATAAACTTCAAACTCTACAGAGTAAGTGAAATCTTCACCATTTTTAAACTGTTCTGGTGCATAACTTGGTGCACCGGCTGGATTAATTTTTTGTTCGATGATTGCGTTAATAAAGTTACGTTGCATCAAATCACTCAGAACATCCTGAATAACAGAAGCACCGTAGCGCTGTTTAACGATGTTCATAGGCACTTTGCCTTTACGGAAACCATCGATACGAACTTTTTTTGCTACATTGACCAACTCACTACTAACTGCTTTTTCAACATCGGCAGCAGGAACGGTGATTGTCACACGACGCCCAAGGCCTTGAGTGGTTTCAACAGAAACTTGCATCTTTTTACCTCAAAAAAATCATAGTGCTCGGTCAACTCCAGAGACCATACAACCAGCACATATTTTATGTACCAATCGCAACACTCTCTAAGAACCGGGGCGGTCGCATTTAAAAACCGAGAATCCCTGATGTCAGAAGCGTCCCGAAACCATTCTAAAAATTAGACGCGACATTATAGCGATGCAGAGGGTGTGAGTCGAGAATTGCTGAAAAAAGGCCGAACTATTCATCAACTTCACAAGATAACGATTATTCAGCGGCTAAATTTGCATCCAAAATGTATCATATATAAAACATAAAAACGGCCCGAAGACCATTCGCTGAATTTATTCTATTGTGTAAAAAAACGCCCCAAATTAAGTATCAATCAGCGGATTTCAGGCAACAATATTACCCCCGCGACATGCCGGTGACGCTAAAACAGTATCCTGTAATTCATTCCACTCTTTTTCTGTATAAGTATGCAACGCCAAAGCATGAACACCTGCGGACAATTCTGCCGATAATACGCCGTAAACGGAACGATGTCGGTTCAGCATACGTTCACCAACAAATTTATTACTGATGATGACGACTTTAAAATGGCTTTCAGAACCTATGGGTACATTGTGACGATCACTTTCATCAATGACCTCAAGATATGAGGGATTAAATGCAGCCTGTAATTTCTCTTCTATATCCTGATATACCATATCATTCTCCTTAACCGCACAGCAGTCGTACTGCCAACCATACTAATAATTTTAGCCTATTCTCCACGAGTTATAGCATCAACGCATTAAAATATCTTTTAATCGAATCCCACATCATAAGGTTTTTATATGCGTTTACCCCATCAGGGATATGCCATGATTAAAAGGCAGTGCTATTATTGACGTAATTTATGCTATTGATAAGTATTACTGGATATCCTTATCACTGATGAGAAAATTAACATGTTGAAAATAATCTTATTCCCACTCATTGCGCTTGCTCTTCTTGCTGGTTGCGCCGCTCCCAGCAATACCCTGACCATCGAACCTAAAATTACATTACCAACAACAGACCCAACGATGGGCGCGATTACCATCAGTATCAGCGGTGCCGACAATCGTCAATCTCAGACACTTGCTCAAGTTAACCGCAATGCAAAGCTGGAAATACTGAAACCATCCCGTGATCTGCGCTTTCTACTCCAAGAAATCCTGGAAAAACAGATGACTGCCCGTGGTTATATGATTGGCTCTCCAGCCAATGCCAATCTGCAAATTATTGTGAACAATTTATATGCAGACGTTAAAGAAGGCAGCCTGCGCCATAATATTTCAACAAAAGCCGATATTTCCATCATTAGTACAGCGCAAAATGGCAGTAAACAAGTTAAAAATTATCGCACTAGCTATAATGTACAAGGTCCTTTAGGCGCAACTAATGAAAAAATTGCTGATGCAGTCAATACTGTATTATCAGAAGTCATAGCAGATATGGCTCAAGATCCTTCCGTCAGCAATTTCATCAAACAAAATGCTCGCTAATTAAAGGATTAATTATTTACTCTGCCCGCCAAGGGCAGGGTTTTGGGAGGCACATGTCTTATCGTTATCTCACCGTTTTTACCCAACATAACTCACGAATCCTGCTTTTACTTGGCTTTGTTTCTGGTTTACCACTCGCACTGACTGCCAGCACCCTGCAAGCATGGATGACCGTTGAAAACATTGATCTTAAAACAATTGGCTTCTTTTCTCTTGTCGGCCAAGCGTATGTTTTCAAATTTCTTTGGTCCCCTTTTATGGACCGCTTTATCCCCCCTTTTCTTGGGCGTCGCCGAGGTTGGCTACTTGTTACACAGTTATTACTCATCGCCAGTATCGCTACAATGGGTTTTCTCCAACCATCTCAACATCTATGGTGGCTAGCCACACTGGCGGTAACCGTCGCTTTCTGTTCTGCATCACAGGATATCGTCTTTGATGCTTATAAAACCGATTTACTGAGTATCGAAGAGCGGGGTGTAGGTGCTGCCGTTTCGGTACTTGGTTATCGATTAGCCATGTTAGTTTCAGGCGGGTTAGCATTATGGATCGCAGACCGCTATATTGGCTGGCAACACACCTACTGGTTGATGGCTGGACTGATGCTGATTGGCGTCTATGCGACGTTAAAAGCTAAAGAACCTGAAATTGGCGCTCTGCCACCAAAAACACTCCAACAAGCTGCAATAGAACCATTAGCCGATTTTTTTAATCGCAATAATGCGTGGCTGATACTGCTACTAATTGTCATGTATAAAATGGGAGATGCCTTTGCTGCCAGCCTAAGTACCCCATTTCTTATCCGTGGTATTGGCTTTGATGCTGGTGAGGTTGGAATGATCAACAAAACTCTGGGATTAACAGCAACTATCGTTGGTGCATTATATGGTGGTTATCTGATGCAACGATGGAGTTTATTCCGCTCACTAATGATCTTTGGCATTCTTCAAGCGATTTCCAATATTGGATACTGGCTGTTATCCATTACTGACAAAAATATCTACACTATGGGCAGCGCCATTTTTCTGGAAAATATCTGTGGCGGAATGGGAACCGCTGCATTTGTTGCCTTACTTATGGCGTTATGTCATAAATCATTCTCTGCAACACAGTTTGCTTTATTATCTGCCTTATCTGCTGTTGGACGCGTCTATGTCGGCCCAATTGCGGGTTGGTTCGTTGAATTACATGGCTGGCCAAACTTCTATCTATTCTCTATAGCGGCCTCTGTTCCAGGCTTATTACTGTTATTTATCTGCCGACAGACTCTGACTTATACCCAGCGAACTAACGATTTTATGCCACGTACTGAGTTTAGAAATTTTTATCGTCTAGCACTTGGCTTACTATCATTAGCAAGTATCTTGCTTACATTCTGGTTATTTACCATCACCACCAATGCTCTTAACTGGACTCATGCACCTGATCTAGCCGAAACATTACTATTATGGGGAGCACAGATTGGTATCACAGGCATCATTCTCGGTAGCTTTCTAGATTATCGCGCATTAAGAAGGAACAAATTGGCTTAAAAGGCAAAAACATTAAGTTAATTTATTAAAGGTTGACGGCTGTCAGCCTTTGATATCTCTGTCCTCTTTTTTAATATTTAAGTGATAGCGATCACACTTCAAATAGTCATTTGCCCAAAAGTGCTATTTTCAAGTAATTATTTGATTGTTCAATATTCATATCCGCGTAGAATCAGACTACCATTTTAAGGGTTATTTAATATAACTTTAAAACCCAAAACCTCTTTTCATGGATGCGTTAGAGAAATTTATGAGAACAACCATTCTGGCTACTGCTTTATTCACCACCGTCTCAGTTCCAGCTTATGCTGAATATCAAGGAGGCTTTGCTAATCTCAGTATGAACTACCTTGACTGGACTAGCCATACCACACACAAGTCAGGGCAAACCTCTCATAAAGATGACTTTGCCTACTTGGAGCTGGAAGGCGGAGCCGGATTTAACTGGGGTGAATTATACGGGTTCTTTGATCTGGAAAATGCTTTCAACAGTCAGCATGCTCAACCAGGAGATAACCAAAGATACACTTTTAAAACCACCGGACGCTTTTATCTGGCTGATACTGGCTTCAATCTCTATGGTCATGTTTACGGTACTTACTCCCTCCCAGGTACAGCACATGGCGGGAATTTCCATGAGGTAAACACTCTCTATGGTATTGGTTACAACACTGATTTCGCCGGCGTCTGGTTCAAACCGTTTGTTGCGCTGCACTATGTTGACCAAACTTTCTACTCCGGTAATAACGGCTATGTCGTTGGTTGGGTTGCGGGTTACGACTTTCAACTCTGGGAAGAAAAATTCAGCATAACTAACTGGAATGAAATAGAACTTAACCGGAATGAACGCTACGGCAACGGTGGACGGAACGGTACCAATGGTGCAATAGCGTTATGGTGGACACCTCACCAATCCTTCACAACCGGCATTCAATATCGATATGCCGATCATAAACTGGGTGAAGATTTCTGGCAGGATGGGATTGTTTACACTATCAAATATAATTTCTAATTATTGATCTTAATTGTGAGCGACCAAAAGTGGCTCACAATTAATTTAATTCTTAAATAAAATGGCCGCGGTGGAAATTTTTAAAGCAAATTTTTTTATTTTTTTCCCCTTCACTAAAAAATATAAAATAACTTTGGTATAAATTCGTATTTCCGCCCTATTTCGTTACAATTAAATAACCTTTTCAAGCTAACTTCTGATTAATCCTCCACTTGCATGTGATCCCATCGACATAAAGGGTAACAACCCCTCAACTAACTATTACAAATGTTTACACTCCAGTAGCCTTACCGTAGAATGCCCGCACTGATGAAACGACAATAGAGCTTTTGTTATTTGGAGTCGTTAGATGAGACTTATGAAATACAATAAAGGTATTGGGATATTGTCAATACTAGCGGCTACTCTCGTGCTGAGTGGCTGCGATATGGTATTGATGAATCCTAAAGGCGCCATCGGCGCTGAACAAAAAACGCTGATACTCACGGCTATTGGCCTGATGCTGATCATCGTTATTCCGGTAATCATCATGGCATTCACTTTTGCCCTGCGTTACCGCGAAGCCAACAGAAGTGCTACCTATCGCCCTAATTGGGCACACTCAAATAAAATTGAGCTGGTAGTATGGACCGTTCCTATCATTATCATTATTATTTTAGCAACCATTACCTGGAAAACAACCCACGAGCTTGACCCATATAAGCCACTGGTCAGTGATGAAAAACCAGTGACTATCGAAGTTATTTCTCTTGATTGGAAATGGCTGTTCGTTTACCCGGAGCAAGGCATCGCTACAGTTAACGAAATTGCTTTCCCTACCGGGGTTCCTATTAACTTCAAAATCACCTCTGATTCTGTGATGAATTCATTCTTCATCCCACAGTTAGGAGGTCAAATCTATGCAATGGCTGGTATGCAGACTAAACTTCACTTAATTGCCGATGAACCTGGCACTTATAAAGGTTTGTCCAGTAGCTATAGTGGCCACGGCTTCTCTGGCATGAAATTTACTGCTACAGCTACCGCAGATCGTGAAGGTTTTGAACAATGGGTTCAAACAGTGAAAGCTTCTCCTAAAACCTTGGATACCATGCAAGCATTTGATGAGTTAGCCAAACAGAGCCAAAACCATCCGGTTGAATACTTCTCAAGCGTTAAGCCTAACCTGTATCAAGACATTATTGCCAAATTTATGGGCAACATGAATATGCATGGCGGCCACGGTGCAACGACAGGTCATAACATGAATATGAGCGAAACTGCTCATGCCGGAGTTGAGGAATAAAGTAATGTTGGGAAAATTAACACTTGATGCAATCCCATTGCATGAGCCCATTGTCATGGTCACTCTTGCAGGGATTCTCTTCGCAGGGCTCGCAATTGTCGGAGCCCTGACCTATTTCCGTAAATGGAAATGGCTATGGAGCGAGTGGTTAACCAGCGTTGACCACAAGAAAATCGGTATTATGTACATTATCGTGGCTCTGGTCATGATGCTCCGTGGCTTCGCCGATGCCATCATGATGCGTGGTCAGCAGGCTGTTGCTTCTGCGAGTGAAGCAGGTTTCCTGCCACCGCATCACTATGACCAGATTTTTACCGCCCACGGCGTCATCATGATTTTCTTCATGGCGACACCTTTTGTTGTCGGCCTGATGAACATCGTGGTTCCACTACAGATCGGCGCTCGTGACGTGGCATTCCCATTCCTGAACTCACTGAGTTTCTGGTTCTTCGTCGTTGGTGTTGCACTGATTAACATCTCTCTGGGTATAGGTGAATTCGCTCAGACCGGCTGGTTAGCTTATCCTCCGCTCTCAGGTATAGAATATAGCCCAGGCGTTGGAGTCGATTATTGGATATGGAGTCTTCAGATATCCGGTATCGGCACATTACTGACAGGCGTTAACTTCTTTGCGACGATCCTGCGTATGCGCGCTCCTGGCATGTCTATGATGAAAATGCCTGTATTCTCCTGGGCAGCACTCTGTACTAACGTACTGATCATCGCAGCATTCCCGATTCTGACAGTTACCATTGCCCTGCTAACTTTTGACCGTTACATGGGTACCCATTTCTTCACCAATGATATGGGCGGTAATATGATGATGTATATCAACCTGATATGGGCTTGGGGTCACCCTGAAGTTTATATTCTGGTGCTGCCAGTCTTTGGTGTTTTCTCTGAAGTGACTGCGACGTTCTCGAAAAAACGGCTGTTCGGCTACACTTCTCTGGTATGGGCAACCATTGCCATCACCGTATTGTCGTTTATCGTATGGCTGCACCACTTCTTTACGATGGGCTCCGGTGCGAACGTTAACGCCTTCTTTGGTATAGCCACCATGATTATCTCGATTCCGACAGGTGTTAAGATCTTCAACTGGCTGTTCACCATGTATCAGGGCCGTATTGAGTATAAAACACCGATGTTGTGGACTGTTGGCTTTATCGTCACCTTCTCTATCGGTGGTATGACTGGCGTTCTGCTGGCAGTTCCAGGTGCAAACTTCGTTCTGCATAACAGCTTGTTCCTGATTGCACACTTCCATAATGTTATCATCGGTGGTGTTGTCTTCGGTTGCTTCGCCGGTACTGCTTACTGGTTCCCGAAAGCCTTTGGTTTCACACTGAACGAAAAATGGGGTGTCCGCGCATTCTGGTTCTGGATCATTGGCTTCTTTATCGCCTTTATGCCAGTTTACGCACTCGGCTTTATGGGGATGACCCGTCGTATCAGCCAAAATATCAACCCTGAATTCCATACTTTGCTGGTTGTCTCCGCGATTGGTGTTGCATTGATCGCCGTTGGCATCCTGTGTCAGGTCATTCAATTCTACGTTAGTATCCGTGACCGTGACCAAAACCGTGACCTGACCGGTGACCCTTGGGGCGGACGTACTCTGGAGTGGGCAACATCTTCTCCACCACCGTTTTATAACTTTGCTGACGTTCCACATGTGCAAACGCGTGATGCATGGTGGGATATGAAAGAAAAAGGCACAGCTTATAAACGTCCCGCTAAATATGAAGAAATTCATATGCCTAAAAATGCCGGTGCAGGTGTAATTATTGCTGGCTTCAGCTTGCTTTTTGGCTTCGCTATGATTTGGCATATCTGGTGGCTGGCTATCGCAGGCTTCGCTGGCATGATTATCACTTGGATTGCGAAAAGCTTTGATGACGATGTTGATTACTACGTACCGGTTGCTGAAGTTGAGCAAATTGAGAATCAGCACCATGAACAAATTAGCAAGGCAGGTCTGAACCATGTCAACTGAAACTATGACTAACCACAATCATGCCCATGAGGATCATGGGCACCACGATGCGGGAGCCACTAAAGTATTCGGTTTCTGGATCTACTTGATGAGTGACTGTATTTTGTTCGCATGTCTGTTTGCGACTTATGCAGTGCTGGTTAACGGAACCGCAGGCGGCAAATCTGGTAAAGAAATTTTCGACCTCTCTTTTGTACTGGTTGAAACTTTCCTGCTGTTATTCAGTAGTATCACTTATGGCTTTGCCATGCTGGGTATGCACAAAGGCAAAATCGGCCAGGTTAACGCTTGGCTCGGTATGACTTTCCTGTTCGGCCTTGGCTTCGTGGCAATGGAACTGTATGAATTCCATCATCTGATTGCAGACGGCTACGGCCCTGACCGCAGTGCGTTCCTATCTGGATTCTTCGCTCTAGTCGCTACTCACGGTATCCACGTTACCTGTGGTCTGGTCTGGATTATCATCATGATGATTCAGGTAACACGCCGCGGCTTAACCGATGTTAACAAAACCCGTCTGAATTGCCTGAGCTTATTCTGGCACTTCCTTGATGTGGTGTGGATCTGTGTATTTACCGTTGTTTATCTGTTAGGAGCTATGTAATGAATCATTCAAATACAGCTCATACTGGAGCTAGCCACGGTAGCCTGAAGTCTTATATTATCGGCTTTGTTCTTTCAGTCATCCTGACAGTGATTCCGTTCTGGATGGTAATGGATGGTTCCGCCTCCCATGCCACTATCCTGACAACGGTAGTCGGTCTGGCTGTTGTGCAGATTCTTGTTCATTTTATCTACTTCCTGCACATGAACACTTCATCAGAAGAGCGCTGGAACTTAGTCGCATTGCTGTTCACTATTTTGATTATCGGTATTGTTGTTGTTGGCTCGTTATGGATCATGTACAACCTCAACATTAATATGATGGTTGATTAAAGAGCTGCATATTATGATTAAGCAATACCTGCAAGTAACTAAACCAGGAATTATTTTCGGCAATTTAATTTCTGTCATCGGTGGTTTTCTACTCGCCTCGAAAGGGGTGATTGATTACCCTTTGTTCATTTCGACTCTACTCGGCGTTTCATTAGTCGTGGCTTCTGGTTGTGTATTTAACAACTACATTGACCGTGACATCGATCGGATCATGGAAAGAACAAAAAACCGCGTCCTTGTAAAAGGGCTTATTGATCCGAAAATCAGCCTGATTTATGCATCAATACTGGGTATTGCTGGCATAGTGCTGCTCTATGCAGCAACCAATGCTTTAGCAATGCAATTAGCGATTATCGGTTTTGTCGTATATGTAGGGGTTTACAGCCTCTACATGAAAAGAAAATCTGTTTATGGCACATTAATCGGCAGTTTGTCTGGTGCGGCACCTCCAGTTATCGGTTATTGTGCAGTGACTGGTCAGTTTGATACGGGCGCGTTGATCCTGTTACTGATTTTCAGCCTGTGGCAAATGCCGCACTCCTATGCCATTGCTATTTTTCGTTTCAAAGATTACCAGGCAGCCAACATTCCTGTACTGCCCGTGATTAAAGGCATATCTGTGGCGAAAAACCACATTATCCTTTATATCCTGGCATTTATGATTGCAACCCTTATGTTAGCTATCAGCGGCTACGCTGGTTACAAATATCTGGTCGTTGCAGCCGCAGTGAGCGTCTGGTGGCTAGGAATGGCGTTATCCGGTTACAAAACTGATAATGACCGCATTTGGGCTCGTAAATTATTTATATTTTCCATTGTGGCAATCACTTCCCTGAGTGTCATGATGTCTATTGACCCGCATGTGCCCTCAGAAGCCTTCCTAACTTACGTCCGGTAATGTTCCCTGATGGCAGTGGCTTACCCCCTCTGCCATCAGTTTCCTTCCAGCCTATTATCCCCTCGCCTTAATACTTCAATATTATTAATTCAATTAACTATTTACCCCTTATTGAAAACCTATCTACAATGACGCATCAAAATATTTCGAGGTAATCATGAACGATAATAAAATGACGCCACTTGAGCTTCGGGCGACATGGGGCCTAGGTTCAATTTTTTCTCTGCGAATGCTAGGCATGTTCATGGTTCTTCCAGTATTAACAACCTACGGCCTTCATCTAAAAGATGCCACCGAAACACTTATTGGCATCGCCATTGGCATTTATGGTTTAACCCAAGCCATTTTCCAGATTCCAGTTGGTCTGCTTTCTGACAAAATTGGCCGTAAGCCCTTAATTATTGGTGGGTTACTACTATTCGTCCTTGGCAGTATCATTGCTGCTCTCAGTGATTCTATCTGGGGCATAATAATTGGACGAGCGCTACAAGGTACTGGAGCTATATCTGCTGCAATCATGGCGCTACTTTCTGATTTAACCCGAGAACAAAATCGAACTAAAGCGATGGCTTTTATTGGCATTAGTTTCGGAATAATTTTCGCCATAGCCATTGTACTTGGCCCAATCCTGACTCATGCCATTGGGTTAAACGGTCTGTTTTGGGTAATTACCATTCTGGCCGGTTGTGGCATTCTAATAACACTATTTGCTGTTCCCTCCGCAGATAAACACATGCTTAACCGTGAATCAGGCATTGTCCGTCACAGCTTTCGTAAAGTTCTGGCTGATAGCCAATTGCTGAAACTTAACTTTGGCATTCTCAGTTTGCACACTTTGCTAATGGCAAGTTTTGTCGCCTTTCCTCTAGTGATGCAACAAGCAGGGCTCCCTAACCAACAACTTTGGAAGGTTTACCTGATCACTATGCTAGTTTCATTCCTATCTGTTTTACCTTTCATTATTTACGCAGAAAAAAAACGCCGCATGAAACAAGTGTTTTCACTGTGCATCACAATGCTGCTGATTGCTGAAATTGTATTATGGGCGGCGGGACATCATTTATGGGTGATTTTTATCGGCATACAAATTTTCTTTATTGCTTTCAATGTAATGGAAGCTATCTTGCCATCACTCATCAGTAAAGAAGCACCAGCGGGTTATAAAGGTACAGCAATGGGTATCTACTCCACCAGCCAATTTTTAGGTGTCGCTTTAGGAGGTGGCCTTGGTGGTTGGTTATATGAATTAAAAGGAGCACCGCTGGTATTTGCGGCAGGTATCGTTCTGACAATCATTTGGTTCATCATCAGTATAACAATGAAACAACCTCCTTATGTCAGCAGCATCAGAATTTCTCTACCAGAAAATATAGTCAATAAAGCATTGCTGGAACAAAAAATTCTTGTTCAGCCAGGCGTTTGCGATGTCGTTATTGTTCCGGAGGAGCATAGTGCCTACATAAAAGTAGATACTAAGCTGACAAGCAGAGCACAACTTGAACAATTGATAGCTAATAATAATGACACGATAGATTAAGTATCAAACCAGATAACCCCTACTCGCTCCGATTCGATATTAAGGTAAATTGGGAGCGGTATTCCGGCTAGGAATACCCCGCTCCACATTAAACTAGATATATCAATCCATTGGGTGGAAAATCAATCCCGGAAATTAGTAAACTGGAATGGCTGTCCCAGCTCTGCGCCACGAACTAATGCCATAACACTTTGCAAATCATCACGAGCTTTACCTGTCACTCGCACTTGCTCACCCTGAATCTGTGCCTGTACTTTCAGCTTACTATCCTTAATCAGCTTCACAATCTTTTTCGCCGTAGGGGTATCAATCCCCTGCTTCAGAGTCGCTTCAACGCTATAAGTCTTACCACTGTGCAACATATCATCAGGGATATTCAATGCAGAGCCATCGATACCACGCTTAGCCAGCTTTTCACGTATAATATCGACCAACTGACTTACCTGAAAATCTGACTCACTGGCAATCTTGATAGATTCACTTTTTTCATTTAATTCGAAACTGGCGCTGACATTACGAAAATCCCAACGGCTAGCGAGCTCGCGCTGCGCATTTTCTACCGCATTGCGAACTTCATGCATATCAATTTCTGAAACAATATCGAAAGATGGCATGATCCATGACCTCCTGATAATCAATAAATTGGCATGATAACCGCTTTCCATTGCCAGCAAAAGCTCTATACTTGGATTGAACTGCACCCCAAAAGTTAGACACTAACTAATTAACCTTATATCTTGATTATTACTTTTGCAGAGCGATAATCCCCTGACTGATCATCAGAGATGGATAAATGAGTTGAACTCTTCTGCTCTGCGATGTCGATGATTTTTACCGTGTATTCATTCCACTCTGGGAACAACAGTGTATTGAAGAAGGACATCGTCAGCGCAGACGTCATGGCCGCATGAGTGCCAGCGAGATTATGACCATTGTGATTGCTTTTCATATGTCACATTATCGCAATTTCAAAAATTTCTACTTTGGATTAGTCCGACGATACCCTCAACAAGACTTTCCCACCCTGCTCAGCTATACCCGTTTCCTCGGCGTCGTCTCCTCAGTTTTAAGACCTCTTTGCAGCTATTTGACGCAGGTGAAAGGGAAACCTACGGAGCTCGCCTTTATCGACTCCACGAGTATTCGTGTTTGATCATGGTCTACTTGGAGCCAAGAGACAGAAAGGGCTTTACGCCCCTCCCGTGATTTCTTTTACTAGTTCAAGACAATGAAGGCACCAGTACCGCCTATGCGGTCTGACAGTTTTGCCGCAAGTGTTCGCAAACACCATTACCGGTTACTGGATGGCCCAAGACAGTTCAAACAAACCATCCCTAACTACTCCCATCCTGGTAAAACACTCGACCAAGTGATCAACGCTGATCACCGACGAGGAACCTTTCAGCTTGATTTTCAGATGCCGGTGCGTCACTGCCTGACTACCAAACACCTTGCGCACCACCAGGGCCGTGCCATTGGCCGAGTCGGTCAATATCAGGTCATCCTCGTGACGGCTGACGAGAATTTTTTCCGCATCGGCCACCGGCATGATCAAGTAATCCAGGACCTCGCTCGGGTCATCGTTGTCAATGATGATCGTGCGGTAATGAGACCACATCGCCTCATTGAAACAATAGGTATCACTATCAGCCCCGCCATGCAGCACCACACTGTCGACACCAGCAATCAGCAGAGGTGTCAGCTCGTCCTGACAGCCACTCATTCCCCCGCCCTGAAGCAACAGCGACGAACCAATGCGCTCGACACCGGTATAATGCATACCACCACCCTGAATCCGGTACAGCGCCTGGTCCGTTGGGCTGTACACATAGGCGCCCTTCTTCCCAGCATCAACTCCGACGAAACGAAGGTTGTTTGCGGCGGCAGGGATACCACCGACGGAGAACAATTGGCCACTGTCGACATCGAACCATCCTCGCGTTTCATTGCCTTGCAAGGTCAGCACGCCTTTAGTAGACCACTGACTGGCAACCTCAGTAAGTGCTTGTGGCAGACGGGCAAGGTTGTCCTGTTGCCAACCTTTGTCGACGGCAACCAACTGCAATTTACCGTCATTGGTTCGCAGCAGGATCTCGCCCTTAACAGTGGTCAAGCGCAGCCCGGCATCAACTTGCTCCGCCGCCTTAAGGTGTAGTTCAGGCGCCAGCTCACTGGCAGCGGGAAGCTGCGCCGAGGCTTCAAGCACCGCGTCGGTACCGAACGCGGCAGCCAACGCATCGACAGTCATAGGCGGCTGACGATACAACTTACCGCTGGCGAGTTCGAACAGTTGTGCACTGGAACCGTCCGCTTCAAAACCCAGAAACTGTAGATGTTTGTCTTGCAGGGGAGCCGAAGCCACCACCACCTGGCCGTTGTGGTACCACACCGGCAGCTGGTTGCCATTGGTGCCCTTGACCCCGAACACCGCCAGAGTGGCTCTAAAACCGGTAACACCGGCCAAGTCCTGCCACCAGTGGGTATGTTTCTTGAGCCAATGCTCGTTAACCGCTGCGTAGCTAAGCTGTCCCAATGCATCAAGCTGAGCCACATACCCATCCTCGGTTATCGCAATCAGGTGACCGTTCACATTGATCACATTAGCCAAGTCCGGTGTGGTGACCCGTAATGCGCTCGGCTGGTTAGCGTCGAGTACCTCCTGCCCTGGCCCTTCTTGGCGGAACAGAGCCTTTTTCTCCTTGCTGTAGAAGAAAAACACTTCCTTACCACCGGGCTGCGGAATGCTCCCCGCCAACACCAGATCGGCCGGAATATCCCAGGCACTGCGGGTCTGTTTACGCTCTTCGAAGTTCAAGGTCTGATCCGCTGGTGGCTCCAGATTTGGTTTGATTAACGTCCCGTCGCTGGTACGTATCCAGTAACGATGCGGCACGCGAGCCGCATCCAAGCCGAACAGCGTGACCAACTCTGCACTGGTCGGCTTGATCAACCGTACGCCCAGCGTATAGGTCGGAGTCTCGCGCAGGATACCATCGCTCTCATAACCCTTGCGGATGACCTGAAGCTCATCATCATGCCGGCTAGTACCTGCCGAAAGCTGGAGCAACTCATCATCACCCACTGCACTCACCAACTCCATTCGGTCACCGAGAATCTGATAGCCCAGCTCAGCCCCCCTCTCCTCTGGCCGCTCCTTTAGCCGTTCCTTTAGCCGATAATAGCGCGCCAGATAAACTGTCTTTCCCTCCTGCCATAGCCGACTGATCTTACCGTCATACTGGTTGAACCATAGTTCAAACTGCGCATCGACCTGTCCGGTAGCGATGTCTACCCGCCACACCGCCACATTATCGGCGTCATAGAAATAAGCATAGTCGTCTACCACCGCACCCAGTTGGGCATGCCTGGCCTGTTCCTGGCTGGTGTCGGTAAACAGCATACGGTCCTTGACCACATCGTAGAACGCTCGACCGACATCTCGCCCCTTGTGGAGGTAGTTCTCGACCACCACGTACTGTCCATGTAGCTGATGCGCCTTATTCAATTCTTTTAAGTGCTGCTCGATTTGCTGGCCGGTCCCCTGCCATGCGTTCGCATTTGTACTTACCAAATTAACGGTCAGCTTCGAGTTAGAGAAAACGACTTCATGCACCTCACCTTTGTTGACCACCGATACCGGCTTATTCTGGGTCGGGTCAAGCTCTACCACAACCCCGCCGACCACCAGCTGATTCTTCGACACGCTAATGCTGTCACTGGCTAACTGACTGCGGTCAATGATCCATTCACTGGCAGCAACGTTCGTGAGCTTAACTCGGGTGCCTTCGTTGAGGCCGATCTGGTACTTACCACCTGCACCCTTGATCTCGTAACGCAGGTAGTCATGCAGCTCCTTGGGCAACTTAGGCACCACCAGTTGTCGGTCACGCTGATCGAGCACCACCTCAATCGGGGTGTCGACGTACTCATGATTAATCCTGCGGATTGTCTGCTCACCCGGAAAGATGTAGAAGTCGTAATCGAATCGCTTGTCTTTCTCAAGCTTGCGGATAACGTCAAAGCCGGTGTCGTGGCGTGTGGTAGCACCGGGGAGCAGCATGTATTCGTATCTGATGTAGGACTTGGGCGTGCCCGGCAGGATCACTACACTGTCGCCGTATTCAAGGGACTTGAAAGCCTCCTTGTAACCAATGCCGCTGCGCACCTCGATTGCCTCACTACGGTCGTGGACCATTCGCGGAAAGTCACCGATCCAGAAAAAGTAATTGATTTCCCCCGAACCGGTAGAGCCGGAATGAGTACGGTAGATGTATTGGCTATTGAAGACTATCTGGTTCTTTTGCAAGTCGAGGCACTTGACTACCGCCCCAGGCAGGGACACCAGCACCTTCTTCCCGTTCTCGACTTTATGATCATAGCCATTGTCTCTATACGCCTTGTCGACCATGTCGAAGTAACGGCCCACCGCCTTGGCATCCTCGGCAACCGCACCAAAAGCCTGTGCCAGTGCCGTAAAACCCACTGCGAGCCCACCAAGGATCACCCCGGCTCCACCGAGTACTGCCGCAGCCGTCGAGGCACCGACCAATCCGGCCCCCACCCCGGCAGCGCCAGTGACAAAGCTAGCCGAGTCGAACGCCAGCTGGGTACCGAACACAGCCTTCTGTACATCGTTTTCGGCGTGGGCCAGCTCATAGGCATCCAGACCGACCATGACGCCACCAAACAATATACCTGCGCCTTCATTGACGGTGTGGCCCAGGCTCAAGGCAAAGTCCTTAAACGAAGTTTCGGCGGCCTTCACTTCGCCGCGCAGCGCTGTGCTCACCAATTCAGTGATCTTGACCACGTCCTGGAGACTACCGTGAGCCATCTGAGTCAGACCAAGATAGCTATGGATCTTGAGTGCAGTGGCTAGATCAGGCGAAACCACTCCGCTTGCAGCATCATGGCGGTTCTTGTCAGCAAACCACTGGATCAGCGTTTGGACCGTAAACCCGGCGTTCAACCCGTCCACCGGTGCGACCTCGCCAACCCCGCGGCGAAGCTGCATCCGACCATTCTCCAGAGTAAAGTGCTCATTCAGCACACTCATGTGTTCATCGACGAAGCGCCGGAATTCGACAAAAGTACTATCGTCAGTGGTCAACCAGCGGGTTTGCTCGGGTTGGTCACGGTTGATGAACTGGACCCGGTAGCGACCTTCTCCCAGGTCCTCGGTCGTGGCAATAATCGGTAGCCAGTAGCTGTCCAGTTGGTGTTCTTGCGCCAACCGGGTGCTGGCAACTTCAAACCGTGCCCCTAATTGCTCGGCATCAAGGGTCTTGAGCAAGGTACTCAGTCGCAAGTCTTCCGTGACCCGCTCTGGTGCTCTCACCGCCTGCTCGACCTGGCGTCGTTGCCCAATGACACTGGCCAGTTCCTCGAACCGGGTCAGATCGGCCACGTTCAAGCCATTGCCCACAGGTACCTCAGCCATCTTACCGGTATTGATCTCAACCAAGTTGAAGGCCGGCGCCGACTGACTGCCGAACGAGCCATAGTGTACGGCCAGATTGTGCCCAACTAAGTGCTTCTCCATCGCCCTAGACAAATTATTAGTGTTGTCGAAGGCAAAGATGCCGACGTTCGGGTCATAGAAGTAGTAGCGACGCCCTTCGGCTGTATCAGTGATCCCTACCATCATCGAGTGATTCTGGGTATTGAGCGCGAACATCGCAGTGTGAGTCGTTGTGGTCAGCAGCGACACCACTTCGGACAAATTGAACAGGTCCAATTCCGTGGAAGCCTGAACGGCTTCAACATTGGAGTGCAGCCGGATCAGGCTGTTCTTGAGCAGCGTGGAGCTGCCCGCCCGCGGGTCGGCGGAAGCGAAGAACAGTTTTTGCACCAGATTGTTGATGCCGGTCTCACCGCCACTAGCCAATGCCACGGCCATAGCCCTGACCAAGGGGTAGCAACGGCCACCGAATTGGTCACCGACCAGCGACAGATAAAAGTCCTGTGGTACCAGGCGATTGAAGACACTGCCGGCATCATGGAAGTCCTCACTGAACACCGCAGTCTGCCGTAGTACCTTATCGATGTATTCGGCCTGGCTGGTTTCGGTGATGCGACCGCTTAAGGCTCCCCGTTGCTTGGCGGTAAGTTTTCCCTCAAGAAACAGGCGTTTCATGTCGAGAACTGACGTTTCATCATCCACCCCGGGGATATTGATCTTACGGAAGTTATGCAAACCATCGGTAAACGCAGTATCCAATACACCACGCTGGTAAACCTCGGCGATCGCATAACGCTCACCCACGCTGCTGGTGTGCTCCCCATCCTGAATAGCCGTATCGTTAATCCTTACCACCGCGGCGCTGCCGTCTTTGGCCTTGATTTGCTGCCAGAGCCAAGTCTTCTCAACAAAGTCGGATTCACGCAATACTGAATCGTACTGTGCCCTGTAATAGTCCTGCGTAAGATTCAGTTGTTTGATCTGCTGGTCGATCAAAGCCGTATCGCTTGAAGTGCGTCGTGCTTCCTGGAGCTGGTAGCGCTTGTCTGCCACTTGATTGATGTCGGCAAAGACCTTGGCCTGAACTGCTCTGCGCAACTGGGTCCATGCAGCAATCGCTGGATGTTCGGGAGAAAACTCGCCCTCTGTGTAGACACCGTCGGCAACCCCTTCGACCGACACCCCAAACTGCGTTGCTACCTTCTTCAGTTGTTGGTGAACCTGCTCGCGGTAGGTGGCAAACTTGTCCTGATTGCGCTGCCCCACCTGACTGTCGGCGACCTGGTTCGAAAATGGCTCCCCATCATCGCGCAGCTTCGGCCAGACCTTCTGTCCATCTCGTTGATATTCTTGACGCTGGAACGCCAGTTGCCATTCGCCATGAACGTACTGCATGTACGCCATGGCAAGGCCCTCGGTGGTACCGGATACCTGGTAATCCTTGTAGTCGACTGCCATCACCACATTGTCGTACAGTAGCGAGCTGTTGACCCGGCCATCGTGGTAAACTCGGTAGGTATTGGCGTCAAGACTGGTCACCACCAGCGAGCCACCCGACAACGTACCGGTGAAGAGGAAGTTGCCCAGTACCGCCTGCTTGGGAATGTCCACATAGGCAGGCACCGCATTAGCTTGGTCCGAACCGTTGTAGCCAAGGAAGTACGCCAACTCGTGGTTTGTCGATATATCATAGGTGCTTCGCTCGGTGTATTCGAGCTCATACAAGTTAGGCGTGACTTTCACCAACTGAGCATTACCCTCTGCCGGCAGGCGGCCCGACTTGACCAACGCCTCGGCACTGATGGTATGGGTTTTGGCGAACTGTGTAGGATCAGCAACAAACTGATGGATATCAGCACTACCTTGACGGGGTTCAAATCTATCACCTACAGACGCCAATCCGCCCTTGAGTTTGAGATCCTTGCAGGTAAAACTCGGTGGATGAAACTCACCAGCCTTCGGCAAACCCTGATTGATGATCGGCAAAACTCGCGCCATTACTCCGTCATACAGTTCACTCCGCAACGCCATCACTTTGCCTTTAGCGCGGTACTTGTCGAACATCTGTAACATGTCCTCGCCGATACTGCCCGTCCCCTTCGGTTCATAACGCGCAGCGACGTAGAAGGCTTCGAAGAACGAATGATAGCCGTTACGGATCATGAAGGCCGCATTGGCCATCTGGAACTGCCAGTACTCCTTGACGCTCAATGCCCTACCGAACAATTCCGGCAAAGCATTGCTAACGGTCTGGGTGGTCCCGGAAATCCCCCCCACGAACGGGGTGTCCAAGTCATTCATGTAACGTGTGGCGTCATTATTAGGGTCCGGACGGAACTGGTTGTAGCTGCGGTATTTATCGTCCTTGATCAGGTACGAACCATCGTGATACGCCAGCCCCTCAGAGCTGGTATTGAGGATCAGATACGGGTCGGGCTGATTCAACCGGTTATTGATCATAACCTTGTCAGCACCCAGCTCTCGGTGGGAATTGACCGGGACCGCGGCCTTGGAAAGGCCATCAGCTACCGGGCGCAAGGCATGGAACAAGACCTGTTTGCGCAGGCTCTTGCCCTCATTACTCAACAGCGCCGCCTCAACCTTCGGGCGCAATTGCGCATCAGCGCTCTCAAGACCCTGGGGACCGGCCAGCAACAGGGTGAGCAACTTGCTATCCAGCGAGCGCTCAACCGTGACCTCATCAAAAACCGGTATTTTCGGGTTGTTTTGATGCTGTGCTTCATTGGCTTTGTCGACCCGCTGGGTTTCCTCTTCTTTAGCCTGAGCGCGCCATTGTTCGTACAGCGGTTCCAGCAGCTTCTTGGCCTGGGCAATGTCACTTTGCACATAGCCACTTTGCAGAACCTTGACCACAGCCGCGTTCTTCACCAGGCTCTCCGCCAACCCGAACAGCAGCGTGTCATTATCGACACGCTGCCAGACCGAAGCGGCGAACGCCTGTTCCCACAGCACCTTGTTCAGGTTATTGCCCTTGATATCGCGCATACTGTCACGGGGGAACTTCGGCGCCAGCATCCCTGCCGGGGTGATGTGGTTGCGTTCGAGCAAACGCACCAGTTGCTGATCGAACTCCGTGCCTTCAACGCTGCCTTTGAATAAACGACTAGCCTTCTCCCCATCGTCTCGCAATTGATCCAGCTTCTCAAAAAATGCGGCGTTGTATTGATACAATTCGGCGGTCTGCGCCTTGCTCAAGTGACTACTGCTAATCTTGTCGCCGTCAACGCTCATCACCACAAAGGGCGTTGCGGACAGGTAGGTTTTGCTTTGGAGTTTACCCTGGGTTTTGCTCTGAGGCATTTCCAATAAGTACTGACGACTGGCAAAACCGACCGAGCGTTCCAGCTCATGAATATTGACGAAAAGCCCATCACGGTCCGGGTAGTAACTGTTCTGGCGAAACCCCTCCAGGCCGATAGTCTGGAAGCTGGAGATATCCGCATTTTGATTGATCAGGTCACTCAAAGCGCTTGGCAATGGCACCTCACGGGGGATAGTGGTACTCAGAGCCTGGCCGGATACCTGAATCCCAATCTGGTTCGGTACCTTGCGATCAACGTTGGTCAGCAGCATCTTGTGACCGTCACCCAGCAACTGTGCCTTGAAACCTTCGCGCAAGGTGCTTTCCGAAACCAGGTAATTGGCGAAGTACTTCTCGACGAATGCAGTTTTGACCAGCACCGAGCGAATTGGCGCATAGGTCGGCGAACGGGAGGATGGCGGCTCACTTTTGAGCCGGTATTGTTGTTGCCAGGCCAGGGAGCGGGCTGCGGTACCGAAGGAGAAGTTGAGTACCCCATTCGTCGACACGACCAACCTACCGTTCTCCAGGAAGAAGTCTTTGAAGCGGCCATCAGTGCTGGCATTGACCAACGCGACGTTCATGCGGATGTAGCCAGGACGTTCCTCCATCATCAGTAGTGAAATATTTACCGGCAGATCATCGGAGGCTTGAGGTACCTTGGTCAGCGCGTCAAGGGCCGCAGCCTCTTCCTTAGGGGATGATGCATTGAGAAAGGCGTTGTAGCGGGCATTGACGTCCTTGTAAGCTTGCAGTTCGGAAAACAGCGTCACATATTTTTGGCTAAATGTAGAGTCGGCTACCTGTATGGCCAGTTGCTGTTCCAAACGATTAATCTTGTCATTCAGCTTAGCCCGCTTGTTCACCTTATCCTCCTTCAGGAGCACCTCCTTCGAGGTCACCTCCTTCAGAGTCGCCGTATTCAGGGGCGCCGCATTCAGAGCCTTTAAGCCGCCGGGACTCAGCATGCCCAGGGCCTTGCTCCAAGTGCTGTCAAAGTGCGTTATGGCCGTTTGCTGACGGCGGTATAACAAGATGTCGCGGTCCAGTTGCTGCTTGTAGGCGTTGACCGCCGGAGTGCCGCGCACATTGTCCATCTTCTGCCGTCTTTGCTGTAACGTCTGCAAATGGTCGCCGACAGAAACAGGGTTGTCCTGCATATGAAAATGCTGGGCAGCCAGCACACTCTGGGTACTCTGCTGCATTTCTTGCAGCCGGTCGATTACCTGCCTGATATAGTTGGCATGCTCGTCAGAGCTCATGTTGAACCATTCGGTCTGACGACCCGTCGCCTTGATCTGTTGATAGATCAGAATATTAAGCCGTTTCGTAAAGTCTTTAGATATAGGTATAAAAGCCATTGCAGTGATCCTTTGTCTGTTCTTGAGGGAAGCCCTTCGCACCGTGAAAGGCTGTCTGTCAATACGGATTTGTTATCCAATACATTTACCGTGGGATTCCCGCACATACGGCCGGGTCGAAGGTAAATGTCATTTGATGCTCCTTTATTTGGATGATAGTCGCAGGTCATGGTTCTTTAGGTTGGTGAATATTGGATAGCCAATAGTTCTTTGCCCTGTAGTTGTAGTTATCATTATTTCCTTTATTTTTCGTTTATATTGCAGATCATATGAATGATAACGCTATAATATAATCAACTTTGAATATATCTAAATATCAATTATTAATAATTTGAACTATTTATTAATATGATTATTTATGTGTGGACATATTTTTCAATCATATTGTTGCGTTTTTTATAAGACATTGAATAAATAAAGTGACGAATTTTAGAAAGGTTATTTATTGACTGGTTGTTATATCTGATTTTTTGGGGTCACTTCAGATTAGCGAGATTTTATCATTTCTATCCATTACCATAACAGCGTCTCTCCCGGAGGATTATATGAAGATAACCGTTCTTGGCTGTGGCGCTATAGGAAAACTGTGGCTAGCAGCATTATCGCAACAAAAACATCAAGTACAGGGTTGGCTAAAGAGCTCCCGGTCTTATTTATCTGTTCGTATTGACGAAATTAATGGGGAAATATTCAACCAACCAATCCCAACTAATAACAGTAACCATCTTGCCAACAGCGAATTACTGCTTGTCTGCCTAAAAGCATGGCAAGTCGCTGATGCAGTGAATAATTTACTCCCCAAACTTTCACCTAATTGTCCAATCTTATTACTACACAATGGCATGGGTACCCAAGAAGAACTATTATCAGCGCCTAATCCAATACTTCTTGGCGTCACAACGCATGGCGCATATCAGGATGACCAACGGGTTTATCATACCGCTTCTGGGTTAACCTATATCGGTTCAGTAACGTCAAATGCAACTGGGCTTAGCTCTCTGGCTAATGTATTACACCAATCTTTGCCAGATGTTGCATGGCATAATGAAATTCTCTCTATTAGTTGGCTGAAACTTGCCGCTAACTGTGTCGTAAACCCGCTGACTGCACTTTATGAGTGCCAAAATGGAGATTTGCTTCGCTATCCTGAACAATTGAATATTTTGTGCGAAGAAATTATTCAGGTTATACAACGAGAAAATATACATACCACTATCGACAACCTGATTGCCTATGTCTACGATGTGATTAAGCTTACAGCAAAAAACTACTCTTCCATGTTGCAGGATGTTCGCGCAAAACGTCACACTGAAATTGACTATATCACCGGTTATTTATTACGCCGGGCCCGTGCACATGGTCTGTCCACCCCTGAAAATACCCGTATCTATAACCTAGTAAAACATAAAGAAAGATGATTATGAGCCCTTCAGCACTCATCTGCCTAGCTCACGGTAGTGAAGAAATAGACAAAAACATCTTACTTTATACAATTCAGGGTTCACGTAATAGGAACCCCGAAATGTATAATTAAAGCAATTAAGGCCGATAAACTTTCACGTTATCAAAACCCTGTTCAGATAAATAAAGTGCCTGCAAACGGCTCATTACTCCACGTTCACAATAGAGCAGATAAGTCTTCTCCTTTGGCAAATCACCAAACTGGCTGCTCAACTTATAGAATGGCAATGATTTGATTTCCACACCATTCAACTGTAATGGTCGATCATCTTGTTCATCAGGCGAACGAATATCTAATAACACATCCGTTGGAGCGAACGCTGCCACTGTTTCAATTTCAACCACTTGCTCATTTCTTTGTTCTGCGATCTGACGAATATCAATATTCTGAGCTTCACTAACAACTTTTTCCAGAATATTAAAATCGAAATTCGCTTCTTCTGCTTCAATTTTAGCTTTAACGGCTTTTACCGTCGGGCTTTTTGAAATAACACCACAGAATTCAGGCATTGTACGAGCAAAATCTTCAGTGCCTATTTCACGTGCCAACCTGATAATGTGCTCTTTATCATGAGAAATCAGTGGCCGCAGAATCAACGTATCCGATGCATTATCAATCAAACGCAAATTAGTGAGTGTCTGGCTGGAAACCTGTCCCAAAGCCTCACCGGTAACAATCGCCTGCACGCCATAACGCTCTGCAACTTTAGATGCCGCTCTTACCATCATCCGTTTAAGCACCACCCCCATTTGGCCGTCATCAATTTTTTCCAAAATTTCAGCAACAACAGGTTCAAAATCCACAGCAACGAAACGGACTTTATGGGAACGACCAAAACGATTCCAAAGATAATGAGCAACCTGCTTCACACCAATTTCATGAGCAGAACCGCCAAGATTGAAGAAGCAATAGTGAACACGACAGCCACGGCGCATTAGCATATAGCTGGAAACACCAGAATCAAAGCCTCCAGAAATTAGAGACAATACATCTTCCTGCGTTCCGATAGGAAAACCACCAATCCCCTCATAACGGGCTTTTACCAGAATCAGCACATCTTGATCAATTTCCAGATTAACAGTCACATCAGGATGATTGAGTTTTACTTTTGCAGATTCAATATGCTGGTTTAAACCACCACCGACATAACGTTCTACTTCATTGGAAGTAAATTGATGTTTACCGCGACGTTTAACCCGAACACAAAATGTCTTATTGTGGAGCAATTCGCCATAAGCCTCATAAGCTTGTTCAAAGATATGATGCATATCACGAAATTCACGCTCTTCTACTTGCAGAATATGGTGGATCCCGGGGATACGTGTCAGAGCATCACAAATTTGAGCGCCAAGATTTTCATCTTTAGTACGAACTTCGATATTATCCCAATGGCGAACCACTGCAATATTACCTCCTAACGTTTTAAGCACATTGCGAATATTACTAGCGAGAATTTTAATAAAGCGCAAACGAACAGTTTGGCTCTTGATCGTGATTTCAGGGAATAATTTAATAATAAACTTCATAGTGAGTTATAGTAGTAGTTAGGCATTTTAATAAATAAAACTGATGGTATGTTTTGGTTGTCAAATCTAGGCTGCGAAGTATAACACTATCTCGTGATATAGCGCGTAAAAAACACAAAATCCGTTAAGGATTTGTTTGCACCAACGTAATAGGATAGTCTGCAACTCTCAGGCGAACTCTGTATAAATAGTAAAAAATTATGCCAAAGAAAAATGCAATATCAGAAAGTACAAACAGTACGCCAGAAACTACACCGGCAATGACATTTGAAAGCTCATTAAAAGAGCTGGAACAGATCGTCACCCGACTGGAATCAGGTGAACTGGCACTGGAAGAAGCACTAAGCGAGTTTGAACGTGGTATTCAATTAGCCCGTCGAGGACAACAAACTTTGCAACAAGCAGAACAGCGAGTACAAATTCTGCTTAATGATGGCGCCCAATCTCCATTGAGTCATTTCTCCCCGGATACCGAATAAGCCTATGTCTGAACAAAATTCAACCCAATTTAAAGAACAGCTTAAAATCTGTCAACAACGAGTCAATCACGTTCTGATAAGCACACTATCTTCGCTGGCATTTGCAGACAATCCACTGGTTCACGCAATGCAGCATGGCACTTTACTCGGTGGTAAACGTCTGCGCCCATTTTTAGTTTATGCCGTCGGTGAAATGTTTGGATTATCCGCAAATAATCTGGATGCTCCAGCAGCAGCCGTTGAATGTATCCACGCCTATTCATTAATTCATGACGACTTACCTGCGATGGATAACGATGATTTACGCCGTGGACAACCAACCTGCCACATAAAATTTGGGGAAGCTCACGCGATTCTGGCGGGAGATGCATTACAGGCTCTAGCGTTTGAAATCCTATCTAAAAGAGAAATGCCGGATGTTACAACAGCAGATCGCCTTGAAATGCTTGCTGAATTGGCAACCGCCAGTGGTATAGCCGGTATGTGTGGCGGCCAAGCCCTGGACTTAGCTGCGGAAGGCAAGCACATTGATCTTCATATGCTGGAACAAATTCATCGTCACAAAACGGGCGCGCTTATCCGTTCCGCTGTCAGAATGGGCGCATATGGTGCAGGCCAAAGTGGGCATGACGCCCTGCCTGAATTGGATCAATATGCCCAAGCGATTGGTCTCGCATTCCAAGTTCAGGATGATATTCTTGATGTCATTGGCGATACCGAAATGATAGGAAAACGTCAAGGCAGTGACCAACAGTTAAGAAAAAGCACTTACCCTGCACTATTGGGGTTAGAACAAGCCCAAAAAAAAGCACACGAACTGTATCAAGAAGCCTTAAAAGCTTTGAGCAAACTGGAAGATAAATCCTATAACACAACAATGCTGCGCGCACTTGCCAGCTTTATTATTGAACGCAATAACTAAGGTCTGCCGGTAAATTTACCCGCTGGCAGCTCTATTAATAAACACTTCTTAACGAGCATCAAATGAGCATTGATATAGCCAAATACCCCACATTGGCATTAGCGGAAAATCCTGAAGAACTTCGTATGTTGCCAAAAGAGAGCCTGCCGAAGTTATGTGATGAACTTCGGCAATTCCTGCTAAACAGTGTCAGTCGCTCCAGTGGTCATTTTGCCTCCGGTCTTGGTACCGTTGAGCTGACTGTAGCATTACATTATGTCTATAAAACGCCTTTCGATAAATTGGTATGGGATGTTGGCCATCAGGCTTATCCTCACAAAATCCTGACAGGGCGTCGAGATCGTATTGATACGATTCGTCAAAAAAATGGTCTTCATCCTTTCCCGTGGCGAGATGAAAGTGAATATGACACCTTATGTGTTGGGCACTCATCGACCTCTATCAGCGCTGGATTAGGCATGGCAATTGCTGCTCAACGCGAAGGCAAAGGCCGCCGCACAGTTTGTGTTATCGGTGATGGTGCGATAACAGCAGGGATGGCTTTCGAAGCGATGAACCATGCCGGGGATATCGATCCGGATATGTTAGTCATTCTTAATGACAACGAAATGTCTATCTCAGAGAACGTTGGTGCGTTAAATAACCATCTAGCCCAACTTCTTTCCGGTAAACTCTACACCACGTTGCGGGAAGGCGGGAAAAAAGTCTTTTCCAACCTACCACCGATTAAAGAACTACTGAAAAAAACTGAAGAACATATCAAAGGCATGGTTGTTCCTGGCACTTTGTTTGAAGAATTGGGCTTTAATTATATTGGCCCCATTGACGGACATGACGTACTGACATTAACCCAAACGCTGAAAAACATGCGTGAACTGAAAGGGCCGCAGCTACTGCACATCATGACCAAAAAAGGTCGAGGCTATGCGCCCGCTGAAAAAGACCCCATCAGTTGGCATGCGGTACCTAAATTTGATCCGACCACTGGCGCACTACCTAAAAGCTCAGACAACCGCCCTACTTTCTCCAAAATCTTTGGAGACTGGCTATGCGAAGAGGCCGCTAACGACAAAAAACTGATGGCAATTACACCTGCCATGCGTGAAGGCTCTGGTATGGTGCGTTTCTCCCGTGAATATCCTGATCAATACTTTGATGTCGCCATTGCAGAACAACATGCCGTGACTTTTGCCGCTGGTTTAGCAATTGGTGGTTACAGACCGATTGTTGCTATCTATTCGACATTCCTCCAACGTGCTTATGACCAGGTTATTCATGATGTTGCCATTCAGAATCTACCTGTTTTATTTGCAATCGATCGCGGCGGTATCGTGGGGGCTGATGGTCAGACACATCAAGGTGCCTTTGATCTTTCATTCCTTCGTTGCATCCCCAACATGGTCATTATGGCACCAAGTGATGAGAACGAATGCCGCCAGATGCTACATACTGGCTATCATTATCAGCAAGGTCCAGTAGCCGTGCGCTATCCACGAGGAACCGGAACGGGTGCGGAACGCCAACCATTTGAACAATTGCCAATTGGTAAAGGTGTTATTCGCCGTCAAGGTAAGAAGGTAGCGATCCTGAACTTTGGTACTCTGTTACCCGATGCAATAACAGCAGCAGAATCACTGGATGCAACTGTTGTTGATATGCGCTTTATTAAACCACTGGATAAAGAATTGGTATTAGAAATGGCCGATAACCATGATTTATTGGTCACACTGGAAGAAAATGCCATTATGGGTGGCGCTGGAAGTGGCGTTAATGAACTATTAATGCAAGAAGGTCGCCTGGTGCAAATTCTGAATATTGGCTTGCCCGACCAATTTGTACCACAAGGTAGCCAGGAAGAAATCAGAGCGGATTTAGGGCTTGATGCCGCGGGTATTCAAAATAGAGTCAATAAAAGGCTATTTTCCTGAGTGTATAAGGGTAATAGGATATTTATCCTATTATCCTTACTATTATATAGTTAATTAACCATATGATTTATTAATAAAAATAAATACAATCTCCATGTTAATTATGAAAATTTGGCATATTATAATTAATATCTTTGTTAATTTTATTTCTATAATAAATATATCAATCAAACAGTAACCCATTGATTTAAAAATAATAACTAAATCTGTAGGTATAATTATTGTAAATGAAACATGGATAACTAGCAAAAAAAATAACGTACAAGGATTAAATAGGTAAATAGGTAAATAGGTAAATAGGTAAATAGGTAAATAGGTAAATAGGTAAATAGGTAAATAGGTAAATAGGTAAATAGGTAAAATAAACACTTTAATTCTGTGAGTAAATATATTTCCACAACAAAAATAGAGCCTGTATAGAAACAAATAATCAATTGGCTGAAATGTATTTTAGAGAGCGGGATAGCACACAATCACACTATAGTATTACATTATACAACACGCAAACATGGTACATAGGTTAATGCTGCAATTATGAAACTTATCCCCAAGACTTCTTTCATCCCTCTAAACATCTAATTCCTTGAAAACCTGCGTCATTGTGTCACTCAGGACTTCCGCTAGCTCCCTTTCTCATTCGAACAATTCCGCATGTGTACCGGTTCTGACAAACTCGATTGCATTCTTCCGTTCGTCCAGAAGATAAATTAAAAGAAAATCCCCCACAATATGGCATTCTCTAAATCCAGCCCAATCTCAGACTAACTCATGATCTTTATATTCAGCTCCTAGCGGTGAATCATTCGCAATGAGGAGCATTACAACAGATTTTAATCGGTTCATGTCATAGCGCCCAGAACGGCTCAATCGTTGCCAATCTTCACCGAACTGTTTTGTATAGTCTGAACGGCGCGGAAAGCTAGCACGCTTACTTGCCGCAGTCTTTTTCGATGTCATGAATTAAATCATCCGCATCGTTAAAACGTGCATTCATTGAGCTTCTCGCCTCATTCATAGCCTCAACAGTAACTCTGTTAGGGATTTTCTTGATCTCGAAAGGTAGTGCCTTTTCTTTGGCCACCATCGTTACAGCAATGCGTAAAAAGTCAGACATTTTAATCCCAATATCGGCTAAAACGTCGATTGCCTCTTGCTTAATTGCAGGGTCTATACGTGTGCGAACATAAGTTTCAGTGCCCATTTAATACCTCGTACATGCTGATTTTTGTAGTACAGTCGTAGTCTTAATTTTGATATTAGGCAATCTTAACCTAAAGAAGAAAATACTGAGATATAAAGCAAAAATGAGTCATCCTTTAAGGAACAATATACAGTCTGTCCACTGACCAATCATATTCTGCACTATACTATGCTGACATCCGATAGAATCCAGAGTTGAGATATTACCTTCCAGCGCCAATCTCAATAGGCTTAACAATCAATACACCGCACCTTAAAAAGTCAAAACCTGATAAAACGCCAATAACCAAACGATAACGAAAGAAAATACAGCGGCGATAATATCATCCAACATGATACCTAATCCGCCATGAACATAGCGATCAAACCAGCGAATTGGCCACGGTTTCCACATATCCAGAATACGGAACACCATAAAACCAATTAAAACCCATTGCCAGTTAACCACAGGGATTGCCATCAAGGTAATCCACATACCGATAAACTCATCCCAGACAATACTACCGTGATCATGAACTTTCATATCATCAGAAGTACGCTGACAAATCATTATTCCGAAAAACATCCCGACAATAATAACCAACCAGCAAACCCATGCAGGAAACTGAATCAATAATAACCAGAATGGAATAGCCGCTGCTGATCCCATTGTCCCCGG
Organism: Photorhabdus antumapuensis; assembly: GCF_020387775.1. NCBI lineage: Bacteria > Pseudomonadati > Pseudomonadota > Gammaproteobacteria > Enterobacterales > Morganellaceae > Photorhabdus > Photorhabdus antumapuensis. Next base: position 168,660 of record NZ_JAHZMK010000012.1, read on the forward strand.
CACAACCGGCGACAGGCCGCTACCAAAACCCGTCGCTAATAGATGCCAAGGATTACTCATCCGTAAACGACGCTTTGCCTTATCCATGTGCCTCCTCAGTAATAAAGTGATCGAACCCTTTCAGATCTAATTTAATCTCTTTATTATTGCTGTAGTAACGAATTCCCTCTGATTCCGCCATAATCTGTCCAACACAGCTAAAACCAGCACCGGTATGCGCCAATGCAATTTCCAACGCACCACGATTCCTCTCCGGGACAGTAAAACACAATTCATAGTCTTCCCCACCACTCAAAGCCCACATCAAAGCTTGTTGTGGTTCAACGTACTGTTTCATTGCATCAGAGTAAGGAAGCGCATCCAGATTTATTCTGGCTCCACATCGGCTGGCTTTCAGAATGTGACCCAAATCGGAAATCAAACCATCAGACAAATCAATTGCTGATGTCGCCAAGCCACGTAGTGCTTGCCCTTGCAAAATACGAGGTTGCGGCCTGAAATGGCGCTGAACCAACCAGTTGCGGGATATCGGATCAAAAATTTGTAGACGGTTTTGTAACAGAGCCAAACCCGCTGCACTATCACCCAACGATCCACTCACATAAATCCAATCACCATTTTTTGCGCCAGTACGCCGTAACGCCCTGCCTGCGGGAACCAAACCATGAATCGTTAATGTCAGACTCATCGGGCCGCGGGTAGTGTCACCACCAATAAGCTGCATACCATAATAACGCAACTGTTCAAACAGACTGTCACTGAAACCACTCAGCCAGCGTTCATCCACTTCCGGTAATGTTAACGCCAATGAAAGCCAAGCAGGATCAGCGCCGACTGCGGCCAGATCACTAAGATTCACTGCAAGAGATTTGTAAGCTAAATCTTCAGGGGAAATATCAGGTAAAAAATGAACGCCTGAAACTAAGGTATCCGTGCTAACAGCTAATTGTTGTTTATCGGCTAGTGTCATCAGTGCACAATCATCACCAATACCTAAATTTACATCACGCCGGTTAGTCTTCTGGCGATCAAAATAACGTGCAATGAGGTCAAATTCGCCACATGCCATAATAGAATCCCAAAAAATTACTGATGATCATGAACATAAGGCCGGTATCCCGGCCTTACAAATCATCGTCTACGGTGGGAAAATCCCGACAAGCAGTAGCTTATCTTTTTCTGCGTACTGCCGGACCAGATTTATCCAGTACTCCGTTCACGAATTTGTGACTATCTTCAGCACCGAAGACTTTTGCCAATTCGATAGCTTCGTTAATAGCCACTTTATAAGGGACATCATCACGATAACTTAGTTCAAACATAGCAACACGCAAAATGGCTTTTTCTACCTGACCTAACTCTTCGAGCTGACGGGAAAGATAAGGGGCCATCAAAGCATCCAGCTTAGCCGCATTTACAGCTACTCCTGACAGCAACTCACGAAAATAGGTTACGTCAACACCAGTGACGTCCTGCTCCGACAGAAACTGTAATTCAACATCAGCAATGCTATTGCCAGATAATTGCCATGAATATATAGCCTGAACAGCGCACTCACGAGCACGACGACGAGCAGCAGGTTTCACAAGATTCCCCTTAATTAAAACTAAAATCAGCCTTTAATGGCATTAATTACATTGACCATTTCCAGTGCGGTTAATGCAGCTTCCGCACCTTTATTACCCGCTTTGGTTCCAGCGCGCTCAATCGCCTGTTCAATGCTTTCTGTGGTCAGAACACCAAACGCTACTGGAATTTGACTCGTCATCGCCACACTAGACAGACCAGAACTGCATTCACCAGCAACGTATTCAAAATGAGCGGTACCACCACGGATAACTGTACCTAGCGCGACAACAGCGTCATATTTTTGGGTTTCGACCAATGTCTTCACTATTAATGGCAACTCGTAAGCACCAGGAACCCAGACAACAGTGATATTCTCTGAGGAAACCTGACCGATACGCTCAAGCGCATCTACCGCCCCTCCTAACAGACTGTCATTAATGAAGTTGTTAAAACGTGCAATGGCAATCGCCACACGAGCTTGCGGAGCTGCAACAACACCTTTGATTACGTTCATAGCCTTCCTTCTATCTGTTCATATCCGCAGGGGGGGCGGATTCTATCATATTCTTTCGTTAGCTGCGCCTGCCGATTTAGCAGCAGAGCATAAAAACAGGCAAACTAACCCACACTCACATATTCAGTCAGTATACAGGCCGTAGACGCAGACGAAGATCAGGCCCAACTTGCTGTATATCAAAAATGTCAAATTCCGGCGCATCCGCCAGATTTTTGAGTTCAGGAATAGTGAACAAACCACAAGCCGTATCACCTAGCACTTTTGGCGCAACGTAAAGAACCAATTCATCCACCAACCCTAAAGTTAGCAAGGTACCCGCCAGCAATGCCCCACACTCAGTCCAAACTGTGTTGATCTGACGCTTACCCAATTGCATCATCAATGACACCAAATCTACCCCAATACCATGAGCAGGTAACAGTATCTGTTCTACATTTTCAGATAAATCATGTTCATCCGTTTTAGTACGAGCCAACCAACAATAACCGGGCTGTTGTATGACCTGATGCTGAGAGCCAACCCGATTCTGACTGTCAACAATAACACGTACCGGTTGACAAAGATTTTCCTTGGGATAAACCGCCTGGGTTTCTGCGTCCAATTCACCCCAACGAACCGTCAAGTAAGGATCATCAGCTAAAACAGTGCTACTGGAACTCAGAATCGCGCTACATTGAGCACGGAATTTTTGCACATCACAGCGAGCTTGTGGTGATGTAATCCATTTACTTGCGCCAGAAGCTAATGCAGTTCGCCCGTCAAGAGAAGCAGCCATCTTCAACTGAACATACGGGAACCCAGTACGCATCCGCTTCAAAAATCCCCGGTTGAGAGACTCAGCCTCCTCCATCATCAGCCCATGTTCTACTGCAATACCAGCCTGTTGCAGCTTATAAAGCCCCCTGCCTGCTACTTGTGGATTAGGATCCTGCATCGCCGCAACCACACGGCTAACGCCAGCCGCAATCAACGCATCGGCACAAGGCGGTGTTTTACCGTGATGACTGCATGGCTCAAGCGTGACATAAACAGTTGCGCCTTTAGCTTTATCTCCGGCTATCCGTAAAGCGTGAACCTCAGCATGCGGCTCACCAGAACGTAAATGAAAACCTTCCCCAACAATTTGCCCATCAAGCACAATCACACAACCGACGTTAGGATTAGGTGACGTGGTAAAGCGCCCTTGACGCGCCAATTCCAGAGCACGCGCCATATATTTTTTATCGTTATTCACTGGCTCAACCTTGTAATTTAGCAATCTCTTCGCCAAATTCACGAATATCTTCAAAACTGCGATAGACAGAAGCAAAGCGGATATAGGCGACTTTATCCAATTTCTTCAATTCATCCATCACCAAATTACCAATCATTTTAGATGGAATTTCCCGTTCACCGGTAGCACGTAACTGAGATTTAATATAGCTAATCGCCACTTCTACATCATCAGAACTGACCGGACGTTTCTCCAATGCTTTTTGCATACCTCGGCGCAGTTTTTCTTCATCGAACGGCTCTCGGATATCATCACTTTTTATCACTCTCGGCATAACTAACTCAGCCATTTCAAAAGTGGTAAATCGTTCATGACACTCAAGACACTGGCGACGCCGGCGCACCTGAGAGCCATCCCCCACCAAACGGGAGTCAATCACTTTGGTATCAACAGCGGCACAAAATGGGCAATGCATATCACTTCCTGATGGTTAGTCCGAACTAAGTTTACAGTTTACCTTAATCTGAATAAAAAACACCCTGTCAGCCAGATACTCACAGGGTGTTTGAACAGCATCAAGGCAGAATAATTAAGGCAATAAAGATGGCTGATCAGCCCCTTCCTTCTCAACCTTTTGCTGGATCATGTGTTCACGCTTCATACCCAGTTTCAACGCTAAAGCGGAAGCAACATAGATAGAAGATACCGTACCGATAGAAACACCGATTAACATCGCTAGTGAGAAACCCTTCAACATCGCACCACCGAAAATATACAACATCAGCACCACCAGTAAAGTTGTTGCAGACGTCATGATGGTACGGCTCAATGTTTGCGTCAGAGAGACGTTCATAATTTCATACGACGTACCACGACGGATCTTACGGAAATTCTCACGGATACGGTCAGAAACCACGATACTGTCATTCAATGAATAACCAATAACCGACATCAGCGATGCCACAATGGTCAGGTCAATCTCAATATGGAACAGTGACAGAACCCCTAACGTGATGATGACGTCATGGGCAAGGGCGAGAACCGCACCCAGTGCTAAACGCCACTCAAAACGGAATCCAACATAAATCAAGATACAGATAAGCGCCGCCAGCAACGCCATTGCACCATCTTGGGCAAGTTCAGCACCGACACTTGGCCCAACAATTTCAATACGATTGACACTCGCATCTTTATCAATGGTGTCATTAATGACCTTAATAACCTTGTTACCCAGTTCCTCATTAGCCGCTCCCGTAACTGGCGGCATACGCACCATTACATCACGGCTACTACCGAAATTTTGCAACAGAGGATCTTCAAAACCCGCTTTCGCCAGGCTATCACGCATCTTATCCAGATCAGCAGATTGACTGAGTTTGATTTCGATTACCGTACCACCGGTAAAATCGAGTCCCCAGTTAAACCCGCGGGTTGCCATCACAAAAACAGAAGCTACCAACAGCAGCAACGAAATTCCGAAAGCAACGTTGTCCCAGCGCATAAAGTCATAGACTCTGCGACCGTAGTTCAATTGTTCAACAGTATAATCCTGTGCCACAACGTACTCCTTAAATTGACAGCTTCTTAATACGCTTACCGCCGTATAGCAGGTTGACGATCCCTCGAGTACCTACAATAGCGGTGAACATAGAAGTCGCGACACCAATTGACGTTGTTATTGCAAAGCCTTTAATTGACCCTGTACCAACAGCGTAAAGAATGATCGCAGTAATCAGCGTAGTCAGGTTGGCGTCGATAATACTGGAGAAAGCGCCTTTATAGCCTTCATGTATCGCTTGCTGTATGGTACGACCATTACGCAGCTCTTCTTTGATACGTTCGTTTATCAACACGTTAGCATCGACTGCCACTGCCAGCGTCAGAACAATACCAGCAATCCCCGGCATGGTTAGCGTAGCCCCCGGTAACAGAGACATAACACCAACAATCAGCACCAGGTTAGCCAACAGCGCGCTACTCGCAATCAAACCGAATTTACGGTAGTAAATCACCATAAACAGGATTGATGCGACCAGGCCCCACAAACAGGCTTCCAACCCTTGCTCAATATTTTGCAGACCAAGGGTTGGCCCAATGGTACGTTCTTCCACAATCTGAATCGGTGCAATCAAAGCGCCGGCACGCAGCAGCAAGGATAACTGACGGGCTTCAGCCGCATTGGAAATACCCGTGATACGGAAATTACTCCCCAGACGAACCTGAATATTGGCGATGTTAATCACTTCTTCATTTTTAACTAACACAGCACGGCCGTTAGCATCTTTCTTACCACTGTCTTTATATTCCACAAACAACGTTGCCATTGGCTTACCAACATTGTCTTTGGTGAAATTAGACATCGCGCTTCCACCCGCACTGTCCAGTGAAATATTCACCTCCGGATTACCGTATTCATCGGTACCAGAAGTTGAATCTGTAATATGATCCCCGGTCAGAATAACTCGCTTATATAACACAACCGGGCTACCATCGCGGGTATTTTTCACCTCAGAATCACCCGGTACACGACCTGATATAGCCGCAGTAGAATCAATACTTGTATTGACTAAACGGAACTCCAACGTTGCTGTCGCACCAAGAATCTCTTTTGCACGAGCAGTATCCTGAATACCCGGTAATTCAACCACAATACGGTCAGCACCCTGACGCTGAACCAATGGTTCAGCCACACCCAGCTGATTAACACGGTTACGCAGAATAGTAATGTTCTGCTGCACAGCATAAGAACGGGCTTCGCGCTGACGTTCATCACTCATCACCGCTTTCAGGGTATTATTGGCTCCAACACTGAAAACTACATCACGATGACGATTGGTAAGATAGCTCTCCGCATCAGAACGGGCTTTTTCATCACGGAAGCGGATCTCTACGCCGTAATTATCAATTTTGCGGGCAGTGGAATAAGAAATGCCTTTTTCACGCAAATCAGTGCGCAGGCCATCAATATTCTGCTCTTGCAGTTTGCCTAATGCAGTTTCCATATCCACTTCCATCAGGAAGTGCACCCCACCTCGCAGATCAAGGCCCAGTTTCATTGGCTCAGCGCCAACCTTACTTAACCAGGCTGGTGTCGCTGGCGCCAGGTTCAATGCCACCACGTATTGATCGCCTAATGTAGACATCAATACTTCACGGGCACGAAGCTGAATATCGGAATTATTGAAACGAGCAAGAATCGCACCATTTTCCAGCGCAATAGATTTACTCGCGATTTGATTTTTTTCTAAAACATTATGGACTTGGGCCAGCGTTTGCTCACTGGCGGCAATACCTCGCACGCCAGTGATTTGTACAGCCGGATCCTCACCATAAAGGTTGGGAAGTGCATAAAGCAAACCGATGAGGATCGCAGCGATCAGCATCAGATACTTCCACAAAGGATAACGGTTTAGCACGGCAGTTCCCTTCGGGAAAATCAGAAATTACAGAGCCTTCATTGTACCTTTCGGTAAAACGGCAGCGACGAAATCACGTTTAATGGTCACTTCAGTAGTGTCATTCAGTGCTACAACGATATAACCCGTGTCAGAAACTTTAGTGACACGACCAATCAAACCACCATTGGTCATCACCTCATCACCTTTGGAAATAGAATCCATCAGCTTTCTGTGTTCTTTGGTACGTTTCTGTTGTGGACGCAGGATCATGAAATAGAAGATCAAGCCGAAAACGACCAGCATGATGATCAAAGAATATGGGCTTCCCTGAGCCGGTGCGCCAGCAGATGCTGCTGCTTCAGAAATAATACTCATTAAAACTTCCCTCATTGTTATCAAATTCAATAGTAATCAAAAACTAGCCGCAATATGCTATACACGCTGAAACCAGTCAATCACTAATTAAGTCAAATACTTAATGCCGGAACGGGTTTACCAATCCGTTGATAAAAATCTTCAACAAACTGTTCAAGATTACCTTCCTCAATGGCTTGACGGATATTAGCCATCAGGCGCTGATAATACCGCAAATTATGGATAGTATTCAGCCTTGCACCGAGAATTTCGTTACAACGGTCAAGATGATGCAAATATGCCCGACTATAATTTCGACAAGTATAACAGTCACACTGCTCATCCAGTGGCGAAGTATCCTCTTTATGTTTGGCATTACGGATTTTAATCACACCATCGGTCACAAAAAGATGACCATTACGGGCATTACGGGTTGGCATCACACAATCGAACATATCAATGCCACGACGAACTCCCTCCACCAAATCCTCTGGTTTCCCTACCCCCATCAGATAGCGCGGTTTGTCTTGCGGGATTTGCGGACAGACATGTTCAAGAATACGGTGCATATCCTCTTTAGGCTCCCCTACCGCCAGACCACCTACAGCGTATCCATCAAAACCAATCTCTACCAGACCTTTTACTGAGATGTCACGTAAATCTTCGTAAATGCTTCCCTGAATAATACCAAACAAAGCATTTTTATTCTGTAGCTCATCAAAACGCTTACGACTACGCGCAGCCCAACGCAAGGACATCTCCATCGAACGTTTCGCATAATCCCAATCAGCAGGATATGGCGTACATTCATCAAAAATCATGACAATATCAGAACCCAAGTCATACTGGATTTCCATCGATTTTTCTGGGCTGAGGAAAACCGGCGTACCATTAATTGGGTTACGGAAATGTACCCCTTCCTCTTTGATTTTGCGCATTGCGCCAAGGCTGAATACTTGAAAACCGCCTGAATCCGTCAAGATTGGACCATGCCACTGCATAAATCTATGCAAATCACCATGAAGTTTCATGATTTCCTGCCCTGGGCGCAGCCACAGATGGAAAGTATTGCCAAGCAGGATCTGCGCACCGGTTTCTTTCACTTCTTCCGGTGTCATTCCTTTTACTGTGCCATAAGTCCCAACTGGCATAAATGCCGGCGTTTCTACCACACCACGCTCAAAAATCAGACGACCACGACGGGCTTGACCGTCGGTAGTTTGTAATTCAAATTTCACTTAACCTCCAGGCATCAGATAAACAGTCCGATGCTGTTGCTTGAGACCAGACAAAGTTGGAATTGACTGTTAAATAGAGAGATCTACATAACCGTGTTCTCAACAACATTTTCCAGTCAATGCCATAATCATTATATTGAATTAAGAAATCTTCTCTTGGCAAGCCAAGGGATTACGACGAATAAACATGGCATCACCGTAACTAAAGAAACGGTACTTTTCCGCAACCGCCTCTTTATAGGCATTCATCGTATTTTTATAACCCGCAAACGCAGAAACCAACATAATAAGTGTCGATTCCGGCAAATGGAAATTAGTAATCAACGCGTCCACAACCTGATATTCAAAACCCGGATAAATAAAAATTTGCGTGTCATTAAAAAATGGCGCAATTAATCCATCCTGACAGGCTTTTGCTGCACTTTCCAGCGAACGCACTGACGTTGTGCCAACGGCAACAACTTTGTTACCTCGCGCCTTACATGCCAGCGCTGCATCAACGACATCCTGTGGCACTTCTGCATACTCAGCATGCATAATATGATCTTCAATGGTCTCCACCCGCACTGGCTGGAAAGTACCCGCACCAACATGCAATGTCACAAAAACCATTTCCACGCCCTTTTTACGCAACGCTTCCAATAATGGCTCATCAAAATGAAGGCCGGCTGTTGGTGCAGCTACCGCCCCGGGCCGTTCACTGTATACAGTTTGGTACAACTCACGGTCTGCCTCTTCATCAGGACGATTAATATAAGGCGGCAAAGGTATATGACCTATGTCATCCAAAATGGACAACACATCACGCTCATCATCAAAACGTATTTCGAACAGGCTATCATGGCGAGCCAACATGGTTGCTTTAAGACTTTCATTGTCACCCAATAACAGCTCAGTTCCCTCTTTTGGTGCTTTGGAAGCACGCACATGTGCAAGTACCCGCTTATCATCTAGCACCCGCTCGACCAGCACTTCCAGCTTACCGCCAGTAGCTTTCCGGCCGAAAATACGCGCAGGTATGACACGAGTATTATTGAAAACCAGCAAATCTCCGGCATTCAACTTATCGAGAACATCCGTAAAAATACCATGCGTCAATGCCCCCGTTTCACCATCAAGCGAGAGCAGACGGCAGCCACTGCGTTGCGGTTGAGGGTAATGAGCAATCATTTCGTCAGGAAGTTCAAAAGTAAAATCGGAGACACGCATTATATTTAATCATTCAGAAAAACAGGCGGACTAGTCTAGTGCCGCAGCCCTAAGGGTGCAACAAATAAGCACATAACTTCGCGGATTTATATTATAATTGCCGAATGAATTTTCTCGCTCACCTTCATTTAGCTACTCTGGCTGACAGTTCCCTGTTAGGAAATCTGATGGCAGATTTTGTTCGCGGCAACCCAGAGGGGCAATACAGCGCTGATGTGGTTGCAGGTATTCGTATGCATCGGCGAGTTGACGTATTAACAGATACCCATCCATTGGTTATTCAAGCCCGTCACTTATTCAGTGATCCATATCGACGGGTTGCGCCAATTACTTTGGATATTATCTGGGATCACTTCCTCTCCTTGAATTGGGATAAACTGGTTCCCACCTACTCATTACCGGCATTTATTCTCCATGCTCGCAACCAGATTGAACCTCATCTTTATCAAACTCCCGAAAAGTTTCAGGAACTGAATGAATTTTTATGGCCGCAAAACTGGCTGATCCGCTATGCAGATCTTGCGTTTATCGCAGATGTGTTAAAAGGCATGGCCCGAAGACATCCCAAATTATCGGCTTTATCGGGATCATTTCAGGATATAGAACAACATTACGCTGATTTCGAAGCACTATTCTGGCAATTTTATCCCTATATGATGGAAAAAGCAGAAAATAAGGATTTTTACTGCTTACCCCAATAGGCGTTTGCATTCAAAATATCGCCTTTGTTTAAGTCCAACTCAAACATGATTGATCTACAGTCAGTAGAACTCACTATTTTCTACTCCATGAAACTCGTGTCAAATTAAGTCACTATGCGCCACAGCTTACGAAGCAAACAGCCTCATCCAAGCAACACAGAGAGCCATTACAGTAAAGAAAATAAAAATAAAGTATTGATAGGTAAAATCTATTGCAAAGATTAGTATTTTATCCTTTATTGGTGTACGCTAATTCCTTATTCTATATCAAATTTTTACATAAACCCCGCAAAACTACAGGAGTAACTCATGGTTCTGGTAACTCGTCAAGCCCCTGACTTTACAGCAGCAGCGGTCCTCGGCAACGGCGAAATAGTTGGGAATTTCAATCTGAAAAAACACCTGAACGGTAAACCTGCCGTTATCTTTTTCTGGCCAATGGACTTTACTTTCGTATGTCCTTCTGAGCTGATCGCATTTGACCACCGCTACGAAGAGTTCAAAAAGCGCGGTGTTGAAGTTATAGGTGTTTCTTTTGATTCTGAATTCGTCCACAACGCATGGCGTAAAACTCCTGTCGATCAAGGTGGTATTGGCGAAGTTAAATATGCAATGGTTGCTGATACTAAACGTGAGATTCAAAAATCCTACGGCATTGAGCATCCAGATGCAGGCGTAGCTCTGCGTGGTTCTTTCCTGATCGACAAAAACGGCGTCGTTCGTCATCAAGTCGTTAACGATCTGCCTCTGGGCCGCAACATTGACGAAATGCTGCGTATGGTTGACGCGCTGCAATTCCATGAAGAGCACGGCGATGTCTGCCCTGCACAGTGGGAAAAAGGTAAAGAAGGCATGAGTGCTTCTCCAGATGGCGTAGCTAAATACCTGTCTCAAAACGCTGCTAAACTATAACCTTAGATATTACCCATATTTAGACCAGCCGGTTATTTCGGCTGGTTTTTTATCGCTAAAATTCCTCGTTTTGCCACCTTGCGCACAAAAAACCTCCTTCCCGATAACTATCACCACTTACAATTAAATTTACAATTGATTAACATTAAAATCGCTGTAAATAAAACAAATCATTCCACCGATAAAAATAACCTCGCCAAAAGACAGGAGCTTACAACATGTTGAAAACATGGAAAACACCACTGGCAATCATATCCTTGCTCATCTCATCCCATCTTTATGCCGCTTCGGAACCGGCTGTTGAAGCTAAAAATGGTATGGTCGTTTCAGCCCAACATCTTGCTTCACAAGTTGGAGTGGATATCCTCAAAATGGGTGGAAATGCCGTTGATGCAGCGGTTGCCGTTGGCTACGCCCAAGCCGTCGTCAATCCATGCTGCGGCAATATTGGTGGTGGCGGCTTTATGACAATTCATTTAGCTGATGGTACAGATACTTTTATTAACTTCCGCGAAACTGCTCCAAGTGCGGCAAGTGCCAACATGTATCTGGATAAAGAAGGCAATGTTATTAAAGGGGCCAGTTTATATGGTTACCGCGCTGCCGGTGTGCCCGGAACCGTAATGGGATTAGACAGCACCCTAAAAAAATATGGCAAATTGAGCCGTGAACAAGTCATGGCACCCGCAATTAAGCTGGCACGAGAAGGCTTTATACTAACCCGTGCAGACACTGATATTCTGGACACCTCAATCAAACGCTTCCGCAAAGATCCAGAAGCAGCCCGTATTTTCCTACGCAAAGATGGCTCTCCTTATCAACCGGGCGACAGACTGATACAAACCGATCTGGCAAATACGTTAGAGTTAATTGCTAAAAAAGGGCAAGAAGCTTTCTATCATGGAAATATCCCTAAACTGGTCGCAGAAGCCGCTAAAAAATCCGGCGGCATTATTACCGAAGCCGATTTTGCCAATTATAAAATTTCAGAAACAACCCCTGTCACCTGTAACTATCGCGGTTATAAATTTATCTCTTCCCCGCCACCGAGTTCAGGCGGAGTCACCATGTGCGAAATTCTGAATATTTTGGAAGGCTATAACCTCAAAGAAATGGGATTCAACTCGGCTAATTATATTCACACACTGACAGAGGCCATGCGCCATGCCTATATGGATAGAAATACTTACCTTGGTGATCCAGAATTTGTTAAAAATCCAATCGATCGCTTACTGAGTAAACAGTATGCTGAATCTCTACGTAAAAAAATAGAGCCGGGTAAAGCAACATTATCGGAGAATGTTCAACCAGGTATTGGACCCCATGAGAAACCAGAAACCACACACTACTCCATTACCGACAAAGAAGGTAATGCAGTTTCAACTACCTATACTATCAACGGACTTTTTGGTGCTGTCGCCATCGCCCCCGGAACAGGTTTCTTCCTCAATGATGAGATGGATGATTTCACCACTAAAATTGGTGAGAAGAATCTTTATGGTCTCGTTCAAGGTGCAACTAACTCTATTGCCCCTGGTAAGCGCCCACTATCCTCAATGAGTCCGACACTTGTCACAAAAGACAATAAGGTATTCCTTGTCCTGGGCTCACCCGGCGGCTCCCGTATTATCTCTATTACCCTGCAAACCGCCTTAAACATCATTGATCACGGAATGTCTCCTCAAGAAGCGGTCAATAGCCCTCGTATTCATCACCAATGGTTACCCGATGAAGTTTATTATGAGCAACGTGGAATTTCTAAAGACTCGTTGAATTTACTAGAAAAAATGGGATACAAGATGGTGGAGCAGATACCGTGGGGTGCTGCTGAAGTCATTATGGTTGGTTTACCTAAAACCGCTGGCGCTTCAGCTAATTCTTCAGGTAACGATGCCGCCGTATCTGGTCAGGTTCGTGAAAACCATTTCTATGGCGCCAATGATGTTCGACGCCCAGCAGGTGCGGCTATTGGTTACTAATAGATAGCCGGTAGCCCAAGAAACAATAAGATATCGGGATAGGAGCGCCTTCTCAGAAACCCTATCCCGTACTCTCCCTAAACATCTAACGATGACAAGCCGTCAGAATAAACGGGCTATTATCATTGATGAGTTTGCCTCTCGCGAGCACCTGAACGCCCTAAAACTCGGTCATAAATACCAAACACGACTAAAACTAGCAGAGATGGTGCTAACCAGGCTAACCCCTGATCCGCCAGTGGTAAACGAGTTGCCCAGTTCGGTAATAAATACGCCAGTGCTTCAGATGATTTAATCGCATCCAAGATACCAAACATCAGACTAACTAACATTACCGGCGCCAAAATACGGGTAAAATTGTGCCACCAGCACAGCGTGAAACTCAACACAATCAGAACGATACAAGGTGGATAAATAGCAGTCAGTACCGGTATGGAAATCTTAATCAAATGACTCAAACCAAGGTTAGAAGTCAACATGGAAAATCCACCCAGGATCAGAACCAGTGAACGATAAGACAGGGGCAAATAACGGCTGAAAAACTCAGCACATGCACACGTTAATCCAACCGCAGTCACCATACAGGCGACGAAAATCAACACAGCCAAGAAAATACTGCCGACACCACCAAAAGTATGATGAACATAGGCATGCAAAATGACAGCACCATTTTCCGCATGAGGCACTAACGATCCACTACCAGCACCTAATTTGAACAGAGATAGATAAACCAGTATCAGACCAAGGCCAGCAATAAAACCTGCCCACATCGCATAACGGGTTAATAATGAAGATGAGGCAACGCCTCTTGAACGCGCTGCGTTAACAATGACAATCCCAAATACCATCGCACCCAGCGTATCCATTGTCAGATAACCATTGACGAAACCGCTGGAGAATGGGATTTGCTGATAAATATCAATAGCTGGAATTGAACTACCGGCCGGCCAAAGTAAAGCAGCAACACCAAGTATACCTAACGCCAACATCTTGATAGGTGCTAACACATGCCCGACAGTATCAAGCAAACGGCCTGGATAAAGGGAAACAGCAATGACCAGAACAAAATAAATAAGACTGTAGATAAACAGGGATAACTCACCGGTACTGGTAAGCGGGGCAATGCCTACTTCAAAAGAGACCGTTGCAGTCCGTGGGATAGCGAATAAAGGACCAACAGCCAAATAACACACTGTCGCAAGCAGCAAACCAGCAACTTTACCAATAGGTGAACTCAGCTCTTCAATACCACCGCCAACTTTTGCCAATGAGATGATTGTAATGACGGGTAAACCAACCGCTGTCGTTAGAAAGCCTAATGCTGCCAGCCAAACATATTCACCTGATTGTAACCCCACCATAGGGGGAAAAATAATGTTTCCCGCCCCGACAAACAGAGCAAAAGTCATAAACCCTAATGCCCAAATATCCTTAGATGATAAACGATGTGTCATAATGATTATTAATGTTTTGTTACCATATTTAATGGCCTGAATAATATAAATATCGTCAATAGTTAAGCCCATATTGACAATATTGAACCCTAATTTAACGATTTATTATCAAAATAATATTCACCAGGTATCTGTTGAAGACAGGTTATAGTGGTCATTATAGATAGAATCGCCAACAACTGCCCACAAGTAAAACTTTTATAGTGCCAGAAGGCAATAGATAAACCAGAATGCAGAAGTATATGCCGTACTCTTTTTCAAAACTAGTGATTGCTGTTAGCTATCATTGAATAAACACTATATGATTTGCGTTTTTTTTAACCTGAAAAAATAATAATCAATTACGAAGATTAATTATTACTGTTAATCAAATTATTCCTATCTCTTCTGCTGGTTATTTTGACAGGTACAATCAATCCTGTCGGTAAAGTAAAACTAAAGATCGTCCCTTTGCCTATTTCGCTGGAAACTTCAAGATGAGAATGGTGATGATGTAAGGCATGTTTAACAATCGCAAGACCGAGACCACTTCCTCCAGTTTGTCTAGAACGCGCTTTATCTACTCGATAAAAACGTTCAGTCAAACGAGGTAGATGTTCAGCACTGATACCTTGCCCATTATCTTTCACTGTAAATTCAACACCGTGGGAATTCTTTTTCCAACTAACATCAATTTGAGTGCCTTTAGGAGTATGGTTAACCGCGTTATAAACCAAATTCGACATTGCACTGCGAAGCTGTTCTTCATTACCGAACACTTTTAGATCTTCACCAATATCAAAATTAATCTTATAACATTCATTACCCAGCGCTGTGGCTTCCTGACGCAATACTTTAAGCATCAAAGGCACATCAACGACTTCATTCATATCAATCTGGGGAGCGACTTCAATTTTAGACAGTTGCAATAATTGTTTCACCAAACTGTCCAGCCTCCGGGTTTGCTCCTGCATCGTATTCAGCGCTTTCTTATTTAGCGAACTATCCTCTGCCTGATCCTGCATCACTTCCAAATAACCCTGCAAGACGGTTAGAGGGGTACGCATTTCATGACTGACATTGGCAAAAAAGTCACGACGAGCATTTTCCAGTGTTCGCTTCTGAGTCACATCTCTGGCAACCATTAAGAACTGCCCCTCAGAATAAGGCATCACCCGAAACTCAACAGTGAAACCATGATTTAATTCAATGGATAAAGGGCGCGAAAAATCCCTGGACAGGATATATCGGCTAAAATCAGGGTAGCGAAGTAAATTAAAAATATGCTGTCCATTGTCTTCAGGCCAACGAAAACCAAGCAAATGTTGTGCCAAATGGTTACACCAGAAAATATTACCTTCCGTTGTCATCATCACAATAGCATCGGGCAATGATTCCGCCCCGCTACGAAACCGTTTGATCAACAGCGCCAGCTCACGACGCCGTTTTCGATTCCGTTGCTGCATCTGGTGAATACCATAGAAAATTGGCTCCCACCCTCCTCTCCCCGACGGTGGCAACATACTGCGATCCAACCATAGCCAATTCGAAAGTTTCAGCAAGTTATAACCATGCCATATCAGTACCAAAAACACCGAAGCAAATAAACACCAAGACAAATGACCAATAAATATCGATAGAATTAACGCAGGCAAACAAAAGAGAAACAGCTCTGAAACCAGTTTTTTCCAAGATAAACGTTCTAACACATTAGATTCTCCGGTGCGTGGATTTACTGCCTATCCCAATAGGCACTTAGTAACGGGTAGAAAAACGATAGCCCGTACCACGAACGGTCTGCACCATTTTATCATGGCCGCCAATCTCTAATACTTTACGTAAACGGCGAATATGGACATCAACAGTTCTATCTTCAACATAAACATTTGCTCCCCAAACATAATTAAGCAACTGTTCACGACTATAGACTCGCTCAGGGTGAGTCATAAAGAAGTGCAATAATTTAAATTCCGTCGGCCCCATATCCAGTGCTTTATCCTGGCTAGTCACCCGATGGGACGTTGAATCCAAAACCAAACCATCCATTTCGATGATATCTTCCATGACCATCGGTGAAATACGCCGTAATACCGCTTTAACTCTGGCAACCAACTCCTTGGGAGAGAAAGGCTTAGTGATATAGTCATCTGCCCCAACTTCGAGGCCACGCACCCGATCTTCCTCTTCACCACGGGCAGTCAACATCATCACCGGAATATCACGAATATTATTATTCCGTTTCATCTGCTTAATTATCTGCAAACCAGAACCACCGGGGAGCATCCAATCCAATAACACTAAATCAGGATAGGGTTCAGATAAACATGCCAACGCAGAATCATAATCCTCTGCTTCTACCGGCTGATACCCGTTTTTTTCCAGCACAAAACAGACCATCTCACGAATCGGAGCTTCATCTTCAACTACCAGAATGCGTCTTGCCATGATTAATCCCGTTAATATATTGAGATAAACGCTACTTAGTTTGAAAAAGCATTATGCGTCAGTTTTATGACAAATTTATGAAATCCTGCCTTGGTTATCCTCTATCTGCAATCGATTTCGCAATAATTAATTTAACAATTGTCATATTTCATAATGAATGCGAAGCCGCTCGGAGATATATTCACGAAATCAGATTTAAAAGCGACATCCAGAATATAGCGATTATAATCATGCTTCACTTTAACCAATGACGGCGAAACTATGCGTATTATTCACACTTCGGACTGGCATCTTGGCCAATATTTTTTTACAAAAAGCCGGGTTGCTGAACATCAACATTTTCTGCGCTGGCTGATTAAACAGATTGAACATTATCAGGCCGATGCATTAATTGTTGCCGGAGATGTATTTGATACCGGTTCACCGCCTAGCTATGCCCGTGAATTGTATAATCGCTTTGTCGTTGAACTACAACCGACTGGCTGTCAGTTAATTATCCTTGGTGGTAACCATGATTCAGTAGCAACATTAAATGAATCAAAAGAACTCCTTTCCTGCCTAAATACCACCGTTATTGCTCATGCAGAAAAAGATCCACAAAAACAGATAAAAGTACTCACCACCAAACAAGGCAATGCCGGTGCAATTCTTTGTGCAATCCCTTTTCTGCGGCCAAGAGATATTATGCTCAGCCAGTCTGGTCAGTCAGGAGAACAAAAACAACTCGTATTACAAGAAGCCATTGCAGAACACTATCATCGACTCTATCGGCAAGCGTGTGAATTACGTGATGAATTGAATTTGCCCTTACCTATCATTGCTACCGGGCATCTGACGACCATTGGCGCCACTGTTACAGATTCGGTGCGGGATATTTATATTGGTACATTGGATGCCTTCCCGGCGCAAGCTTTCCCGCCGGTAGACTATATTGCGCTTGGGCATATTCACCGGCCACAAGTAGTGGCTAAATCTGAACATATTCGCTACAGCGGTTCCCCTATTCCTCTTAGTTTCGATGAAGTCGGGCAAGAGAAAAGTGTTTGTTTGGTGGAATTTACCCAAGACAAACTGGAATCCATCAAGCTTTTACCCATTCCGCAATATCAGCCCATGCAACTAATAAAGGGCAACCTACAACAAATTGAACAACAGTTGAAAACTTTTAATGACTATCAAGGAGAGCAACCCGTCTGGCTGGATATTGAAGTTGCAACCCAAGATTACCTCCATGATATTCAGAAAAGGATTCAATCAATGGTTGCTGAGCTTCCGGTCGAAGTCATTCTGCTACGACGTAGTAAAACACAGCGACAAAATAGGCTAGCACAAGAAAACAGAGAAACTCTGACAGAACTTAGCGTTAACGAGGTTTTTGCCCGACGGCTTGCACAATCAGCACTCGAAGATGAAGAACATAAAAAACGTCTGACCACCCTTTTCGAACAAACACTGCACGATATCTATCAGGCTAAAAACAAGGAAGAGCAGGCATGAAAATTTTGAGTCTACGGCTAAAAAACATTAATTCATTACAAGGTGAATGGAAAATTGATTTCACAGCAGAGCCGTTTGCCAGCAGTGGTCTGTTCGCCATAACCGGCCCTACCGGTGCGGGTAAAACCACTTTATTAGATGCGATCTGCCTTGCGCTGTATCACGAAACGCCACGCTTGACGATTTCTACCTCACAAAATGAGCTGATGACCCGACACACAGCGGAATCACTAGCCGAAGTTGAATTTGAAGTGAAAGGTGTCGCTTACCGTGCTTTTTGGAGCCAACGGCGAGCACGTAATCAACCTAATGGCAATCTGCAAACCCCTAAAGCGGAGCTCGCACTCAGCAACAGCGGCAAAATTCTGGCAGATAAGCCCCAAGATAAGAAAGAGAAAATCATTGAAATTACCGGATTAGATTACGGCCGTTTCACCAAATCCATGTTGTTATCCCAAGGGGACTTCGCCGCTTTCCTCAATGCCAAACCAAACGAACGGGCTGATTTATTGGAAGAGTTAACCGGCACTGAAATTTACGGAATTTTATCCCAACAAATTTACCAACAACATAAACAAGCACAGTCGGAGCTGGATATTCTACAAGCCAAAGCATCCGCCATTGATTTGCTAACAGCAGAGCAGCATCAACAATATCTGGAACAACAGCAACAACTCACCCAAGCTGAATCACAACTCAATCAACAGATAAAAACATTGCAACATTCGGCACAATGGCTGACACGTGAGGAAGAACTTGAGCAACTTGTTACTGAAAATAACGCTTCCTTACAGCAGGCAGAAAAAGCGCTGACTCATGCAGAACCGCAGCTGCAAAAACTGGCCGGCAGTGAACCCGCAGAAACACTGCGCCCATTGCTGGATGATAAAAACCGAACACAATATGAACATCAGAGAATCAGCAAACAGTTGGCAGAGATGCGTCAGCAACTCCATCATCAACAACAGATACTCACGCCGATACAGCAAAACGTGACTCATGCAGATTCTGCCAGAACAGAGCATCAACAACACCGGCAACAACAAGAAAAGCTGATAACAGAACAGGTGATTCCATTAGATCATCAAATTGCGGTACAGATTAAAGCGCTCAATCTTACTCAGCAACAAATCAACGAGCAGAAAACTGTACTTGAAAACCGTTGTCAGCAATATGACACAGCAAATCAGCGCGCCCTATCATTCACCAATCAAAGAAAACAACTGGAAAACTATTTCGAACAACACCCTTATCATCAATATTTCGGTGAAAAGCTGGCTTTTTGGCAACACCAATTCTCTTGGTGGCAAGAACAGCAGCAACAAATTGATCACCAAACGCAAAAAGTTGGCAAGCTCACCGCCGAAATCGCGCAACTTAACGATAATCTGCATAAACAAGGGGAAAACTTAAAACAACAGATTGAAAATAACCAACCACTGGAACTGGCATTTGAGCAGGCCAAGCAACAATTTTTTACTCTGCAAAAACAATATTCGCCGGAGAAATTAAAAAAACAATTAACTCAATATCAGGAACAGCTACCGCTGCAACATAAACTGGAAATCCTGTCCCCACAAATCTTGCAATTACAAGCCACTATTGCCAGTCATCATATTCGCTTACAACAACCGGAAAAATTATTAAAGGAACTTCCTGTTCAAATTGAATCCATTAATAAACAACTCTCAGGCAAACAGCAGCATTTAGCCGATCTTACTCAACGTATTCAGTTAGAACAAAAGATTGTCAGTCTGGAAAAAGAGCGGGCACAACTCAAGGAAGGCTCCCCTTGCCCACTGTGCGGCTCTGAACATCATCCTGCAATTCAGGCTTATCAAAATATTGAATTGCCAAAATCAGAACAACGGTTAAAAGATTTACGCCTGCAATTCGATGAATTACAAGCCACCAAAATATCATTGGTTAATAAAAAAGAGTTCCAACAGCAACAATACGACCATATTTTGCAAGAAATTGCTGATGCTGAACCACGATTGAATATATTAACTCAACAATGGCAGGAAACTTGCGCAATATTACAGATCGAAATTTCTCTTTCAGATAAACCCGCTCTTGAACTATTTGTGCAACAAAACCAATCTGCTCATCAGCTTTGCCAGACTCAATTAACCGAACTTGAACTAACAGAAAAAACATACCAGAAAACAGAAAAAACACTGGCTGCTCATCAAGAACACATTAAAGAAATTGAGCGAAATATTGAACTGAGTAAGCATCAACACCATGTACTGAAAAAACACTTATCTGAACTGCAACCAGAGATACAACAGCAGCAGCGTAAACTGACGGATGTCATCGAAAAAATGACATCAGAATTACAGCAATATGATTTATCACCACCAATGCTGAATGAGAGTGAAAACTGGCTGCAACAACGTAGAAAAGAGTGGCAGGTATATCAAAACTGTCATGAAAATTGGCAACAGATCCAAAAAGAAGAGGCGGTTATCCAAAATCAGATTGAATCATTGCATAAACAGAAAGAAGAATATGTATCCCGTTTAAATGGGCTTAATCAAACAGCTCAACAACAGAAACTGCAACTCACAGAGACACAACAACAGCGCCAACAACTATTTGGTGAGCAATCTGTTACGGACATCACTCAGGCATTACAACAACAATCTCAACAACTGGAAGAAGCATACAAACAGGCACAATCACATCTGCAACAGGCACAATCCAGCATCAACCAATTGACCGGCGCCATTCATGAGACAGAAAAAAACGATAACCAGTCTGAACAACAAAAACAGCAGGCAGAACAAAACTTCAATGCTGCGTTAGCAAAGAGCCCATTTGCCGATCAGCATGCCGTTGCATCAGCGCTGTTATCGCAAGAGCAACGTAAGGAATTGCAACAACTCAAAGAACAGCTTGAACAACAGCAGATACAAGCCAACGCCCTATGCCAAAAAGCAGCAGAAACTCTACAACAACATCGAAAAAATCCCCCTGAGTTACTTAATCAATACACAAAATCGCAACTGACCGAACAGTTGGAAAACATTACTGATGAGCTAAAAAGAAACACCTTACAACAAGGAGAGCTGAAAAACCTGCTTGGTAATGATGCAATACGCCGTCAACAGCAAAAATCCTTATTGGCAGAGATCAGCTATTGCCAACAAAATTATGATGACAGGAGTTATCTTAATAACCTGATTGGTTCGGCTGATGGTGCTAAATTCCGTCGCTTTGCTCAAGGATTAACACTGGATCATTTGGTTCATCTCGCTAATCAACGGCTGAAAAAATTGCACGGACGCTACGATTTGCAACGTAAAAACAGCGATGGTCTTGAACTACAAGTGGTTGATACCTGGCAAGCCGATGCTATTCGTGATACTAAAACGCTTTCTGGTGGCGAAAGTTTTCTGGTCAGCCTCGCTCTGGCTCTAGCGCTATCTGATTTAGTCAGTAATAAAACCTGTATTGATTCACTATTCCTGGATGAAGGCTTTGGCACACTAGATCAAGAAACCCTTGATATTGCTCTTGACGCGCTGGATCATTTAAATGCTTCCGGTAAAACCATTGGTGTTATCAGCCACATTGAAGCCATGAAAGAACGGATACCCGTACAGATTAAGGTTAAAAAAATTAATGGTCTTGGGATAAGTAAACTCTCACCTGAGTTTCGTTATGACAAGTCATAATGGAACACAACAAAAACGTTTCCCAAAGTGAACTGAATACAGTCAGCTTTTCCTCGAAAGGTACTCCCGCCAACATAAAGGCGGGAAAGAAATACCGACAAAACGTTACCTTGCTAGTTTTGAATGTACTGTTTAACAGCTTCCAGTGGTGCTCCTTCGCATGAGCCTAAAAAATAAGAATTTAACCAAAGCACTGGTTTGCTGTAAGCGTCCCTTAAAGACGATGGTTTTAATAGCTTAATAGCTTAATAGCTTAATAGCTTAATAGCTTAATAGCTTAATAGCTTAATAGCTTAATAGCTTAATAGCTTAATAGCTTAATAGCTTAATAGCTTAATAGCTTAATAGCTTATAGGTATGATGACAACCCTCTATTTTAAAAAATAGCGACTTTTTCGTATTTTATAAAATTTCAGATAGCGTGTTGTCGGTTAATTGGTTTTCTATAATGTCTAATAATATATTATTACATCATTGATGGTGAAAAACATTCAAATATTAACGGAGAGCTAAAATAGATTATAAAAATAACAACATCAATTAATTTTAGCATTAAAGGCATAAAAAGAGGCATATACCCGTTATCTTTCAAGCTGCCTCTTTGTTGGCTGCACTCTCTCACCCCGGTCACATAGTTATCTATGCTCCCGGGGATTCGCTCCCTTGCCGTCGCGATGCAACTCGAAATCTATTAGGCATAGCTTAAATCAAAGCAAGTTTAAACGAATGTATTTAAGATACCATTATTTTGCATGATAAATGCAAAATAATAACGCTTAAAACAATCCGACTCGCATTCGGTTAAATCATTTATTTAATAATTTTATTATACCAACTTTCTATAATCGATAATTTAATTGGTTTACGACAGAGTTTATTACCAGGTTAAAAACGTTATTAAAGCCAGTTACTTGGGGTAAATAGATTATCTGATTAATCTATTCATATTCTTATTTATCCCTCCCCACAAAATACATAAATATTAACAAAGCCAATTCTTATTTATCATCTTCTACAAATAACTTTATGATGGGCAAGTTTCAGACTATTATTAAAATCATTATTTTAATTATTGGTTTTCACTGGCATAAAGTTTTAACACTCTTTCTTACCACTTTTAACCCCTAATTTCTGTTAAATTTAATCATCATGGAATATCGTATTTTACGTTTAACCCGCGTTTAATCATACCCGCACTTTATCTTTACCGATCATAATAATCACTTACCTAGTTGATCATTCATTCTTTTTTATCCACGATTTCCAAACGAGCATTAATACTGACTCTGTAGCGGTTTTTCCAGGCCATTTTTTGCTTTAATAATCAAAGGATTGAGCGATTGACTCCCCTAAACAACAAACGAACCATCATACTGTGAGACCTGTTGAAAATACTGAAAATCGATATAACCCGCCTCCGCCAAGAGTAAATGGTCACGTAAAGTTTCTGGGGCGGGCAGGTAAGTGCGCTCAGAGGCAGTATCTGCCGTGATGGTCATCTCGGTGGGCGCCTGAGTGAATAAAGATATCGTCATATGGCATTCAACCGCGGCTAACGAAGGGCTGAACCGATAGGCAAACGTCTTCGCTAACGGACATACGTTACGTGCGGGGGTCCATTAAAGCATTTGGGAGGGTTTAAATTTCCCGCCAAGCTTGCAGCCGAAACTCATACCCGCAGTCCTGACAACGAATTTTCGGATTATCCGGGCAGACGACAATAAATCCCACGGCATCCACATTCGAAGACTGACAGCAAAGACAGTGAACCCCTTGTCTTCCTAGGGTAAACCCAGCCATATACCGTGGGTACGGCGTGATAGGCTGATCACCGAGTTCATCAAACAGCGGTTGCAGCCGTTTACGGTAGAAATTAAATACCTCTATCTTTCTGAGCTTACCGATCGCCGCAGCATGTGTAGGCCGCCACTGTACCCACAATAAAACCAGCGTGGCATACAACCGATAATAATATCGCCTTTGCAAATTATAAAATAATGAGCCCACGCTGGCAGCGAACGTCTTATCACAGAATCGACAGTAATATTCATCCCGATGAGTGGTTGTCACATGTCGATTCCCGCACCGGGGACATTCATACACCCCACCCAACGTCGGATTTTGTTCATCCAGACGATCAGCTAATGCCCGGAGTACCGGCTCTCTTTGCCAGACACATCTCAAATGCTGGTATTGCGCTTGCGTGGTATACGCAAACAAACGCCGGAACCAGTCCGGTTCAGACACCTGGTCATTCAGTGTTTTATCGGCAAACGGATCAACTCCCTTAGGTATATCCGGATACATTACAAACTGATGCTGGCACGCCTCACAGTGAACCATGGGATTGCCCGCCGGCATTTCCTCAACGTAGTTCAGCCGCGATGATTGACACGCCGGACAGTGTATCCCTTGTTGACCCGGCGAAAATCCCAGCAGATAACGGGGATACGGTGTCACTGGCCGGCCACTCGTCAACACCAGAACCGGTGCCAATCGTTGGCGATAACGTTCCCACGTAGACTTTTTATGACAGTGGCTTATACGTATAGCATTTTCAATACACCAACAGCCCCATAGCGTGACCAAGACGGCATATAGACGGACATGCAGGTGATGATCAATCAGATGAAATGGCGTATCGAAATAGTCAGCGTGGTCACACTGGCAGGAATGACAATAGTACACCTGATGTGTATGTTTCGTCGGTTTTACGGCCTGCTTTTCCTGGCGGCCTCTGAGATGATATTTATCGAGTTCCGCGACCCGTTCACGTAACACCGGCTCACGCTGCCAGATTTGACACACCAGGGCATATTCCTTTGCATCCAGATGAGAGAAAGCGCACGGATACCAGTCAGGCAACGACAAAACGTCAACAACATTGTTCATAGATAAAAAAATCCTTATAGTTCATTGGGGTGATTAAGATTAACAAGAGGATGGGTGAGCAGTGCACGCGGGTCATCCCCCGTATGTACGGTGTAACCGGATGAGATTGCGGCCATAACATGTATCCTTATTAGCCTCTGTTGCGTGATTAATACAGACCAGAAAGGCAAACCCAAATAGCCTGATGAAACAAAAAATTAATCTATGCGCCCTTGCTGGCGTAAATGGCGGATCAAGACTTGCCCTTCCGGCACAAACTCCGTGCTAAAACGCACTAATCCCACGCCTTTCAATTCCGCATTGATGTCATAACGCAGATGCGCCGGTTCAAGCATCGGCAGTAACGTAACCGTGACCTGCTTCAAACGCGGCTCATAAGTCAACAGCGTATGCTCGATCGTCGCGATCAGACGCTGCGACGACGCAGGCAGCTCTTGCAAAATGATGCTGAGATCAGGCAAACCATAATCCGGCAGATGAGCGAGCGTTCCCGCCCGACAGTTGAGGACACGCTGCATATTGTCCAGTACCGACAAAATCACCTGCTGCTCTTCACTGACTTGGGACAATGCCAGGCCACCGGTAAAGCCCCCCTTCAGGCGGTCATACAGGGAGGGCCTTTTCGTTTTCGTCTTCATTTTCATCTCATTCATTCCTTCTCAGGTAACAGGGTCAGACCATCGGTATTCAGCTCAATAGTTCGAGGCTTATCCGGTAACAACTCACGACGTTTTATTATCCGGCGCCAAGTCCCTTTAGACAGGTCTGGCATTCTAAACAGCCCCACCACCGCCACGTATTTCGCCTGAGCGGCCATCGGCATATCCAGAGACGCATGACCGCCCGGTTTTACCACCACCTCCTGACTCGCCAAACAGTCGGCACTGAGTACCCGGTCACCTTCATTCAACAAGTCTGCATAATCCGCCGCGGTTATCGCTTTGTTATCCCGTAATTGATAGACACGTACCAGTGTGGGGACAGACAGGGCAACACTTTCCCCCCCATCCGTATTGACCGCAGCCCGTGGGATAAAATCCAGATGCAGCGTCTTGATTTGCTGATAGAACAGGGATTGCGTGACCGAGACCGCACCATCGGTCACTGTCTGAGTCAAGCCGCAGCCAGTCAGCAACAGTGTTATCGCCGCTATCAACGGTACGGTTTTATAAAAAGACATAGTTAACATGGTGTCCTCCTTTATTTTCATGGTTGTCTGGCGTAATGCCCCGATAATTCCCCACATTCACGGTAATGTTGTCAGGCACTGTCGTCAGATGTTGTTCAGCCTTGAGTCCTAACACACCGGTCAACCCCAACTGAACGGGCGGGCCCCCCAATACTGGTGGCGGCAATATCCGTGTCGGCAGAGTTAATTGCAATCTGGCCGGGTAACGCCAGCCCAGATAAACCCGCAGCAATACCTGAAAATCAGTGTGCAACTGCCCACCCGGCAGCCAGCCTTGCACGTCCTCCAAACAATCCGTGTGCAGTACCACCAATAGCTGACTGTTAATATCGATGCCCATTCTGCCCAGCACCGTGCGCTGCGAC
Organism: Photorhabdus antumapuensis; assembly: GCF_020387775.1. Lineage (NCBI taxonomy): Bacteria > Pseudomonadati > Pseudomonadota > Gammaproteobacteria > Enterobacterales > Morganellaceae > Photorhabdus > Photorhabdus antumapuensis. The sequence continues at coordinate 195,254 of NZ_JAHZMK010000012.1, forward strand.
AGAGAAATCTGCTGCATATCTGAAAACCCTGCCGGGTGCATCAGATGGATCTGCCGTGGGCAACAAGGTGTTACCACAGTACGGGTCTTCGGGGCCAATAACGTCACCAGTGCCGAGACGCCTTCGGCGGTACGCGTCGGCAGACGCATCACACTGAGCAGCGCCAAAAAACGGGACACCGGCGTCGTAATATGCTGCCGACTGCCCGGTATGCCTAAGCCAATCAGCCCCAACAAACACTGAGACGTCCCATCCGTTCCCCCAGCCGCAAAGGTTGCTGGGTAGGAGGAATATTTGCGCCAGATACGGTAGAACTGAGTGAATGTCCGGTGATTGAAAATATCCAGAAAGGCTTCAATCGCTTCATGCCCTTCCTGACACTGGGTAATATCATCCAGATAAGCGGTCGGCAACGGAGAATCCACCCCGTACAGCCCCATAAACGTGGTTCTGGCTGTCGGTGGACGGTCCGGGCATTCGGGGTCGGTTTCTATCGCTTTCAGCTCGCTAACCGGAAAGCCCATCCCCGGATGAGGCCGGAAACGTATCACATCATCGGCAGGGTTATCTGTACTGCCCAGCGGTGGCCGGTCAGGGACAGCCCGCTCCATTACCTGACAGAATGAGTAGAAATCGAGGGTCGATATATTGGCTTTCAGTGTGGCCATCAGCCGGGAATGCGCGTGCAGTGTCTTTCTTCCCATAACAGTCGTTCCCCTGTGGGTTGCAAAATCAACGTGAGCCGGTTAAACAGATGGATATCGGTGTACAGGGCAAAGAAGCGACTGAGCATTTCACCGAACAGGCAGATATCACCGGTGCCGGAGAACCCCTGGCTATCCAGCGTGACTTCAATGTGCACACCCCGTCGCAGATACCCCTGTTCAAACCGCTCAATAAGCGCATGTTTCACCGCCACAATCGCAGCCAGACGACGGGTATTCATCTCATTATCGGTCCAGTCATACAGCGCCAGCGTGCCGCGCAGCACGTCCGGGTTATCCATCATACTGAGAAAGTTGGAGCCGAGATGACTGAGTATCCGCCAATGGAAGCGGTCCTGGTTCGGCGGATAACAGGGCAATGTCGGCTCACACAGATTACGCACGATCAGTCCCGCCAGTGGCGGATTAATCGCCGTATCCAGCAGCGTATCCTGTAACGCCCGGCGAGGCAGCTGTCCATTGGTGCCGGTTAAGGTCAGTGACAGGTTTTCTGCATACGGTTTATCATCATCAAAATCCTCCCCACCCAGGATAAGCCAAGTGTCATACAGCCCTGAGGGCCCCCGTTTCACCCGGGTATGGTAGTAACGTTCCGGTGCCTCATGCCGCATCATGCCCCCTTTATGGCGGAAACTACTGAACGGCACATACGTTTGATGACCAACACGTTCCGAAGACACTACCGCATCCACCGAATAAATCTCGATATGCCCGTCCTGAAGGCGCATCGGGCGCAGCAGATATTCAGTTTGTAGCGGTGACAACCGCAAGGGGTCGGACTCCAGCGAAAACAGGTTAATGACCGGAGAGCAGTGCAAACGGATATTCTCCGCAGAAAACGGCTGATCACCGGGCCAGCTTTCACTCAACGCCACCTCCAGCTCAAACCACGGTGTCCTGTCGGGGATCGTCAGCGTTTCCAGTCCACAGAGCGCCACAAACATAAATTTTTCCCGGAAGGTGAAATACTCCAGCAGCAGTTGATAACCACTGAATGCACTTTCCCCTTTCGGCCACAACCTTTCCGCGTCGCCAAATCCCAGCGGTGAGAACCCGCCATCAAACGGCTGCCGATCAGGCTGGCCGGGCAGACGCAGATAAAGCTGTTGTGTCTGAAGCGTGAACGCCCGATGCAATGCACAGGCCAGCGGACTATCCGCATTCAGATACAGTGGCAAACAGCGCAAATCAACCTGACGCCAATCCACCATCGTCCCACAGTCAAAACGCAGCCGGATAACAGAACGTCCATCCGGTTCAGCCTGAAAAGAGGCCGCAGTGAGTGACAGGGGCAACAGTTGAACCGCCTGAGTGGTGGTATAGCGGCAGCGGGTTCTGTGCAGACCAATCGGCTGCGACAGCACTTCAAATCCCTTTTCCACCGGCTCGGATTTTTTCATCTGCGCCCAATCCGGGGCCAGCTCAACAATCGACATAGAAGGAATGGTGCGCAAATAATGCGGCCACAACAGACTGACCAGCCCTTCCGTTAACTCCGGCAGGTCATCATCCAGCTTTTCGCGCAGACGCCCCATCAAAAAAGCAAAGCCTTCAAGCAGACGTTCCACAAAAGGGTCACGGATACTGACCCTATCCAGATTGAGCATCGCGGCCTGATCGGGATAAGCCTGAGCAAACTCTTTGCCTGCTTCACGCAGGTAGCGCATTTCTGCCTCGTAATAGCGCAGGGTTAAATCATCCATCACATTGTCCTCAAGAAAGGGAATAAAAAATAGATCAGCCGCACAGCACCGCGGCTCTAACCGGGTCAATCGCGACCAGTCCCTCCAACAGGGTCTCCATACGTTGAGCCATCTGTGCCTTATCCTGTTCACTGCGCTGGGCTTTCATCCGCAGCAACTTAAGCAGACTCGCTTTTACCTCAAACATCAGGGCCGGCTCCCATTCGCCAAGACGTTGTGACTCATCGGCGTTTAACTCAGTCAACAGATGCAGAGCGACTTCATTTCTGCCGTATTGTTCCGCGACTCGCGCCATCAACAAGCGCTGTAACCAACGGTGACGCGCCCCATTGATACCCGGCAATTGCCCCAACCACGACAATGCGGCGTGGCTGGATAACCACCCTCGCGGCTGGTCACGCAAATAGCGCGCCAATTCACGAGCCTGTTCCAGCAAGTCGCGTCCGGATTGGACCGGACGCCATACCGGCGATGCCTTCCGGGGGGACGGATTGTCTTGCATCACCGGTAATGGCGCCTGAGCGGTCGTTTGTGGCACCAACGCATCCACCCCACCCGACTGATCCAACCGTTTTTCCAGTATGCCTACCAATCCGGTCAGCGAGGGACGAGCATCCTCATCCCAGGTAGCAAATACCTGTTCCAGTAATGCTAGCGACGCCAGAATGTGTTCGAAATCAATCCGATTGACTTCAGGATAAAGCGACAGACTGTCCTGAATTTTGGTTCCCATCAGCCATTCCAGCGCGGCTTTACGACTGCCGGCGCGCCTGGGCAGCAGCCCATCACCAAAACGGTCTGTCAGTGCGACCAATAATCCCAGCCCTTCCGCCAGGCCACGTTCCCCTTCCTGATGCAGACGCGCCCACACATAATAGGTCGCTACCCGGACATCTTTACAATGCGTAGTCAGCAATGCTTCCGCCAGTTCACCGATAAGCGCGGTATCAATGCCGCTGAGTTTGTTGACCTCTTCACGCAGACGCTGAAAATCATCGTCATAGCCAGGGTCCATACCCACTGGGTTATCCGGGGTAATGGGGGCCAGCCACTTTTCCCACCGTCCGGCCTGTTCACGAGCCAGTGCCGGCACATCACGCCCATCCAGACAGGCCATGATCAATCGTTGCAGCATCACTCCTCCCCGTCATCGGTCACTGACATGTTCATGTCATGGTCGGGGGCGACCTCAAAGAGGTTTTCCGGCAACCTAAATCCCCGCAGTTTCAGCAACGCCAGCGGCCCGCGGCCCATTTCCGTGCGCAAAATCCAGGTCAGCAGCAATCCGTCCGGCGCGACAAACGTCAGTTGATAGCGGCTTTCATCCAGTTGTTCCGCTTTCGCCTGCGCCAGCCAGCGGATAAGCCCCCAGTTCCCCGGATAATCGCCAAACAAACGCGCCCCCGCATTCACACTCGTCCAGGTCAGCATCACCCCCGGTTTGTAGGTGTCACCCGGCCAGCGAAAACGCTGCCAGCTTTCCATCTGGTTGAAGTAACGTAATTTCTGCCCGTCTATCGTCAGGTCGGTTTCCACCACATCCCGCGCCGCTCGCGCCCGCAGGTCAAACCTCAACCCCTGACTGCCATCGGCAAACAGCAGGTCCGATAACTGACTGAGCTGGGACACGGCTTGCAGAAATTGCGGGTTAAAATGCAATCCCTGACTGTTCACCTCATCCGGTACCCAACGGTTCCCCTCTTTATGCAATATCCCGCCTAACTCACGGGTCAGAAACTGCTCAATCCGCCCGGTGTCCGGCCGGATAAACTGCCCCAGCATCGGCAACGAGGCGTCGCTGTCTCCGTTGGCAAACGGGTAACGCCCGGCAAAGGCCGTATTCCAGTTCGCCACTATCGCGGTCTGCCACTGCGCATTCAGACTGGCCGCAGACGGTTGCAGTATCCCCTGCCACGCCTGGGTTAACGGCTGAACAAACACCGCCTGACCAAAACCGTTCCATTGTGAGCCCAGACTGGCCGCCATCAGACGGCCGTAACCCTGCGTCTCCGTCAGGTCCGCGCTTTTTCCCTGAAACACTGTCTGGGCCAGCCGCTTCGCCCTCTCCGGCGGGTCATCACTGGTGGTCATCTGTTGCAGTTTCAGGCGCACCTGGGTGACGCGGGTCAGAAAGGTGGACAAATTGAGAGGGGTGTCCGCCGTCATCCCGCTTTGCGGATTATTTTTCCCCATCAGCGCCAGTAACGGACCGAAGGTGCTGTCCATCGGCCCGGTCAGTTCGCGGGCTTGCCGGTCAATCACCGGGACCGCCGTTTTATTCAGCAACGCCTTAGCGGATTTCATCAGTGACGCCGATAACGCCGGGTCCTGTTGCCCCGCCTGGCCCTGATACGCCACGGTGTTCATCAACGCTATCAGCGGGGACTGGCGCTCATCCGCCATCAGGGTTAACTGGTCTGTCACCTCGGCCAGATTACGCGCTTTATGCCAGCGCAGACTGTTGAGAAAATCCTGCCAGGCTCCGGCAAAATCGGTAAAGTAACGCGCGGTCAGGCGGGCTTTCAGCTCTGCCGGTGAGACGGCGGCCGGGACCGCCTGACGGTTATCACTCAGCACCCAGTCAATCGCTTCCTTGCGTGAGGCCACCGCGTTATCAATCGCTTTTTGTATCTGCCCTTCCCACGCCTGACGGGTAAACATCCCCGGCACCCCCTGCGGGGTGGTAAACAACCGTTCCGCCTCCGTGTCGCCGGTCATTTGCCTTAAGGTCAGGTCGGCATAATCCTTCCCGACGGATTGCAGCATCTGCTGGTAGAGCCCGGCTTCGGCATTCTGCCGCCCTATCTGTGTCAGCAATATCTGGCGCACCTGCCTGACTAAATCCGTATCCGCGGTTATCCGCCATTCCGGATGGGCAGACAGATTTTGCGCGTAAAAATCCCATAAATCCGGGGCCGTACTCTGCCACACCCCGGCAGCCACACCAGCACGGGCCGGTTCATTGTCACTGAGTATCCGGGTTAAAAACGTCGCATTCGCTTTCGCCGGGTGCGCCATCATCAGATAGGCTTTAAGCTGGTCATGCGTGGCCTGCGCCCGACTGAGACGCTGCGGACTGGCCGGGGGCAGAGCCACCAGTGCGCTCAGTTTCTGGTGCAATAACGCCGCCGCTTTATCCCGTATCAGCCGATTATTCCGCTCAGTGTAAGCCGGCATCACCCGCGTCAGCAGCGCCGCATTCTGATCCAGACCGAAACGCTGATACCAGGGTGCCCCGTGTTCGACCCGGGATTGCAACCGGCCCACTTCATTGCGCAGGGCTTTTAAGGCCAGCAATTGGGCACCAGACGCCGCCGGATGGACGTTGAGGCCGGCCACGGCCGCCTGGACCACCGCTATCTGGTCGCGGTTGGTGAAAAAGGACAGCAGACTGCCGGCCCCCCACAACAGCGCCAGCGCCATCAGGCCGTGATAAACCTGCCGTTTTCGAATCACCCCCATCCGCCTGCCGGGGGCTTTCCGGCTGTCACTGAGAACCCCCTGCCACACCGGATCTGGCAGCCAGCTCTGTGGCGCGCCGTCTTTGTGCACGCTGACCGGCAAACTGAACATCAGACCGCGCAGCAAGACCGCGTCGGCATATTCCTGTAACAGCGGGGTCAACACCTGACGCCAGTGGGTCATGCCCTTTTGCTCTAAAGTCGACGCCAGCCGATACAGAAAATCATGGGCGGTCTTCGCCAGTAATTGCTGCATCCCCTGTTTGCGCATCGGGTTAATGAGCAGCTGCAATTGGGCGGTCACGTCTTCCGGCGAACAACGTTCAGGAAAAAAGCAGCCCACCGGCTGAGTCAACCTCTCTTCCTGCGACCAGATGCTGTGGCACACCTGCCACAGATAAATCGGCGCCTGCCAGCGTAACTGCCGGGCCTGTTTCTGCAACATCCGCAGCGCCTTATCCATCAAGACCGGCTCAGCACTCTGGTTTTCGGTCAGCGCCCAAACCACCCCATTGAGTGGCCGGTAACGACGCAACCGGCGCAGGGCCGCCAGCTGGGCGGCATCCGGCTCGGCTTGTAAACTGCCGCCGTACAACAACAGGGTGCGGTAGCCCTCCAGCCAGTGTTGTGTGGTCAGCCCCGGCGCAATCGCCTCCACCTGTTCCACCTCGCCCATCACCAGCAAAATACGTACCTTGTACCCCCAGAGCCACCCGTAACGACGGTGCAGACGGGCGCCTAATTCATTGAGTATCAAAGCGGATTGGCTGGGGGAAATTTTTGTTCCTTCGGTTTCAGGTCTGAGTTTTTGTTGCATTTTATTCTGCCGGATATGCCACCAGACAGTATTCCCGAATAAACCGATTAATATGGCCGGGAAAATCGTGGCACAGGCATACCACGCGGGTTTAAGCAGACCATTTTCCGCCAGCAATGCTTGATTAAAATAAATCAGCAGGAAAAATATCCCGGCAACGCTAAGGATAAAAAAAGCATATCCCCAGTAGCCATAGTGATGATCACGACTTATTTTCATCGGTGTAACTCCTTCGTCATTAAATAAAGTACAGCGCTACCCTCGGGTAATTGATTAACAACTATATGATCGCTATTCGTCAGGCCAATGGCCTCAGTCAGCATGGCTGAGGTCAAAAACACGGACAGCGGCCCTGGCGGACCAAACGTGTGATCAATTAAATGAATTAGATTTTCCGGGGAGAAATTGAGCGCGTGCTCATAGCTGTGAATCGCCAGTTCAGTCAGCACATTATTAGGGACACCCGTTACCCAAAGGTGTCGCATACTCTTTTTATCAATACGGTTATATTCAAATAATATAGGCAGATCTTTTATTATTTCTCCCGGTAACGAAGGTAAAGGCCGCCCCATACCGGCCAAGACATTGAGCTTTTTCTGAGTGGCAAATGCCGGCGACGAGAGTAACTGAGCAAACACAAATTCGCTGTATGCCTTTTTATCACCGCCAGGCGGCCACCGTTGGCAGGCAAGAACCATTATCAGCCCCTCAAAAGCCGCCTCTTTGTATAACTTATCGATCTCATCCCTGTTTTCTGCCTGAATGGGGAGCAGATCCCACTGTTGGTATACCGACGATTGATAAGAAAGCCAGTCGTCGGAAGCGACAGAGGCAACATAAATCCGGTGTAAAAAGCCGCGATAACCCGGACATTGTTTCTCAAGCTCACGATCAAGCTCATCCAATAATTGCCGGTTATCTTTCGACGATAAAAACAGCGCCCGCCCTCGATGAGGAAAGACAGGAATATCTTTCGAGTCACCTAACAGCGATGCCATACCTTGCTGTTCAGGCGTCAGAATAATATTGCCGACCACAGCCAGTTGTTTTCTGCTCCATTGCTGCCACTGGAAACGAGTTTCCGCACTGGCGGCTTCCCAGGCTTGCGCGGCGGTACAATATTGCTCATAGCGGTTCAGCACCACGCCGAATAACATCAGCCATACCAGGAAGGACGGTAAGCTGCTATAAATCGCGGCGTGCAAGAAATCGGTGGTGTCTTTTAGAAAAGCATAAACGAGTGTACCGACAACCAGTATTAACAGTAAAACGACAAACCATAACCGATAGCGCAAAGGCGCTACTGATTTGAGTTCAGGTATTTCAGGAATGGGCCAGCTCATAATAATGACCTCATATTGTTATGAAAAATGGAATTTAAAACAGAGCAATAGCCATTGTGCATCACAATTAAATGAATACCCGGGTTAATTGCATTAGCCAAATAAATAACACCAAACATAATGACACACCTCATTAACTATCAGAGTGATTACGCAATAAATAACAATGCATCCTGAGATAACATTTTATCTCTAAAAATCCTGCCATTAATTTTGACATCAATATTATCACCCTTGCAGCCATATAATTAAAACAAAAACCAAGGAACCACTAATTATCACCGCAACAGGAGTCAAAAATAGCATACATTTGTATTGTTTCTGCTTAATGCACTTAATAATCTGATAAATTATATACCTAATAGATTTCGAGTTGCAGCACGGCGGCAAGTGAACGAATCCCCAGGAGTATAGATAACTATGTGACTGGGGTGAGTGAAAATAGCCAACAAAGCAGCAGCTTGAAAGATGAAGGATATATATACATCAATGGGTACAATTGCCGGCCAAGTGTAATATATAAAGAGAACAACATAGGCAAGTATTGAGTCCCAAAAACCAAAGTTAATCACCATTGGTTCCCTCATAGGTTAATTATTTTCAAAACCACCCACCCTCATCCCAGAGGAGAATAAATACCATAGACAATAAACTCAGTTATTTTACTTTCACCGCCTAAACCATCTTCACGATTAAACCTAAAACACTTATTTATTTCCATCCGTTCACCCATATAAATTTGACCATATCATTATAAAAACAAGAGAGCTACTCATTAACAATGCAACAAAAATCAAGAGTAACGCCCGCGTGTATTTCTTTTGTTTAATGCATTTAATTATCCGATAAATAACCAACGCATCAAGAACTGTAATAACCGGCCAAGTGTAATATAATAAGAAAACGGAGGCGAATAAGGCCGCATCCCAATAATCAAGTTGAATCATATTATCCCCCTCATCAATGAGTTATTTTTAAAATTCTTGACCTCTCACAAAGAGAGAAACCTCAACAATCAATAAACCAATAATCCCTTTTTATATTCAATTTTCATTGTCTGAATAATTATGAAAGCTGAATATAAAAACACATTGATTTTTATTATATTATCCGAATTCTTACCCTTATATCCCTATAAGGGAGTTAATTTAAAGCGTATTTTCATCGCTCGCCGAAAGCACCCGGTCTTTTACGAAAGGTCTTCGTTACCGCATCCCAAAATGCTACCAGTTCATTTTGACTATATGGCGTTGGCGATTCCCGATCATTCTTCAACTCAATACTAACAAAGGGATTTTTATAATCTCCTAGTGTTTCATTGGCAATTAAATTAAACATATACCGAGGGATCTTCGTTTCAGGTTCCAACTGCATCCCTTCCGAACCTGCCGCTAAAATTTCCTCCGTATGAGTACCGTTAATTTCCCGCTTCCCTTTCCTTATTGTCTTGACCCGCATAGCTAATAACATCCCTTCCATTCCACCAATACGATCCAGCATATTGTCTTTCTCTTTAAGATCATTCAGTATTTCAATACTGAAATTAAAATGGTCACTTTCATTTCCCTGATAGACAAAGGTTATATTCTCTTTCTCATTACTACTACCAGTAATAAATCCGTCCGGGATACAGGTTCCTGCCATTGTGGGGATTTCTGTGTCCTTTCTGCCGCTGATTCTGGGGAGAAGTCTGTTCATTTTCTCCAAGGTTTGATAAAGCATTTTATATTCTCTTTCTGTCAGTCCAGCTTTTATAGAAAGGTCTCTTGAATAGCTATATTTATCATCTGATATTTCTGTAAATGGCATTTCTATAATAAAAGCAACGCCATTATTGTATAAATGCGCCTCCAATACTCGTGAAAAACCAGGTTCACTAACATTATTATTTCTGTCAAAAATTACACCATGCAGTTTCCCCTGGAGGCGATAGACTTTTTTCAAAAAGGGCATATCTTTCGAATCGACAGTTTTAGTCGTCTTTAATTCCTGCTCCTTTAATTGTATCCGCTGTTCAAAGGCAGGCAGATATAAACGTTTGGTTTCTATTTTTGCATCACCAATAAATATCCCATCATGGAGGATATTGCCAAATGCTACGGGGATATCAACCAGATAACGGCCCACACAACGGGTTTGCATATTTGCTAACAGTTCGGTCGTCATTCGCTTTTCCTTCTCAGTTAAAATAGGGTGATGATAAGGGGTAGGGAAATACCACCACAGAATATAGGTAACCACTAAAATAAATAAGGCATTTTTCTTATTCAATTTTCACCTCTTTAACCATCTTGACGACTGAAAATTACGCATTATCTTTATATTTCTACCCTATTTTTTACCCTTATATCCCTATAAGGGAGTTAATTTAAAGCGTATTTTCATCGCTCGCCGAAAGCCCCCGGTCTTTTACGAAAGGTCTNNCATTGGCAATTAAATTAAACATGTACCGGGGGATCTTCGTTTCAGGTTCCAACTGCATCCCTTCCGAACCTGCCGCTAAAATTTCCTCCGTATGAGTACCGTTAATTTTCCGCTTCCCTTTCCTTATTGTCTTGACACGCATAGCTAATAACATCCCTTCCATTCCACCAATACGATCCAGCATATTGTCTTTCTCTTTAAGATCATTCAGTATTTCAATACTGAAATTAAAATGGTCACTTTCATTTCCCTGATAGACAAAGGTTATATTCTCTTTCTCATTACTACTACCAGCAATAAATCCGTCAGGAATACAGGTTCCTGCTATCGTGGGGATTTCTGTGTCCTTTCTGCCGCTGATTCTGGAAAGAAGTCTATTCATTCTTTCCAGAGTTTGATACAACTCATTATATTCCCTTTCAGAAAATCCACCTCGGATATAATCATCTCTGTCTGCTTTATACTTATCATCTGACAGCTCAATAAATTCCATTGTGATGATAAAAGCAACCTCATTACTATATAAATGCGCTTCCAGTACTCTCCCAAAACCAGGTTCATCAATATTTTCATTTCTATCGAAAATCACACCTTTTAGATTTCCTTCAAGGCGATAGACTTTTTTCAAAAAGGGCATATCTTTCGGATTGACAGTTTTAGTCGTCTTTAATTCCTGCTCCCTTAACTGTATCCGTTGTTCAAAGGCAGGCAGATATAAACGTTTGGTTTCTATTTTTGCATCACCAATAAATATCGCATCATGGAGGATATTGCCAAATGCTGCGGGGATATCAATCAGATAACGGCCCACACAACGGGTTTGCATATTTGCTAACAGTTCGGTCGTCATTCGCTTTTCCTTCTCAGTTAAAATAGGGTGATGATAAGGGGCAGGAAAATACCACCACAGAATATAGGTAACCACTAAAATAAATAAGGCATTCTTCTTATTCAATTTTCACCCCCTGAACCATCTTCACAATTGCACGCAGGGTAAATAACCGGGCTTTGCTATCTTTAGTTTCTTTATCCTCTTTATACGCCCCTTCATGATCCACCTCAGTTGCCAGCAGGCTACGTAAACTTCTGGCTTTAATACGACCCGCCTGTACCGGCACTGTACCATCCCCTTTCTCATTTGGTGATGCCAGTACAAAATATTTTTCTTTATAATCCCATGAGGAGGGTCCAACAAGAAAACGAACCGTACGTGTTACACCGGCTTCCTGATTAGCAGGATCATATAACGGCTGATTAAATGTCATACCGGAATAATCCTCCTGCTTTTCTAAAAGATTATCATAGCTATAACTAGAATAATAACGATGCCCTTTTTGCCAGGAAATAATCCCATACGATGGATGTTTCTCACTGGCACCATAAAAGGCATAGGTATTAGGGTGATAATTACCAGTTAATTCTTCAATAAATGGCCTAACTTTTTTCTTTATAATGGCCGTATAATTATTCCAACTTTCATTATCTTTCCATTTATCTTCTTTATCCGGGTTTAAAAACCGGGTTTCACATAATCCCCACCAGCGATCCTTTTCCAGATAGATCTCCTCATAAGGATCTAATTGAGGCAGCTTGTGCGTAATTTTACCATCCGCGATATGTAACCAGCCTTTACCATACGCCTTTCCCGGCAACAGTTGTAAAGGACCGGGCGACTGGGCCATCACAGCGGTCATCTCCGCGCCATTACTGCCGACAACCAGCCCTGTCATACCATCTTCACCGGTTTTCATCCTTTTATAAGTTGTTGGAGCACCGGTATCCGGCATCACGCCGTGCACAATCCCTAAAATTTTATCCCGACCATTCAGTTTTTCTGAATAATGACGGGCAACCAACCCGCCCATAGAGTGAGTGACTAAAATTACCTGCTTGGTTGCACAGCGTTTACCATAGAAGGCTAAAACCTTATCAACATATTCCGCCAACCTCTTCGCCGAATCCGCATTGGATTGCAGCCAGTTATAGCCCATCACATGCACCGGATACATAAAGCGATAACTGTGTTTAACCTCTTCTGGTGTCAGCGGCTCTTCACCCCGCTCCGCATCCAGATCCATCTCGATCATTTGCTGCCGGAGCGTTTTCCTCCCCTTACCTTCTATGCAATATTCAAACACCTGGCGCTCATCATCCAACACATCCTGAAGCCAGGGCAAAAACCCCCCGTAACTCATATGTGCCACTTCTCCCCAACCCCGCTGCCGACAACTGGGAAATTTATTCTTTTCGGTGTGGTCAAACGTGATAGCCCCGGAACCATCAACCGCTGTTTTGCCGGGAGCTAATGTTTTTTTCCTGTAAGAAGCGCCTTTAAGCCCCCAAAGTAAAACCTCTGGGCTATATATCGCGTTTAACCGCCAGACTGACTTACCCTCTGTCGATTTTAAGTTACTCCCCATCACCCCCGGCAGGAAAATCACCGGGATCACTTTAGTCGCATATTTCACACAGACCGCGACCAAGTTTTCTTCAATTCTGGCATTCGGGATGTTGTAATAAGGGCGGCCAGATTCGTCATATTCAGGCTGAACATAAATCTCATTTTCAATCGGTTCGCTCAAAATTTACTCCTCGTCTTTTATTCTCAATTTACTGATTTCCACACCAATCTGTTTTTGCTGGGAACTTTTCCCATCCTGTGCAGTTGATAATGCCTGCACGCCGTCATCTTCGGCATGGAGTTGCATATCCTGACTGGCTAATGGAGAAACGTTATAACCCTGAACAACCTTCGGCGTTACAGCATAACTGGCGGTTTGCCATTGCTGTACCGCCTGACTAACCCGTTGCCCACCGAACTTCTGCCATACCGCGCCCCGCTGGATAATGTGATCCGGCGCACCACTTTCCACCTGACCCTTGCCAATACGGATATAACCGCCCCCACAGGCCAGCAGGATCTCTTCCTTAGCACTGATAATCACTTTGCCCTCATGGCTGCTCACCGTGATATCTTTCAACGCCTCCAATCCCATCGCATCACCCTGCGCCTGAATCTCTACCCGCCCTTTACTGGCAAACAGTTTGATCCCCAGCTTTTCCGCAAACAGGCTGATCATTCCTCCGGCGGCCACCGTGAATTTTTTCAGCACGCTGAAATCGGTGTTTTTCCCACTGGTAGCAATCACATTTTCCCCGGCAGAAAATTGGAGACTTTTCGCCGTCGTCTGAGCGATACCCTCGGGGGCGGAAAGTAACAACGCCGATTTTCTCAGTTCCGTTAACGTGTCACTCAATAACGCTTTCTGGTGCTGTAAATCCGCCAGTTCAGCTTTGGCCGTTTCCGCCGCGCCGCGTAAGGCTTCGGTTAACGCCTGCGCCTGCTGCAACTGACTGATTGCCGCCTGCATTGCCAACACTTCACCACCCGCGTTGGCCTGTTTATCCGCACTGATAAACAATCCTTTTCCGGCCCGAATCGCTCCCCAGTCGTCGGTCCGCAGTTCAAAACCTTCCCCCCGTTTATCCGGATGCGGACGCTGACTATCAACCAGATGTCCCAGATTCAGCTGGCTTTTACCGCCGTAATCGGTACTCAGTTTGATGTGCTCCCGACCGCGTTCGTCATCCATCCGCAGTTTGTTATTCGCCGGGGTACGCAGGACGTTGCGTTTGTAGTTGTACAGGGTGACGTGATCCGGGTGTTTTGAGTCATGCAACGCATGGGCGATATAGGGCCTATCCGGATCGCCCCCTTCAAACGCAATCGCCACCTCGGTCCCTTCCAGCAGCGGCCAGTGAAAACCGTAGGTGTCGCCCGCGTAAGGGCGGGCCAGACGGACCCACAGGCTTTCTCCCCCCTGCGGCCATTCCGCCCGGTCAAAGTCAAACGCCACTTTATACAGCCCGTCTTTATCAATATCCCCGTACACGTCGTTCACGGTGCTGCTGCTTACCCTCGCCGGCAACGTGCCCGCTATCCGGGGTTTGGGGATTAATTCAGGCCGAAAACAGACGTTTTCCGCGTAGGGGATCGCAGTGAACGCCATTTCAAAACTTTTATCCCGCCGCGCACTGCTGCTAATGCCGGTTATCACCGCCCCCTGACGGAAAGCTTCCGGGGCCTCCCCCCTGACTTTCAACTCCTGGCCCGGTAACAGGGTCGCAGACGTTGTCAAACCCCGCAGCTGGGTCTGTCGATTCAGGTAACGTTCATGGTGCAGCCGGGCATAGAACACCCCGCTTTCCACTGCCGGCTCCAGCGCATAACGGTTACCCAGTACCCGGTAGTTATCCCGGTAATGGTACGCTTCGCCATACAGGGTCTCATCGCCCCGCGTCACATCCACGCCGGTATCCATCCCGTACTGAGTCAGCGCGTCACGGTAGTTGTAATCCCGGGTCAACACCTTCCCTTCGACTACCTGATGCGCGGTTTCCAGGCCCCATACCGCGTCTTCCTCCCCGCCGTGCATGCCTGACGGCGGGCGGGCCGGCATATAGACATTAAACTGGTAGTGGCGCTGCTTGTCGTAAAATTCCACCACGTCAATTTTCAGCCGATCGTCCGCGGTCAGTTTGTACCAGATCCCCACTTCCGCCAGCAGTCGCTGTATAAAACGCAGGTCATCTTCGTCGTATTGCATCACCTGCTCCCGCTTCGGGTAGGGGTACGCCAGGGTGAATAAGAAATCCTGCCCGCGAAAACCGTGACGTTCACGCAGGATTTTTTCTACGATTTCCGGCACCGACATCTTCTGATAAATCGCGGACTGGCGGCTTCTCGACAACAGCGCCAGCCGCGGCTCCAGGGTCACTTCATAACGGCTTTCATCATGCGAGGTGGACAACAGCTTAAATCCACTAATCACCCCGTAGATCGTGCGCAACGGGGCTGGCGGTATTACCGGCATGCCCCGCATCCCCGGATTAATCGCCGGCGACGTCAGGGTAAACGCGGCGTCCTGCATCAGCATCTGCGCCGGTTCGATATCCTTCACCGGGCTGGTGAATTCAATGGTGTAACAAAAGGGCTGACTTAAATATTCCTGCCCGCTAAACGCCACGACATCCAGCGGCGCGGTATTCTTCCGCACGTTCAGTTTGTAGCGACTGTGATCAAAGATGATCGCCGGTATTGCGTTGTTCATGTTTTCTCCTGCTTGCTTCCCGATCATTTCGGGTACGCTACCGCCCATAGCCGGATACCGAGGCCCATAAGGTCATGATCTGTCCTGTTTTTGCGGGTTTTCATCGCGGGGCTTATGACACCCGCTATCATGTAAAAAAGAAAAAAACGGCAGACGGGTTAACCCCGTCCGCCCTTTACGTTACGCGGTCGAACGTTCACTCCAGGCATCAGAGTGAATGATGTTGCCGTCTTTGTACGTCCAGGTGATTTTCTCGTAGCGGAACTCCACACGTTCCAGATGGTTGTGCTTCTCTTTGGTCGGATCTTTGATGTCATGCATCAGCGGCGCCACTTTCACCACCTTCACGTTGTCCAGTTTAGTGGTGAAGTATTCTTTCTCCTGACCGGCGTCATCAATTTGGTACCACTTGATTTCCGCCGATTTCAGGGTCTGGCCTGAGGTGACCGCTTTATACAAATACGGGGTGGATGCATCGACTTCTTTAGTGAACACGAGCGGCGCGTGCACGCGGGTTCCGGTCAGCTTGCCGGTGTTGTTGTCCGTCGGAATATGCAGCGCATGTTCCAGCGCCACGATTTCGATGCTGCCTTCCCGGTTCTGCACATCGACAGACCCTTTGATGTCAGCACCGCCGTCATCTTTCAACCATAAATACGCGGGGATCGCCATAATAGGACTCCTGTTGTTGCGTGTGTGATGTCGCCTGCACCGGCGACGT
>NZ_JAHZMK010000013.1:0-40723 GCF_020387775.1 Photorhabdus antumapuensis
GAGGATTGTTGGTCGCTTGGGGGTGCAGGAATGTCCACGGTAGCGGCACCATTGTTGCTGCCATCAGGAGCAACTGTAGGAAGTATTTTTGCTGGAGGTATAATCAGTGGAACAGCTAATATCAGTAATCAACTGACAAATGGTCCAGTGAACATTACTGATGCACTGATAGCTACTGGAACGGGGGCGGTAACTCAGGGCAAAGGGTTTTGGTTTACAGAAGTGGCGAGTATAACTGGTGCTTATGTCGGAGCGAAATTGCAGGGTAAAGACCCCGTTGCACCAGTAGCAGGTGCAGCGGTTGGTAATGTTGTAGGTACAATGGGAGGGAAAGTTATTACTGATAAACTCGCGCCAATAGCAGCTAATCCAATTAAAAGTGAAGTCGGCGGTGCTATCGGTGGAGCTCTAATTTCTGAAGCGGTAGGAAATCGAGTTGAAAATCAGCTAGATAAACGTGGAGGTGGTAAATGAAACATCAAAAAGCAACTTATCAGGCTCTTTTATTGCTTACCAGTCTATGGTTTATATTATTTTTTTGTATGGTTTTTATCACCAGCCTTATTCTAGCAACCATTTTTTATTTCAAAGATGGACAATTTTTCTTCACTCTAGAAGATGTTTATTACTCTTTTAAAATGGGTGCTAGCACAGGTATTCCCACAGGGATCGGTATCTGGATTATGTCTAGATTGAAAGAAAATAAAGACGGACAATAATGCACTGAGCTTGCCAAAAGGGATGGCGGATTATGGTCGGTCAGCATCAAGTCTGGCTACCGAGATGTTAAATGAAGGTCAATCCTCTCAAGAGATTTCGGCAGCATTGTCAAAACATGCTAAAGGGGATCCCCCGGAAGGACAAGATCCGGTAAGAGGATTGTTGGTCGCTTGGGGTGCAGGTGCTTCTGTTGTGGGAGGGACTATAGTTGCTCCTGTTGCTGCGGCTGCGGCTGCGGCTGCGGCTGCGGCTGCGGCTGCGGCTGCGGCTGCGGCTGCGGCAGTAATTGGTGGCGGTATTTTAGGAGGAGTAACAGATGCCACCAAACAGTTTTTAACATTAAAACCAGAAGAACACTATAGTGCCAGATACACTGATAGCGGTAGGAACAGGCGCATTAACTCAAGGTAAAGGAACACTATTTAGCACTCTTGCTAAGTAACCGTTCGGTTATCTCACCATTGTTAAAAGTTGGGATGCGTTCATTACATTTTTCCTGTGGCGGGAAAGGTGCCTACTGTAGCAACTGACCGCCTTTCTGAAAAATTGCACTTATTAGTCGAATCCACCTTCTATTTCAATATCTTATTGATATAAAATAAAAATATGGCATCAAATATTTCAATGCCATACTTATTATAGATTTATCAGACATACAATATCCATATCATTATATTTGGTGAAGCTCCACTATTATCTATAATTTATTTTATACCTAGTTGGATAATTGAATATGATTCGTCGATATCTTTAACATCTTGAATAACCAGTCCTGCCTGATCAGCCAAATATTCGAATTCCGTTAAGTCACGCTCTTTCCCTAAAGATGATACATCCATTAATATATCAAAATATTTAATTATTCTAGATTGTGGTTTTTTCATTAAGGTTATTAATAACATAGTTGCGCTATTACCCATTGCCTCTCGGCAATTTTCTAAAATGAGTATTGCGTCATTATCAGGCCAATCATGAATAACATTCTTTAGAATATATAAATCGTAACCTGTCGGAATTGATTTAAAAAAATCACCATCTATAAAATCTATATTTTCGTAAGCAGGAAGTGCATTATATCTGTCCAATACAGCGTAATGTTTTTCTTTTACCTTTTCACTCATTCTTATCAGAAGATTTCCTTCTCCTCCTCCAACATCCAATATTTTATCGTGTTGATTAAAATCATAAATATCAAATAACTTTTCAATCATTTTATCTGAGTCTTTTGACATTAAGGAATCAAATTTTGATTTGAGCAATTCATTACTATCCAAATGTTCAAAGAATGGTTTTCCATTCGCTATTTCAAATGCCGATTTACCATTATTTTCAAGTAAGGATTTTGGGTACATTAACCAAGCGTTCCAGAGATCTGAGTTAAATTCCCACTTTGCTATTAATGATTCCATACTCTCAGGATCGGCAAGCACATTACATTCCTCAGAAAGTGCAACTCTATCATTGCTGCTAACCAATACCCCAATTTCAATTAAAAACTCACATAATCGATTAAGTCTTGAATAATCAATACCATATTGGTTGGCAAGTTCGTTGATATCTATATAGGCCCCGTTTTTAAAGTGAACAGACAAACCTGTATCAACAAAAGTATAGATAGCAATTGATTTTCTATATGATGTAATAAGTTCAGCTAGCATTAGTTATCCTTTATATCTTTATCTTATAAAAAGATGAATTATTTTATCTAAAATTCAGAAAATACCATGATAATTTATTAGGTATTCTGACAACTAGAATGAGTTCATTAACTTTACTATCTTTTCTTGGTAATATAATGAAGATATCATTCTCCTTATTTTCCAATTAGTTAACTTACTTTGTACGTATTTCTAGGGTTAAAATTGTTAATTATCAGGCTATATTAAACATAATAAAAAGAAATGATGAAGATTACAATTAACTCTTTTAAGGGGTTTTAAAAAACAAATTAAATAATTTAATACGGTTATTTATGCTATTTAAATTATTGTTATTTCCACTTTAATATTCATATATTTTATCGATACAAATAAGTATGTCATAAAATATTTTCATGACATACTTATTATATATTTATCCAGAGAAACAATATCCATATAATTATATTTAATAAAAATATATTATTTTATTTAAGTTATTTTACTCCTAGCTGGATAATTGAAGATGATTCATCGATATCTTTAACATCCTGAATAACCAATCCTGCCTGATTAGCCAAACATTCGAATTCCGTCAAATAACGTTCTTTTCCTGAAAATAGCACATCCATTAATATGTCCAAATATATCACCATTTTAGATTGTGGTTTTTTCATATAACTTATCAATAAAACAGCCGAACCATTATCCATTGCCTTGCGACAATTTTCTAAAATGAGTATTGCGTTACTATCGGACCAATCGTGAATAATATTCTTTAAAATATATAAATCATAACCTGATGGAATTGATTTTAGAAAATCTCCATTGATAAAATCTATATTTTCCCAAACAGGAATTTCATCATATCTATCTAATACAGCGTAATGTTTTCCTTTTACCTTCTCACTCATTTTTACCAGAAGATTTCCTTCACCTCCTCCAATATCTAATATTCTGTTGTATTGACCAAAATCATAAATATCAAGTAGCTTTTCAATTATATTATCTGAGCCTTTTGACATTGAAGAATCAAAATTTGATTTGAGTAATTTATTACTCGCTAAATGTTCAAAGAATGATTTTCCATGCGTTATTTCAAATGCCGGTTTTCCATCATTTTCAAGTAAAGATCTTGGATACATTGACCAAGCGTTCCAACAATCTGGACTCAGCTCCCATTTTAAAATTAATGACTCTATACTTTCAGGATCGGCAAGTACACTGCATTCATCAGCAAGGGTGACTTTATGGCCGTGGTTAACCAATACCCCAATTTCAATTAAGAAATCACATAATCGATCAAGTCGAGAATAATCAATACCACATTGACGGGAAAGTTCGTCTATATCTACATAAGCTCCATTTCTAAAGTGAATAGATAAACCTGTATCAACAAAAGCGTAGATTGCGGCTGATTTTCTATACGATGTAATAAGTTCGGCTAGCATTGAGTTATCCTTTATGTCTTTATCTTATATACCCGTTATCTTTCAAGCTGCCTCTTTGTTGGCTGCACTCACTCACCCCGGTCACATAGTTCTCTATGCTCCCGGGGATTCGCTCCCTTGCCGTCGCGATGCAACTCGAAATCTATTAGGTATAAATACATGAAATACCATAATGAATAATTGGGTATTCCGATAATTAATATGTAATTATTAGCTTTGTTACCTTTTCTTAGTGAGATAATAAAGATTTCATCCTCCTTATTTGCCCATTGTTCAACTTACTTTAATAACGCATTTTTAGGAACAGAATTGTTAACTATCAGACTATATTAAATTCGACAAAAATAAATGACAAAGATCACAATTAACTCTTCTCAGAAAATTATAAAATAGAATTGTTTAATATAGTTATTAATCGTTTTTATTGTCAGAGAATAAATTTACTTTCTATTTTAATACCTATACATTTAATTATTAACATAAAATAAAAATGTGGCATCAAATATCTTGATGCCACATTTTATATCTATTTCCCAACGATAGAATATGAATATAATCATCTTTGGAAATAACCATAAACCCCTAATAATTTATTTTACCCCTAATTCGATAAGTGAAAATATTTCATCTATATCTTTATAATCTCGAATGACAAGCCCCGCTTGGTTAGCTATATCTTCGAATTCAGACAAATAACGTTGTTTCGCTGAAAATAGCATATCCATTAATATATCCACGGATTTAACTACCAAGGATTGTGGTTTTTTCATTAAGGTTATTATCAAGATGGTTGTGTTATTATCCATCGCTTCTCGGCAGTTCTTCAAAAGGGATATAGCATCATTATCAGGCCAGTTATGGAGAACATTCTTTAAAATATATAAATCATAACCTGTCGGAATTGGTTTAAAAAAATCTCCATTTATGAAGTTTATACCTTCTGAAATAGGCACTTCATTATATCTGTCCAATACAGCGTAATCTTTTCCTTTGACTTGTTCACTGATTCTGATCAAAAGCTCTCCGTCTCCACCACCCAGATCTAATATTCTGTTATGTTTATTAAAATCATAAATAACAAACAATTCTTTAATTATTTTATTTGTAAATTTTGACATTAAAGCATCAAAATCTGATTTTAATACCTGATTACTATCCAAATGCTCAAAGAATGATTTTCCATACACCATTTCAAATGCCGATTTGCCATTGTTTTCCAGTAAGGATTTTGGATACATTAACCAAGAATCCCAATGTTCTGGATTGATCTCATATTTTACTGTTAAGAATTCTATACTATTAGGATCAGCAAGTGCACTGCATTCCTCAGAAAGTGCAACCCCATGGTTGTTGCTAACCAATACTCCTATTTCAATTAAGAAATCACATAGTCGATTAAGTCTCGAACAATCAATACCATATTGACTGGCAAGTTTGTTAATATCTACATAGGCTCCATTTTTAAAGTGAATAGATAAACCAGCATCAACAAAAGTATAGATTGCAGCTGTTTTTCTATATGACGTAATGAGATCGATTAGCATTGAATTACCCTTTCTGTATTTTTAAATGAGGTTATTATATAAAACATAGATAGTACCACTATAACTAACTATATATAGTTGAAACACTTTTTTACCCAAATGTAATTATTAACTTTGCTATCTTTTCCTTATGAAGTAATGAAAATTTTATTCACCTTTGACAATTGCTTACTCACTTTAATTATATGTTTTTAGCCATGAGTTAATTAACTATCAGACTATATAAAATATGATAGAAAGAAATGTTAAAAATCACAATTAACTCTCTTTAGGGATTTTTAAGATTAAATTAAAAGATATGTCTTAACAATATTTTTCTTTCGGAAAATTCACACAAACAATGAATGGTTATAAAAAAAATTCACAACCATTTCATGAATATATTAATTATTACCGACCACATAATTTCCAGTATTATCTCTGTAGCCCAGAAACCACTTTTGATCTATGCTGAACGCTAAAAACAAGCTTAAGATTATTATTAATCTGAAAGCCCCAAAGCAAATAGCAGGAAGATAGAACTTAATGAGTATCCGCATCGTTCCTAAAGAACAACTGAGCAAAGATCGCACCAATGAAAAAGCAGCAGATTATATCCCGCCACTGCTTTTTGCTAATCTGAGAAATCTTTATCAGCGTCGGGCAGAACGCTTGCAACAACTGGCAGAAGAGAGCCCATTAGCTGATTATCTTAACTTTTCAGCACAAGTTGCCCAAGCTCAGCAAAAAATGTTGCATGATAATCCATTGAAAATGGAGATAGCAGATATCTTAGAAAAATCTGTCATTGAGGGTAAACCGCCTCTGGATTGCAAAACCTTCCAACGTACTGAGCACTGGCAAAAATTACTTCACTCTCTGATCGCTGAATTACTGCCAGATGCGTCGGAACATATTAATACCGTTCTGGACAATCTAGAAAAAGCGTCGCAACAGGAGCTGGAACAGATGGCCGATGCTCTGCTGAAAAATGAATTCAGTAAAGTCAGCCCTGAAAAAGCACTTTTTATCTGGGCGGCACTTTCCCTCTATTGGGCACAAATGGCAAATCAAATCCCAGGAAAAGCGAGGGCAGAATATGGTGAACATCGTCAGTTTTGCCCAGTTTGCAACAGTATGCCGGTCTCTAGTGTGGTTCAGATTGGCACAACCAACGGGTTGCGTTATCTGCATTGTAGTTTGTGTGAAAGTGAATGGCATATGGTACGGGTAAAATGCAGTAATTGCGAACAGACCCGCGATCTCAATTATTGGTCACTGGATAGTGAGCAAGCCGCCGTGAAAGCGGAAAGTTGCGGTGATTGCGGTAGTTATTTGAAAATTCTCTATCAGGAGAAAGATCCAAAAGTTGAAGCTGTTGCTGATGATTTAGCTTCACTGATCCTCGATGCCAAAATGGAAGAGGAAGGTTTTGCCCGCAGTAGCATCAACCCGTTTTTGTTCCTAAATGAGTAATAGTGAGTTGACGGAATTGCCATGACACATAAACCGTGCCTGTTGTACAGCCAGCTCCCAGCCATTGATCGTCTATTACGTGAGCCACAGATAACACCATTCGTGGAACAATATGGACAAACGTTGGTAACTGCAACATTAAGAAGAATGCAGGAACAGGCCAGAATCAATATTAAGCAATATCAGGCACTGCCTGATTGGTGTGATAACTGGGCCTTGGCACTTGGCCTGCAATTGGAACAGAAACAAGTTTTGGCTTTAAAGCCGGTGTTTAATCTTAGTGGTACGGTGATTCATACCAATCTTGGCCGAGCACTAATGGCAGAATCAGCGATTGAAGCAGTAACACAAGTGATGCGTTCACCTGTAACGTTGGAATATTCCCTCAATAACGCCGGACGTGGACACCGTGACCATGCTTTGGCGGATTTACTGTGTGAATTAACCGGGGCGGAAGATGCCTGTATTGTTAATAACAATGCAGCGGCGGTATTGTTATTGTTGGCAACCGTAGCATCCGGTAAGCAAGTTGTAGTTTCTCGTGGTGAACTAGTGGAAATTGGTGGCGCATTCCGTATTCCTGATGTGATGGTTCAGGCAGGATGCCGATTAGTTGAAGTCGGTACAACGAACCGCACTCACCTGAAAGATTATCGGCAAGCGATTAATGAAGAGACCGCTCTCCTCATGAAAGTGCATACCAGTAACTACAATATTGAAGGTTTTACCGTAGAAGTGTCTGGTCGTGAATTGGCCACTCTGGGAATGGCCTCGCAAATTCCTACTGCCATTGATCTGGGCAGTGGTTCCATGATCAATATGGCGCAATATGGATTGCCAGCCGAACCTATGCCCCAGGATTATCTGAATCAGGGCATCGATTTGGTCACTTTCTCTGGTGATAAATTACTGGGGGGACCACAAGCTGGCATTATTCTTGGCAAAAAGCGCTGGATAGAAGCCATCCAGCGTCATCCACTGAAACGGGCTTTGCGGGCAGATAAGATGACGCTGGCCGCTTTGGAAGCCACATTACGGTTATATCAGCGCCCTGAACAGCTTTGCCAGCAGTTGCCAACGTTACGTTTGTTAACCCGTTCACAACAACAAATGCATGATATGGCACAACGGCTATTACCTCAGCTCCAAGCACATTACGGCGACCAATTTATTGTTCGGGATGAACCATGTTATTCACAGATTGGCAGTGGCTCATTGCCGGTTGATCGTTTGCCAAGTTGGGCTTTGACTTTTGCTGCCGTTGATGATCAGGGAAGCTCGTTGGAGCGGTTGGCCCGATGCTGGCGTGGATTAGCGAAACCCGTTCTTGGTCGTATCTCTGGCGGGCGTTTATGGCTGGATTTACGCTGTCTTGAAGATGAAAAAGCGCTATTGCAGGCACTATTATTGTAATTTACCGAAATAAAGTAATTTATCGAAATAAAATAATTCTCTGAAACTATTATGATTTTTGCCACTGCCGGCCATGTTGATCATGGTAAAACCACACTTATTCAAGCGATTACCGGCGTTAATACGGCTCATTTGCCGGAAGAAAAAAAACGCGGTATGACCATCGACTTAGGTTATGCCTATTGGCCGCAATCGAATGGCTCTTCGGTTGGTTTTATCGATGTACCCGGACATGAGAAATTCCTCGCTAATATGTTGGCAGGGATCGGAGGTATCGATCATGTTTTATTGGTGGTTGCCTGTGACGATGGGGTAATGACTCAAACGAGAGAACATTTAGCTATTCTGCGTTTGATTGGCCGCCCGGCCATAACAGTTGCGCTCACTAAAGCAGATCGGGTGGAATCGCAACGAATAGTTGAAGTTCGCCAGCAGATTGAATATGAGCTGGCAACGCAAGGTTGGAACGAGTTCCTTCTGTTTGTAATGGCTGCGACGGATGAAGAAAGTATTGTCCCTTTGAGGCAGCATCTGTTGCAGTTGCATCAGCAAAATAAGCAGCATAAAAAATTACATCAGCGTTTTCGTCTGGCGATAGATCGCGCTTTCAGTGTCAAAGGCGCAGGTCTGGTGGTAACGGGAACAGCATTGGCTGGCCGAGTCAGTGTGGGAGATATCCTCTGGCTGACCGGCCGGGATCAGCCAGTCAGAGTACGTGGCTTGCATGCTCAGAATCAACAGACCGATACGGCTCAAGCCGGGCAGCGTATTGCATTGAATATTACTGGTGATGTAAGTAAAGAACAGGTTTCCCGTGGTGATTGGCTACTTTCCCACAAGCCCTTTGAGCACGTAGAGAAAGTACTAGTGGAAGTAGAAACTGATGAACCTTTGCGAAACTGGCAATCACTTCACATTCATCATGCCGCCAGCCATATAACGGGGCGGATTTCATTGCTGAATCAGCTTCCTGATAAGCCTCTGCTGGCTGAATTAGTGCTTGATAGCCCATTATGGTTGGTTGAGGATGATCGACTGGTATTACGAGATATCAGTGCCAAAAAAACACTGGCGGGTGCGCGAGTGATCAACCTAAATTCCCCCCGCCGTGGTAAGCGCCAACCAGAATTTTTGTATTGGCTCACTCAGCTCGCCAGAACATCCGATCATGCGGCTAATTTAGCGCTCCATCTGCCACGAGGTGCATTTTCTCTCGACCATTTTTGTTGGGCGCGCCAGCTAACGGAAACCACTTTCCACCAGCTAATCGTTGATAAGGATGTGATTATTGCCGATGGTATGGTGTTATCACAGAACAATGCCAGATTAGCAAAGCAGAAGTTGTTACACGTTTTGGCCGAATATCACCAACAGCATGTTGATCAACTAGGTTTAGGCAGGGCACGCCTGAAACGGATGGCACTGCCAACGCTGGATGAAGCACTGGTTTATACTTTGATAGATGCCTTGCTCAGTAGTGGGCAGTTAAAGCAGTTGCGTGGTTGGTTATACCTTCCTGAACATGGTTTAGCTTTTAGTGATGAACAGGCAAAATTGTGGCAACAAATAACCCCCTATTTTGCAGATGATCCTTGGTGGGTACGTGACCTGGCTGCTGATTTAAAAGAAGAAGAGGCCGCAATCCGCCGTTTGTTGAAAAAATCTGCTCAATTGGGGCATATTATCGCTATTGTTCCTGATCGTTATTATTGCAGCCAACGAATTCAGCAGTTTGCCGAACTGATTCGTCAATTCAATCAAGATTATGGTGCGATTACCGCTGCGGATTTTCGTAATCAACTCGGTATCGGTCGTAAACTGGCTATTCAGATATTGGAATTTTTTGATCGCAGTGGTTTTACTCGTCGTCAAGCTGAGTCACATATTCTCAGAGATAATGGGCTATTTTGATGATTTTTTATCTAAAATATAGATGATTTCAGCAAAATCACCGTCTTGTTTCATCGATTTAACTGATCTGTGTTATTTTTGCCAACCGTGAACCGTCTATTAATTGGATTCAATACGATGAAAAAGAAGATAATATCGGGTGTTTATCTAGGATTATTGTTTATTGCAACTTTAATACTGGTTTTTGAAAAAAGTGAAGATATTTATCCGGCACTGATCGCTGTCGGTGTGTTTGGTGTGATATTTGGCCTTGCGTTTTTTGTGTCAGCCCGGTTACTGTTTTCCGCTGCCTTTACCGGAACACTGTTTATTATCTTCAAATTCCTCAATCAGATAAAAGTTCATTACTACAAAGAGCAGTTGATGTTTTCTGATCTAAACTTGATGTTTGATCCTGCCAATCAGGAAACATTACGCCACTATTGGTTGGCCGGTTTAGGCATTGTCGCGATGTTTATCTGGCTGATCTTTAACATGATACTGAGCTGGAAAAAATCATCTGCCTGCCGTAGTTTTAAATGGCGTACTATCGGCTTGGTTCTGGCAGCGTTCTGTATATGGGAAGTGAGCGCTACCGCCAATGGGTTCAGAGAGCAGTGGGAATCTTCACTCCCAAAAGGGCGTGGTACAGTCACCAATATGGTGATGTCGGCTAAGGATGCCAAATATCATGCGCCGCAGTTTGGGCAATCATCCGATTATTTTCTGCAACAGGCTAAGAATGTCATGCTGCCTGTGTCGCAGTCAGCGATCAAACCTGACGTGGTGATGTTATTACAGGAATCCACCGTGACTCCACATATCTATCAGTTGCCTGATGATACCCGCTTACCTAATCTTTATATGTTTCAGCGGGATTCGGGTGTCAGCGCACAAAGCCCAATGCGGGTACAAACTTTCGGTGGTGGTACCTGGTTATCTGAATTCTCTGCTCTAACCGGCTTAAATACAGATGATTTTGGCTCACGTAAGAATGCGGTTTTTTATTTTATTGTTGATCATCTGAAATACAGCTTGTTCCGTGAAATGAAACAGAATGGTTATTACACGGTTGTTTTGACGCCATTTAATAAATCTTCTTATCATTCGGGTCATGCTTATCAGACTCTCGGCGTTGATCGTATTATTCAGCCACAGGAATTGGGATATCCCGCCAGTCTCGATAAAAATCTGTGGACCATTTCTACCCAAGAGATGTTGGATTATGTGAAAGATATTTTGGCACAGGAAACGGATAAGCCGCTCTTTATTTTCTCACTGACTATGTATGAACATGGCCCATATGATGAAGATCACGCTGATGATTACGGGCTTACCGGACATATGAAAAATTCACAGGCAGTGGGTAAGTTCAGTCACTATATGGAGAAAATCAAAGCTTCTGATCCGGCAATTAAAGATTTCAGTGAGTTTGTTGCTAAACGGGAAAAGCCAACTATTTTCCTCTACTTCGGTGATCATCAACCCAATATCAGCCTAAATCAGTATAATGGCGTATTTTCAAACCCCGCTCATATCACCCAATTTACTATGCGGGATAACTTGCAACAAGGAGCATCTATTCAGACTGATGAACTGACGGATATTTCATTCCTTGGCAGTATGATTATGGAGAGAGCTAAATTAGATGCTTCACCTTTTTACCGAGCAAATATGACAATGCGTCATCTCTGCCGAGGAGCGTTGGATGATTGTCAGGATAAGGCGCTGGTGGAAAGTTATAAACACTACATTTACCAGCAATTAGATGTTGCAGGTAAAAAGTAATTTATAAAATCATCATGTGAGTAGGTGCCATATTTATATGGCACTGTAAATGACTCCAAATACCAAGTTGTAGTAGATAATTGGCTATCAGGCTGGCGCAGTCGTTCCACTGCTCGATTTGATAATCATTGCCTCCGCGGAACTGGTTTCCATTGACAGACGCTATTGCTCCCCTGAACTGATGATAGACTTCTCCCCGGTTCAATGCCTGTTGCTTATGAGTTATTGATGCAATTTAAAACAATAGGGGGCAGACTTGTTAGCCTTAAGAGCATATGATTAGTGACAAAGTGAAATGTCCTTAACATACTTATTTGGAGCCATCCATGATGATTTACTACAGATTAAATATCCCTCAGATTTTAATTCGTCATCAACATAAAAAGAAACAAATAAAGTAAGAATAATGCCTGTTATTGACACATATGAAACATAATTTCCTATTTTACTATTAAGACGTTTCACTGTACCCAATGAGATTCTATATAAAATAAAAGAAATATAAATCAATACAGGGCTAAACCAAATAGCTCCTGCGCTTTTCCATGAGAATGTAATAACATCATCACGCTTAAAAAAACCGACATAATCATTCAATGAAAAAAATATAGATAACATTGTCATAAAAAGAAGCAATAAAATTCCTAAATATAGTTTAGTTTTATTTTCATTTATATTATCCACGGCTATATCTACCCCACATATTAAAAAACTGATCCGGATGGTATGGTGTCTGGTTTATTTTTTATTTTTTATGTTTTTAATTATAGTTTCACTGATTTTAAAGTGGTCATCTAACCAATAGATAGAGATTATTAAATAAAATACTAAAAATATAAAGACATATGCTTAGTGACAAAGTGAAATGTCCTTAACATACTTATTTGGAGCCATCCATGATGATTTACTACATGTTACATACCCCTCCAACTTTAATTCATCATCAACATAAAAAGATACAAATAAAGTAAGAATAAACCCCACTATTGATACACATGAAATATAATCCCCAATTTTACCATTGAGATTTTTTGTTCTATTTTTAGCAATTCTTAACAAAGCATAAGCAATATGAATAAGTAAAGGAGAGAACCAGATAAATCCTGCACTCTTCCATGAGAATGTAATAACGCTATCACGCCTAAAAAAACCTATATAATCATTTAATGAGAAAAATACAAATAATGCCGCCATAAAAGAAACAAATAACGAACCTAAGTATATTTTTATTTTATTTATATTATCCACGACTATATCTACCCCACATATTAAAAAACTGATCTGCCGTAGGTGTCCCCACAAGAACATTTCTTTTTCTATTTTTTATGTTTTTAATTATGCTTTCACTAATTTTAAAATAATCATCCAACCAATATAAAGCAAACGAAACTCCAACCCCAAGAGCAAAAACTCCAATAGTTACAGCCAAAAGACTCCACCCTATAGTTAAGAGTGGCGCTGCTATTAGTGAATTAACGCCCAAAGCAACGCCTGTTGATACCGCTAATTTTGCACCATCCATTGTTAAGTTAACAAACAAATCAGCTAATCCATAATCATCTTTAAGTATTAACTCAACTGCTCTATATGCTGCTGAGAATACTATACCGAATCTAGCACCGTTAACAATCCCATCATGAATACCTAGCGTACCTACCCCAAAAGACACTATACGTGGATTATTAGCAAGATATCTTGTAGCATTTAAATAGTCTCTTACTCCAGGATAACCTGTTAATTTTATATATTTTTTACCATCTTTCCCGGCATATTCCGTTGCCTTAACACCGAAACTTCTTAAATCATTTACTATTTTAGCCACGCCATAAGAGTCTTTTATATTACCAGCAAATGATGAAGCTGGATCAGCATATGAATAAAAGGTTTTAACATTATTTTTCCATTTATTATAGAAGTTATGATCTAATGTTTTTATATAAGTTATTGCCTCATCCTCTGTTAATAAAGCAATAACTTCTTGGTTTAATTTAAATTGATGCTCCAATTCCAATATCATACGGTTATATTTTTGATCTTCTATTTGTTTTTTAAAATCAAGATGATCTTCTAATCTGTAATCATTATCAACAAATGTTTTTAACCGTGGATCATACTTCATCTTACAACTCCACTTATATTATATAGTTTATTGAAATTTTGTTTTATATTTTATCGGACTTAGCTATTTTTTTCTTTAATTTTTCTGAATTGTTGGGAGCTGGATCAAATTCAAGCAGAAACACTGATTCATGGGCATATGCCCATCCATGCTTTGCTGGGTGCAGTATGCTATACACAGAATGTGCAGCGGGAATTAAAAGCACAAGCCAATGGGCAAAGGAATTGCATTGATGTTCATAGCCTAGAACATTTACCAACGCAACTACAGTTTTCCTTGCGGTAGATATATAAATTAGATAATTTAGCTAAATTATCTAGATGTTCGATGGTAAAGGTTATGATAAACGAACAAGATATTTACGAAAGGATCAAGCAGGTTTTAGCGAATGCGCCACGCAATCAGTACACGGCTGAGCTGCATCTACAAATGATTAAGTACGCCGATGAGCTGAAAAACATTACAGCTAAAGACTTTTGTGAAGGAGTTGGGCTTACCCAGAGTTTTGGCACTGAGTTCAGTAAAATGCGCAATTTGACGCAGCGTTTGAAAACCGCAGGACTTAATACGGATCTGCTTTAAGACAATTTTGTCGATGTAAATTACCAAAGCCTGAACGATGAATATGCCTGTATAAGTGGAGTATAAGTATGACTGTTAAGACCAATAAGTACGCTAAAGCACGTTTTTTCAAGTGTGCATTGCAGGTAAATTCTTCAAGCTACATAAAATATCGAGGGCAGCAACAGACGCTTTCTGAAGATGATTATAATCAGCAATTGTTAAATGCTTCGCTAGAGGTGGGAATTGAAGTCATTGGCCTGGCTGATCATGGGTCGGTGAATGGTTTTGAAAAGATCAAAGATCTCTTTGCACAACGTGAAATCGTGGTGTTCCCCGGCTTTGAAGTTGCCTCCAGTGAGAAGATTCACTTCGTTTGCTTGTTTGATGAATCAGCTTCGGCTGATCTGATAAACAGGCATTTGGGCGCATTGGGTGTGGATATAAACCAGCCGGAAGCTCCAGTACAGAAATCTGCCTCGGATATTATTAATTACGTAAACGATAAGGGTGGTTTCATTTTCGCAGCCCACTGTACTAATGATGATGGCGTGTTAAAGCGGCGGATGAATCATGTTTGGCAACATGAAAGGCTGTTGGCTGCTCAGATCCCAGGTTCAGTTGAGGACCTAAAAGGTGTAGAGAGCGACTTTTATCGTAAAGTTTTCCTGAATAAGGATGATAACTATCGCCGCAAGCGGGAAATGGCTGCCATCAATGCCGCTGATGTGGCGAAGCCTGAAGAGATTAAAGCTGATGGCGCTTCTTGTTTAATTAAAATGACCAAGCCCTGCTTCACTTCTTTCAAGCAAGCTTTTTTAGATGCGGGCTCCAGAGTTCGGCTAAATTCAGACAAACCGGAAAACTATGCGTCAGCTATCGAACGTGTTCGTTTTGTCGGTGGCTACCTTGATGGTGTGGATATTGAATTATCGGATCACTTAAACGCGGTGATTGGTGGTAGAGGTACGGGCAAATCAACCCTGCTGGAGTGTATTCGTTATGCTTTTGGTTTAGAACCTTTTGGTAAAGCATCGAAAGCTCAGCATGACGCGATTGTAAAAAATAACTTAGGTACCGAAAAAGGTATGGTTGAAGTCAGTGTTCGCTCTGCAACCATGCATGGCCGCATATTTACGGTGAGCCGCAAATATGGAAACCAGCCAGTGGTGAATGAAAACGGCAGAATTTCACCTTATCACCCCGAAGATTTACTGCCTGGCATTGAGCTGTACGGTCAGAATGAAATTTATGAGATGACTCGGGATGAGCAAAGCCGAAACCTACTTATTGAACGATTCTTGGAAAGTGAGCACGAACAGTTTGAGAAGGCCATAGCCAAAGTGCTAGTGAGCCTTAAGGATAATCGTGAAACCATTATTCGTGCGCTTAGCCAAAAAGCAGATGTTGAGGCAGAAGTTGAGCGCTTACCCAAGTTATTGGATCAGGCTAAACAATTCCAGACGCTGGGTATTGATGAAAAGTTGAAAGTGATTCCAAAGCTGGAAAAGGAAAAACAACTGAGTGGGAGAGTTAATGAAGAAATTACTCGAGTAAAAGAAGCTATCAACATCTTAAAAGACAGTTTGCCAGATACGGTATTTTTAAGCGATGCCAGCTTAGAAGGATTGCCACACTTAGATCTCTTAAAACAAAAGCGTCAAGTTTTGGAGATGTTAAATAACTCTTTAACTCAATGTTTAATCCAAGTCGAGGAGCTCTCCAGTAAAACCTCAAGGGACTTACTTCCTCTACAGCAACAACTGTTGGAAAGGTTGCATGCAGAAGAACAACAACTTGAAAATGCGTTTAAAGACATACCTACAAGTCAGGGTAAAACGGGTCGGCAGATTGGCGCTGAATATCAAACCTTACTAAAGCAAATTGAACAGATTCGCCCAAAAGAAACTGCCTTGCAAAACCGACAAACCCAACTCAACGAGCTCTATAGTCAGCGCAAGAAACTATTGCTTGAGTTAGATCAGCAGACCAGCGCACGTGCTAGCGCCATGCAGAAGTCGGTTAAACGGCTCACTCGCAAGTTGGATCAGAAGGTACGCCTTAGCCTGAATTCTGAAGGTAACCGCCAAGAATTAGTGAATTTCCTGAGTGATTGCAATTTGGAAGGTGTTGGGCCGAAAAGGCTAGCGTGGGTTTTAGAGGGTGAGTTCACACCCGCTAATCTTGCTGCCACTATTCGCCAAGGTGAGACTGAATTAACCTCTAATTTCGGTATACCTAATTCCGTTGTACGAGCGTTAAGCCGTTTGCCTGAGTATAAACTGCTTGAGCTAGAAGAGTTGCAGCTTCCCGATACAATGGCGATTGAGCTGAATATAACTCACGGTGAACGGGAGGCCATTTTCCGCCCAATTGGGGAACTATCGACCGGCCAACAATGTACGGCGATTTTGCACCTGTTGCTATTGGACAACCAAGATCCGCTTATCCTTGATCAGCCGGAGGATAACCTTGATAACGCCTTTATTGCTGAGCGTATCGTTGCTGAGCTGCGCAGAGCCAAGCTAAGCCGACAGTTCTTGTTCGCAACCCACAACGCCAATATTCCGGTATTTGGCGACGCGGAATGGATTGGCGTGCTGAGTGTGGAAGATAACAAAGGGTTGATCCTGCCAGAACAACAGGGTGCGATCGATATGCCAGAAGTGCAAAAACTAGCGGCAGATATATTGGAAGGTGGTGAGAGTGCATTTAATCAACGCCGTGAAAAGTACGGCTTTAACTGAATGCTTTACTTCCTTGGGAGAGAACGATGTTAAAAACAGAATTGTTGGAAATTATTGCCAATGGCGAAAACTCAGGTGTGGAGTTTAAGCGAGATGATATACGTCCTGAGCAGTTAGCCAAAGAAGTTGTTGCTATGACCAACTTTCAAGGGGGACGGGTACTGCTAGGTGTGGAAGATGACGGCACTATTAGCGGCGTACAAAGGCATGATCTTGAAGAGTGGGTTATGAATGTTTTTCAGAGCAAAATTCATCCGATGATTCTGCCGTTTTACGAAGAAGTGAAATTGGATGATGGCAAACTGGTTGCTATCGTTAGCTTTCCCATCGGCATTTCGAAACCCTACATCGTTCGCCATAGCGGAAAAGAGGACATCTATATTCGTGTTGGGACAACATCGAGGCTAGCAACTAGAGAGCAGCAGATGCGATTGTTTGAATTGGGTGGAATGCTGCATACTGAAGTAATGCCTGTGCCTCGTACAGATATGAGTTGTTTGGATGACGCTCGCCTAACCAATTATGTAAAGGATATCTTACAAGATCCCGATGTACCTAAAACGCCTGATGAATGGCAAGCAAGGCTACTTGGTCTGGGTTTTTTAACCGAAGCCGCAGGCAATGTTTGCTGCACAATAGCGGGCTTGGTGTTATTTGGTAAAAGCCCGAGACGCTATCTCAAACAATCGGGTTTACGGGTCATGGTATTTCATGGCGAAGATAAGGAATACCAAGCTGCATTGGATGACATCATTGATGGCCCAATGGTCGGGCGCTGGGATCTTGAAAATGGTGATAAACGGCTAATCGATGGTGGCGTTATTGAGAAATTCATGGAGGCTATGAGTCCCTTTATTTCTCAAGAGTCTGATCAGGTGAATGAAGAGTTAAGGCGAGAGACACAGTGGTTTTATCCACTTGAGGCCGTTAGAGAAGCCTTGGTCAATGCGCTGGCGCACCGCGATTGGACGCGTTTTGTTGAAATTGAAGTATCTGGTTATTCTGACCGGCTTGAAGTAATTAGTCCGGGTTCGCTACCAAACTCTATGACGATAGAAAAAATGAAAGCAGGGCAGCGTTCCCCCAGAAATACCATTGTTATGGAAGTATTACGTGATTATGGCTATGTCGATTACCGAGGAATGGGTGTGAGAACCAAAATTATGCCATTAACGAAAGCGTTAACAGGTAAAGATCCTGAGTTTGATTTGACAGACGATCATTTAAAAACAATTTTGTTCCGGTAACAAATGTTGTGACTGTTGGAACAGCGTATACCGCACTGCATTTGGCGCTTTTAAAACAGCGCCATTTTTTTAAAAGCAGTCGGGAAACGACTTTACAATGCACGATGGAATTTTGGCAAAGCGGAGCAAAACGAATCAAAGCGAAGTAAATGGGTTTTGAAGCGTTACACTTTAAAAATGACCACTTCACTTCCCAATACAAAAACTCGAAAAAATCCTTCCTAGCAGATCATCGGAAGTAAATTCACCCGTGATCTCACTCAATGCCTGCTGCGCCAGACGCAACTCTTCCGCCAGCAATTCACCTGAACGGGCAACCACTAATTGTTCATGGCCCTGTTGTAAATGCTCCGTTGCGGTATTTAATGCTTGTAAATGACGACGACGAGCCAAGAAACCACCTTCGGTATTACTGCTAAAACCCATCGTTTCTTTCAGATGATCGCGCAATAAATCAATGCCTTCACCACTACGGGCAGAAAGTCTAACCAGCGAGTAACCACTTACTTCGTCAATACTTGTCTCTTCATCGGTCATATCAGTCTTATTACGAACAACTGTAATAGGGAGCGATTTAGGCAGACGAGCCATAAATTCAGGCCAGATTTCCACAGGTTCAACCGCGTTCGTTGTCGTGCTATCTACCATAAACAGTACACGATCAGCCTGCTCAATTTCCTGCCAAGCACGCTCAATACCAATACGTTCAACTTCATCACTGGCTTCACGCAAACCTGCTGTATCAATGATATGCAACGGCATACCGTCAATATGGATATGTTCACGCAGCACATCACGGGTTGTACCTGCAATATCCGTCACAATAGCCGCTTCACGGCCTGCTAATGCATTAAGTAGACTGGACTTTCCTGCATTAGGGCGACCGGCGATCACAACTTTCATCCCTTCACGTAAAAGGCTGCCCTGACGAGCCTGAGAACGAACACACTCAAGCTCAACCATCACGTCATCCAACTTGGCCTCGATTTTCCCATCAGAAAGGAAATCAATCTCTTCATCTGGAAAATCAATAGCCGCTTCTACATAGATTCGTAAGTGAGTAAGTGTTTCCACCATCTGGTGAACTTGAGTAGAAAAAGCGCCCTGTAAGGAATTCATCGCTGAACGGGCGGCTTGCTCCGAACTGGCATCAATCAGATCAGCAATGGCTTCCGCCTGAGCTAAATCCAATTTGTCATTAAGAAAAGCGCGTTCAGAAAACTCACCTGGGTTAGCAATTCGCACACCTGGCAAAGTCAGAATACGTTTAAGTAGCAAATCGAGAATAACCGGTCCACCATGACCTTGAAGCTCCAGTACATCTTCTCCAGTAAAGGAGTTAGGCCCCGGAAAGTAAATAGCAATCCCCTGATCAAGTATCTGACCATCTACATCACGAAATGACAGATAATCTGCGTAACGGGATTTGGGTAATTTACCTAATACCACCTCAGCTACCTGTGCGACTTTCGGGCCGGAAACACGTAAAATGCCAACACCGCCCCGTCCTGGTGGGGTAGCCTGAGCAACAATCGTATCAGTGGTATTCATAGTTATCTCCCTATTTACTTTTTCGCTCAAATGACTTTTTTACTCAAATAGTTAAGGCGGTCAATGACCGCCTTTACCGTGACAACGGCCAGCATGTATTCTGGCTGAAGCTATACCCGTCATCTTTCAAGTTGCCTCTTTGTTGGCTGCACTCACTCACCCCGGTCACATAGTTTTCTATGCTCCCGGGGATTCGCTCCCTTGCCGCCGCGATCCATCTTGAAATCCATAGGGTGTATGTTTTATTTCGCAGGCTTTTTCTCACGACTATGCAGACCGCGTTTTTCCAGTCCACGATAAATTAATTGCTGCTGGATAATTGTCACCAAGTTACTGACGATATAGTACAGAACCAGACCTGATGGGAACCACAGGAAGAATATGGTAAAGATGACGGGCATATAGGTCATAATCTTCTGTTGCATCGGATCAGTAATTGTCGTCGGAGACATTTTCTGGATGATGAACATTGTTACACCCATCAGCAACGGCAGGATGTAATAAGGATCTTGTGCAGACAGATCATTAATCCAGCCAGCAAATGGCGCATGACGCAATTCAACAGAACCCATCAACATGTAATATAAAGCAAGGAAGATTGGCATCTGGATCAACAGAGGCAAACAGCCACCCAGTGGGTTCACTTTCTCTGCTTTATACAATGCCATCATTTCCTGGCTCATACGCTGTTTATCATCACCAATACGCTCGCGCATAGCCGCCAATTTAGGCTGTAACAGACGCATTTTCGCCATTGAAGTGTATTGTGCTTTGGTCAGCGGGTACATAATACCACGCACAATAAAGGTGATAACGATGATCGAGAAGCCCCAGTTACCAATAAAACCATGCAGGAACTTCAACAGCTTAAATAATGGCTGAGAGATAAACCATAACCAACCATAATCTACGGACAGATCCAGATGAGATGCTACAGCGGCCATTTCATCTTGAATTTCCGGGCCAATCCACAGTGTAGAAGAGACCGTTTTTTCACTATTAGCCGCAACAGAGATTGGTGCACTCTTATAGCCAATCGCAGCCATCTCTTTACCTAATGCGGCAGTGTAGAAAGTGCTGGTTTCATTAGCCACAGGAACCCAAGCGGTAGCAAAATATTGTTGCAACATGGCAATCCAGCCACCTTTGGTGGTCACGGATAAAGATTCGCCTTCAATATCGCTAAAGCTGTATTTTTTGTATTTGGTATCGTCTGAAGAATAAGCTGCGCCACGGTAAGTATGCAGGGCAAAGTTACTGCTGCCTGTATCACGATGCTTTGGTAGTTCAACATTCTGTTTCAACTGACCAAAGAAGGCCATCTGTAACGGTTTTTCTGTCGTGTTATGAATACGGTAATCCACACTAATCGCGTATTCGCCACGTTTCAGGACAAATGTTTTGACGTAAACAATGCCATCTTTAGTGACGAAATTCATCGGGATACGCAATTCATCCTGTCCATCAGCCAATACATAGCTATCCTGTGCTGCGGTATACAGCGGGCGCTCACTATTCATCGGGTTATCTGGACCATCTTTCCCCGTCAATCCGCTTTGCGCTTGATAAGTGAAAGCAGGTGTTGTTTCCAACAACTTGAAGGGCTGGTTTGAACCCAGGGTATCAGGATAGGCTAACAGGTCAGCCTCTTCGATATCACCGCCACGAGTATTGATGGTCAAAGAGAGCACATCAGTTTTAACCGTGATAAGTTTACCTTTTCCACTGCCTGGTACAGCTTGATTCTCACTGCTCGGCATATCCGTTTGTTGCGTGGCCTGTACTGTCGTTGGCTGCGGATTTTTATCTGCTTCCCATGCTTGCCAGACCAAGAAAGAAACGAACAGCAAAGCGATGAGAAGAAGATTACGTTGCGAATCCATCGTTAGTGTTCTCTGTTATCGTTGTTTTTTACGGGTGGGACAGGATCATCACCACCTTCATGTAAAGGGTGGCATTTTAATACGCGTTTCACCGTTAACCAACAGCCTTTTATCGCCCCAAATCGGCATAATGCCTCAATTCCATATTGAGAGCAGGTAGGATTGAAGCGACAACGAGGCCCCAACAGCGGGCTTATTACCAACTGATATCCCCGGATTAATGCGATCAGGAAGCGCGAGCCAAACGACAGTGACGACGCCATAATTTACCCAACGCCTCCGTTAACGCACGGTTATCAAGCTCAGCAACGCCTTTTCTAACCAATACCACAAAATCCATAGGAGGCAACTTATGTTGGTTTAAACGGAAGCTTTCACGGGCTAACCGCTTAATCCGGTTACGCTCATGAGCACGTTTAACATTTTTCTTGGCTATAGTAAGACCGATACGGGGATGCCCCAGCTCGTTCGGGCGACCAAGGATAGTAATCTCTGGCGAACTTGCCCGTTGGGGTTGCTGGAAAACATAAGTGAAATGCTTGGGAGTTAACAAGCGTAACTCCCTCGGAAAAGCGAGCTTAACCACTAGATGGTTAGCTTTATTACTTAGAAACGGTCAGACGAGTACGGCCTTTTGCACGACGGCGAGCCAGAACTTGACGACCATTTTTGGTAGCCATACGAGCGCGGAAACCATGAGAACGGTTACGCTTCAGTACGGATGGTTGGAAAGTGCGTTTCATAGCGATTTCTACCTAACTTAAGATTATTACTGATTCAGTAAATGCGTTGGCAGCCAGTGAGAAATAGACACCGATGCCTCAATCGCAACATCAATATAAAAGAAGCGGGATTGTAATAAAATGTACAGCTCTGAGTCAATTTACATAACACAAAGTCGGCCGGCTTTTTACTGAGTTGGATGTTTACCAACACTCTGCCCATGCGTACACCAGAACCCTTCACCAAACATTACCGATAAAAACTCTGGTTCCGCACATAGGGTGCAACATTATACGGACTACTGAACAAAGCGCAACGATCACCGGCAGATCTTCGTTTTCTGTTATGATCCTTGGTCCGATTTTATTTTAAATATCGGCTTATTCTCGATCTGCATTTGGCATCCGCCATAATTCCACTACAACCCCTTTACAGCCCTTTATTTCACAGACAATGTTATCCTGTGGATAAAAAGCGCTTAAACTGTGTAAAAGAATGAAGATCTATATCGTCTTTTGCGCTATGATCCCAGGCCATGATTTAGATCTTATCCTCGGATCATGGGGGGGAGCGATGACATTAAAAATCGCCATACACATGACAATTGATCCTTCCTCACCTTAGAGGAGCCGTTGTTTTGTACCCAATATAATGAGCTAACCACTCCGATTTCTTTAATTGTTAATTGGCCTTGTTTTAGGGGAGTCCACCGTGTCACTTTCGCTTTGGCAGCAATGTCTTGCCCGATTGCAGGATGAATTACCTGCCACAGAATTCAGTATGTGGATACGCCCCCTTCAGGCAGAGCTAAGTGGTAACACTCTGGCACTTTATGCCCCAAATCGGTTCGTTCTGGACTGGGTAAGAGAGAAGTATATCAACAATATCAATGGATTGTTGAATGACTTCTGTGGAGCAGAAGTACCGTTATTACGTTTTGAAGTTGGCAATAAACCCGTTTCCCAAAACGATAGCCCACCACAAAGGGTTGTTGCTCATACGCCGGTTGCTCCCGCACCACAAAACACATCAGTACGCCCTAGTTGGGATAACACTGCGGTACAACCAGAGCTCTCTTATCGCTCTAATGTTAACCCAAAACATACTTTTGATAACTTTGTTGAAGGTAAATCCAACCAACTTGCTCGCGCTGCTGCAAGACAGGTAGCTGATAATCCCGGCGGTGCTTACAACCCACTATTTCTTTATGGTGGTACGGGTTTGGGTAAAACCCATCTATTACATGCCGTTGGCAACAGTATTATGGCACGTAAGGCAAATGCCAAGGTGGTCTATATGCATTCTGAACGTTTTGTTCAGGATATGGTCAAGGCATTACAAAATAATGCAATAGAAGAGTTCAAACGCTATTACCGCTCTGTCGACGCATTACTGATCGATGATATTCAGTTTTTTGCCAATAAAGAACGCTCTCAAGAAGAGTTCTTCCACACATTTAATGCATTACTGGAAGGTAATCAACAGATTATTCTGACATCAGATCGCTATCCAAAAGAGATCAATGGGGTAGAAGATCGGTTAAAATCCCGTTTTGGCTGGGGGCTAACCGTTGCAATTGAACCACCGGAACTCGAAACCCGTGTCGCTATTTTGATGAAAAAGGCAGACGAAAACGAAATCCAGTTGCCAGGAGAAGTTGCTTTCTTTATAGCCAAACGTCTGCGTTCTAATGTCCGTGAGCTTGAAGGGGCATTGAACAGGGTAATAGCAAATGCCAATTTTACTGGCCGAGCGATTACTATTGATTTTGTACGTGAAGCATTACGTGATCTGTTAGCACTGCAAGAAAAACTGGTTACCATTGATAATATTCAGAAAACAGTCGCTGAGTATTATAAAATCAAGGTGGCCGATTTACTTTCCAAACGGCGCTCCCGTTCCGTTGCCCGTCCAAGGCAAATGGCAATGGCGCTAGCAAAAGAGTTAACCAACCACAGCTTGCCTGAAATCGGGGATGCCTTTGGTGGACGTGACCACACAACTGTGCTGCATGCTTGTCGTAAAATCGAGCAACTGCGTGAAGAAAGTCACGACATCAAAGAGGATTTTTCTAACTTAATCAGAACATTGTCTTCCTAGTGCTATGAAATTTATCATTGAACGTGAGCAATTGTTAAAACCGCTGCAACAGGTCAGTAGCCCGCTGAGTGGGCGCCCTACTCTGCCTATTCTTGGTAATTTATTACTACAGGTTACAGAAGGTTCCCTGTTGCTGACCGGCACAGATTTAGAAATGGAAATGATGGCAAGAGTCACGCTTTCATTGCCACACGAAGCAGGTGCAACCACGGTACCGGCACGTAAATTCTTTGATATCTGGCGAGGTTTGCCAGACGGGGCCGAGATCAGTGTGGAACTGGATGGTGACCGCCTATTGGTGCGTTCTGGTCGCAGCCGTTTCTCACTTTCCACATTGCCCGCTGCTGATTTTCCAAATCTTGATGACTGGCAAAGTGAGGTGGAGTTTTCACTGCCACAAGCCACACTGAAGCGCCTTATTGAATCAACTCAGTTCTCAATGGCTCACCAGGATGTCCGCTATTACCTCAACGGTATGTTGTTTGAAACCGAAGGAGAAGAGCTGCGTACAGTTGCAACCGATGGTCACCGTCTGGCAGTCTGTTCTATGGGAATTGGTCAAAAGCTGCCTTCCCATTCGGTCATCGTACCACGTAAAGGCGTTATTGAACTAATGAGATTGCTGGATGGTGGCGATACTCCGCTACAGCTACAAATCGGCAGTAACAATATTCGTGCCCACGTTGGCGACTTTATTTTCACCTCTAAATTGGTGGATGGACGTTTCCCTGATTATCGTCGCGTATTACCAAAGAACCCGGATAAAACCCTGGAAGCCAGTTGCGATATGCTGAAACAGGCTTTTTCACGCGCTGCAATTCTCTCTAATGAGAAATTTCGCGGAGTTCGCCTTTATTTCAGTGAAAACCAGCTAAAAATCACAGCAAATAACCCTGAACAGGAAGAAGCCGAAGAGATTGTAGATGTCAGCTACCAAGGTACTGAAATGGAAATAGGCTTTAATGTCAGCTATGTGCTAGATGTACTCAACGCACTAAGATGTGAAGAAGTCCGTTTACTACTGACTGATGCTATTTCCAGTGTTCAGATAGAAGACTGTGCTAACCACAATGCGGCTTATGTCGTGATGCCAATGCGCCTGTAACCGGATTTTTATTTCAGGTATATGACTCTCACGCGTTTACTTATCCGCGATTTTCGTAATATCGCCGCCGCTGACTTGCCTCTAGCTACCGGATTTAACTTTCTGGTTGGATCTAATGGCAGCGGCAAAACCAGCGTACTGGAAGCGATTTATACACTGGGTCACGGGCGCTCTTTTCGTAGCATTCAGGCTGGTCGAGTCATCCGTCATGACTGTGATGAATTTGTTTTACATGGACGACTAGGACAACGGAAGAATGAGCGGGAACTGTCTATCGGTCTGAGCAAAAACCGTCATGGCGATAGTAGAGTCAGAATTGATGGCAATGATGGCGGTAAAATTTCAGAATTAGCCAAGATGTTGCCTATACAGCTTATTACCCCGGAAGGATTCACCCTGTTAAATGGCGGGCCAAAGTATCGCCGGGCCTTTATTGATTGGGGTTGTTTCCACAATGAGCCACGTTTTTTTTCTGCATGGGTAAACTTGAAACGGCTGCTTAAACAACGCAATGCAGCGCTGCGACAAGTTTCCCGCTACAGCCAGATACGGCCCTGGGATCAAGAATTGGCACCCCTGACCAACCAGATAAACCAGTGGCGAGCTGAATACGTTACAAACATCACTCAAGATATTGCTGATACCTGTAAACAGTTCTTACCCGAATTTACATTAAGTTTCTCTTTTCAACAGGGATGGGACAAAGAGAGTGATTATGCTGAATTACTGGAGCGCCAATTTGAGCGTGACAGAATGTTAACCTACACGGCTTCCGGCCCGCATAAGGCAGATCTGCGCATCCGTGCAGAAGGAACGCCAGTAGAAGATATGCTATCCCGCGGTCAATTAAAATTGCTGATGTGTGCACTGCGGCTAGCACAGGGTGAATATTTCACCCGACAGAGCGGACAACAATGTCTGTATCTGCTTGATGATTTTGCCTCCGAACTGGATACCGGCCGCCGTCAGTTGTTGGCCGCTCGTTTAAAATCCACGCAAGCTCAGGTATTTGTCAGTGCGATAAATCCCGACCAAATAACAGACATGCTTGATGGAAATAGCAAGATGTTTCGCGTGGAAAATGGCAAAATAGAGGTTCAACCACAGGATTAAAAATGAGCGAGAAACGTTGATGTCGAATACATATGACTCCTCAAGTATCAAGGTATTAAAAGGGCTGGATGCGGTTCGTAAACGTCCGGGCATGTATATCGGTGATACAGACGATGGTACCGGCTTACACCACATGGTCTTCGAGGTTGTCGACAACGCTATCGACGAAGCCCTCGCAGGCCACTGTAGTGAAGTTATCGTCACTATCCATGCCGATAACTCTGTCTCTGTACAAGATGATGGCCGCGGTATTCCTACCGGTATACACGAAGAAGAAGGTGTTTCAGCAGCTGAAGTTATTATGACTGTGCTGCATGCGGGGGGTAAATTCGACGATAACTCTTATAAAGTTTCCGGCGGTTTGCACGGCGTAGGGGTTTCTGTTGTTAACGCCTTGTCTGAAAAGCTGGAACTGGTTATCCGCCGTGACGGCAAAGTTCATGAACAGACTTATCACCTTGGTGTGCCACAAAGCCCACTAAAAGTCGTTGGTGAAACCGAACAGACCGGTACCCGTGTCCGCTTTTGGCCGAGCATGGATACTTTCAGTAACAACACTGAATTCCAACACGACATTCTGGCTAAACGTCTGCGTGAGCTGTCCTTTCTGAACTCAGGTGTATCTATCCGCCTGCTTGATAAACGCACCAATATTGAAGACCATTTCCATTATAAAGGTGGTATTAAGGCGTTTGTCGAATTCTTAAATAAAAACAAAACACCAATCCATCCCAATGTTTTCTATTTTTCTACAGAAAAAGATGGCATCGGTGTTGAAGTCGCATTGCAATGGAACGATGGTTTCCAGGAAAATATTTACTGCTTTACCAACAACATCCCGCAACGTGACGGTGGTACTCACTTAGTTGGTTTCCGTACTGCGATGACCCGTACTCTCAATAGCTATATGGACAAAGAAGGGTACAACAAGAAATCTAAAGTCAGCGCCACCGGTGATGATGCC
Source organism: Photorhabdus antumapuensis (assembly GCF_020387775.1). Taxonomy (NCBI): domain Bacteria; kingdom Pseudomonadati; phylum Pseudomonadota; class Gammaproteobacteria; order Enterobacterales; family Morganellaceae; genus Photorhabdus; species Photorhabdus antumapuensis. The sequence goes on from NZ_JAHZMK010000013.1 coordinate 28,012, forward strand.
CGTGAAGGCTTGGTCGCAGTTATTTCCGTTAAAGTACCTGATCCAAAATTCTCTTCTCAGACCAAAGACAAACTGGTTTCTTCCGAGGTGAAAACGGCGGTTGAAACACTGATGAACGAGAAGCTGGTGGAATACCTGCTGGAAAACCCGAATGATGCTAAAACCGTCGTCGGTAAAATTATCGACGCTGCCCGCGCCCGTGAAGCAGCCCGTAAAGCACGCGAAATGACACGCCGCAAAGGGGCTCTTGATCTAGCTGGTCTGCCCGGCAAACTGGCAGATTGTCAGGAGCGTGATCCGGCACTGTCCGAACTCTACTTAGTGGAAGGGGACTCTGCGGGAGGTTCCGCAAAACAGGGGCGTAATCGTAAAAATCAGGCAATTTTGCCATTGAAAGGTAAAATCCTGAACGTTGAAAAAGCGCGTTTCGACAAAATGCTCTCTTCTCAGGAAGTCGCAACCCTGATCACTGCGCTGGGCTGCGGTATTGGCCGTGACGAATACAACCCGGATAAGCTGCGTTATCACAGTATTATTATCATGACAGATGCGGATGTCGACGGTTCTCATATCCGTACTCTGTTGTTAACTTTCTTCTATCGTCAAATGCCAGAAATCATTGAACGTGGTCATGTATTTATTGCGCAACCACCACTGTATAAAGTGAAAAAAGGCAAACAAGAACAATACATTAAAGATGATGAAGCAATGGATGAGTACCAACTGTCCATTGCATTGGATGGCGCATCACTTTACACCAGCAAACACGCACCAGCCCTGAAAGGGGAACAACTGGAAAAACTGGTGACAGAATTCAATGGCGTGCAGAAAATCATTAAACGTATGGAGCGCCTGTATCCACTAAGTTTGTTAAACAATCTGATTTATCATCCAAAGCTAACCGAAGAAAAGCTGTCTGATAAGGCCAAAGTTGAAGAATGGATTAAAACGCTGGTTACTCGTCTGAATGACCGTGAACAACACAGCAGCAGCTACAGCTATCGCCTCCATGAAAACCGTGAGCGCCAAATGTATGAACCCGTTCTGTGTGTTCGTACACATGGTATTGATACTGACTATCTACTAGACTTCGATTTTGTCCACGGTGGTGAATATCACCGTATTACCCAATTGAGCGACAAACTTGCCAATTTGATTGAAGAAGACGCTTATATTGAGCGTGGTGAACGCCGCCAACCTGTCTCTGATTTTGAGCAGGCTCTGAACTGGCTAACCAAAGAGTCACGTCGTGGCCTGTCCATACAGCGTTACAAAGGCTTGGGAGAAATGAACCCTGAGCAGTTATGGGAAACAACCATGAACCCGGAAACCCGCCGTATGATGCGTGTGACAGTAAAAGATGCTATTGCAACTGACCAACTATTTACAACTCTGATGGGTGATGCTGTTGAACCTCGCCGTGCATTTATTGAAGAGAACGCCCTGAAAGCGGCCAATATTGATATCTAATTGCTATTCTTAACAATCTCCAAAGCGCTCATATTTATTCTCTATGAGCGCTTTTTTATCTGTTATTTATAACCAATAAAGTGTAATTTATCTAATGTTTCTATAAAACATCACTTAAATATAATCTAAGGATATAATATGGCTGACATGATTTACATGACTATAAAGGGAAAGAAACAAGGATTAATATCAGCGGGATGTTCTTCTGTTGATTCTATTGGTAATAAATATCAAGCAAACCACTTTGATCAAATATTAGTTTATAGCTTAAGCCACGCGATAACACGAGCTCAAAACGTCGAACATCAACCCATTGTTATTCAAAAACCTATCGACAAATCATCACCATTACTTGGTGTTGCTATTTCTGATAATGAGTCTCTTGAATGCTCTATTGATTTTTATCGAACTAACTCAAATGGTGCTCAAGAACGTTATTACAATATAAAAATCACTGGCGCCACAATCACTGAAATAAGTGTCTTACATCCACATTCATTGAATCATAATGAGCTTCCACCCCAAGAAAGTATTTCGTTAAAATATACAAACATTACCTGGAATCACCTTATCGCAGGTACTGGCGGTTATAGTATTTGGGATGACAGGATTTATTAAATAATCAAAACAAGGCGTTTTAATTTAACGCCTTGTTTCATTAATGAACTTGTCTCGGTAAGACCAAAGCATATAAAACAGAGAATATCATACTTCCTATTTTAATCTCCTCACTATTTAAATTAATGAATTTCGATATAAAATCATGGTGCTCATTAAGGCCAACAACAAATAGTTGTATATAACCAAATATAATTATTAAAATAGAAACAAAAACAGACAAAATATAATTACGCTTTTTATCCACAATCTTTTTTATAAAATAAAATGAGATAAAAACAACTAAAGACATAATGTAATAAAGAGAAATATCCCACCAAGTGGGCTTAGTGGAAATTATAACATCAATATAATCCATATTCTTTCCTATCTTAATCAACAAATACTCAACAAGCATATTATGATTTTCTCAGTAATTAGATAGTTATTATAAGCTTATCCTATCCATTAACAAATTCATTTCATAAGCATCTAATCTAAAACTAATTTCAATATTTCCTTGGTAACATGCAAGCATATAATATAGAAAATATAACACCACCAAACTTTATACTTTCACTTTTAAAGTTAATAAAATAGGGTATATCGTATTCATATCCTGTTAAAATTAGCTGAATGCTAGATAATATAAGAACAGAAATAACACCAAAAATAATAAAAAAACTATTACTACTTCCCTCTACAATTCTTTTCATAATAAACAAAATAAATAATATAATAATAGAAAAAAAATAATAACATAATATATCTAACCATGATGATTTAGTCGAAATAATAATATCAGTATAATCCATTATTCTTTTTCCTTTTGTATTTTATAAATACCCCAAGCAGTATAAGAATCGGCAGCAACTTCTGTTGATAAGCTAATTACATCCATTTCTTTCCATCCTCGGGTAAAATCACTATTGATATTTCTAAATAAACTCCAGGATTTTTCCCTTGGCTTCAAGACTCTTCTAAAAATTCCATAACCTGAAAGAGCCAAATCAACAGTTGCATAAGCAATATCTGCATCTTTATCACTTAAACCGATTTTGTTAGCAATATACCTGTATCCTTCTCTGACACCACCATTAATATTTTCTCTGTACAGTAGATAATATCCATTTTCAACAATATTATTGTATCCATGAGACATTACTGGAACACCAAACGAAGCACATGCTAACCCCAGGGAAGCTTTACAAACTGTATACCCAGTAAGAAGTTGAGTACCACCAGCAACAAATCCAACTTGCTTTAACATAAGAGTAAAAAAATTTGATTTCTCTCTTTCCTTTTCAATTATTGCATATTGCTTTACTCTATTTGCTGTTAAATAGAAAGCTTGCTCTTTCAGGTGATCTATTTCAAATTGGATTAATTCAATTGCACCACTTGAAGATAAACAATGAACACGAACCCGTCCCAATATATCCTCTATAAAAAGATTTACATCTGAATTAAAATCCATTTTGATTTTACTATGACTGATATAGCGAAAAGATAACGTTCTTGCCAGCTCTCTTAATTCTCTTACTTTTAAACTCAGTAGCTTATCTTGTTCCATTCCTGTCATCTCCATAAAAATGATTTACCAGGTAGATACAAATCATAAATATAATTTATGGAATATAACAAAAATAAACCAATAAAGAAACAATCAACAGAACCATCAAATGCCATATAGAGAAATCCACCCGAATAACGAGTGGATTTTTACATAAATAAATAGATTAAAATGATTAAGCCAGAATACGTAGCATACGACGCAGAGGCTCTGCTGCTCCCCACAACAATTGGTCACCTACTGTAAAAGCAGATAAATATTCCGGGCCCATATTCAGCTTACGTAAACGCCCCACAGGAGTATTCAACGTGCCTGTTACCGCTGCCGGAGTCAATTCCCGCATACTCAACTCACGATCATTGGGGATCACTTTTACCCAGTCATTATACGCAGCCAGTAATTGCTCAATTTCAGGAACCGAAATATCTTTTTTCAATTTCAAAGTAAATGCCTGGCTGTGGCAACGCAACGCCCCGATACGAACACACAAGCCATCCACAGTAATGATATTATTACCGGTATTGAGGATCTTGTTGGTTTCTGCCTGCCCTTTCCACTCTTCACGGCTTTGGCCGTTATCAAGTTGTTTATCAATCCACGGGATCAAACTACCTGCCAACGGCACACCAAATTGCTCAGTTGACATAACTCCGCTACGGGTGAAATCCGTTACTTTTCTTTCAATATCCAGAATAGCCGATGCCGGATCTTGCAACTCTTTTGCTACCTGAGTATGCAAAGATCCCATCTGAACCAGAAGTTCACGCATATGACGGGCACCAGCACCAGAAGCCGCCTGATAAGTCGCAACAGAAGCCCATTCAACCAAATCATTAGCAAACAAACCGCCCAAAGACATTAACATTAGGCTAACAGTACAATTACCACCAACAAAAGTTTTTATACCTTCATTAAGACCTTGCTGAATATGCACATGGTTAACTGGATCAAGAATAATGATAGAATCATCATTCATACGCAGTGCTGACGCCGCATCAATCCAATATCCTTGCCAACCTGTTGCTCTTAACGTTGGATAAATCTCATTAGTATAATCTCCCCCCTGACAGCTAATAATAATATCCAAAGCACCAAGAGCTTCAATATCGAAAGCATTCTGTAACGTACCTTGCTGACCAGTAAAATCAGGTGCGGGCTGTCCGTGTTGTGATGTCGTGAAGAATACCGGACGAATAACATCAAAATCCCGCTCTTCAATCATACGCTGCATTAATACTGAGCCGACCATACCGCGCCAGCCGATAAAGCCCACATTTTTCATCATTATTGTCCTATTTTAGTGAGTGTTGATCAGTGATTCTGATTACACCAAAGCTGACAAAATATGACCAGGGACGCAAGTGAATTTATTAACTCATTCACAAGATATTTAGCAACGTAGCTAGCAGCAAGATATATAACAAATCGAGCATCTGAGTAAAAAGCCACCTGTTTGGTGGCAAATATTTACAATTAACTTTTAATTTTCAAGTCACATTCAATTGAGTTTTAGTTTTTTCTTTGGGATGCGGCTTAACACTTATTACTTCACCAGGTTTGGAAATAAAGCGGACAAACGTTTCATGGCTAACGAAAGTTGCACCACAATTGATATTTTGACATTGATTATAACGTTCTTTTGTATGGCAGGAATGCTCAAAGCTGCTACGTGCATGAGCAGCTTTACCACAAAGAGGACACTTGATCATATTTTTTACCTTTAACTAAAACATGAACTCTCATTATGTGAACAATATAGCAATGAGATCTCTATTAAAGAACAATTATTTCATTTCGAGATCATCAATTTTTAATTCCAGAGTCAGTGCTGTTGTAAAACCACCACCAGATCCATTCACCATGTGAGTAACTGTCGTTAATGTCCATTCGGCGGTATCTATTTCTGGTTTAAAGCCGGTAACTTTGATTGGTATTTCAGGGTAGAGATCTGCACGCCCCTGAGCCAGTTGAATCGAAAACGTCGCTGCCCCACGTTGTATTTTCTCCCAGGCAACCTTGGCAGCACGTTTAGCACTAGCTTCATCAGCATAAGTGCGGGAAAGTTCCAATACGTTATCTTTACTACCCACTAAATAAGATGTTAATTTATCAGCATTCTTCTGACCTTTTCGCTCAACGGTTAAGGTATGTTTTTTCTCCGGTTTACGGACATCCAACCAGTTTGCTACCACGCCAGTATAAGCTTCTCGGTCGGATAGGGTAAAATTGTGATTGTCACCTGACCGACGTGTAATCACTAATGCAGGGATAACCGCACCACTGGCTGTTTTATTCTGTCCTTGCCGAATAAATATCAACTTACCATTTTTTACTGAAGCAATTGCCCCTTCTTGCCTTGCCAAACGCGTAAGAAAACTACCATCTGACTCATTCGTCTGATCAATATGGCTAATAAATATCTTCGCAATATCTTGATGCAAATCGGCAGTAAGGTTATTTCTAGCCGCGATAGTATGGACAATATCACCTATCGTTTTCTCATGATAAGACTCTTCACGTCTCATATTGAGAGATTCACGGAAATCAGCACTACGGGCACGAATCGTTAATTTATCCGGTGCTCCACTGTGGCCAATTTCATCTACAGTAAAACGGCCTTTACTAATCAGTGGTTGATCACGCCATCCCAATGCCAATGAAATCACATTACCTCTGGAAGGTAGCACCAAACTTCCATCTGCATCATCCAGTTCAATATCAAGCTGGTCGGCTTCAAAGCCACGATTATCTGTCATTGTTAGTGATATCAGGCGCGATTGAATGCGCCCGCTGATATCTTTATTATCAATTTCCAAAAGAAATGCCGGTGCACTGCCTTTTTCGGAACCTCTGCCAAATTCAGACGTCATGGCAATACCTCTCTGACTCTATCTGACAAATTGTCTGTAAGCATAGAGAATTGTTCCTGAAGATCACCAAACATTTCACTTAGAGAACTATCCACTCGCCGCAATGTCAACGTGAAATCAATTTTGCGCGCAGAACCATTCGACATAAATTCAGTTTTTGTCTGGTCGATACTCTCAATGACAAACATACCGTAAACCGTGCCACTGCCATCTATAAAGGACCAAGCCTTACCGCTATCAGCCATCACTTGTAGTACCGTCAATGATAAACGACCACCGGTAATTTCTGGATATAACGAACCGGAAAGTGTCATTGTGTCGTTATCCGGCCCCAGAAATTGCCAGGCAGGCCGCATCCCGATACGGCTGTTAAAAGCATGTCGCCATGACTGCTGATGTTGCATACTCTGGTATGGTGTGGTTTTCAACATAAAAACAAATAAACCCAGTACAGCCATCATAATTAGAATTCTCCTCTATCAGAGAATGAACTACGTAAACGGGCCTGCTGTTTACGCTCCCGATCATCCAATTCGCGCCTAACCGCAGCGGCAATATCCTGCGCAGACTGCCCCGGTGCACCATAGATATTTATGTGATAAACCGGTGATTCACTGCGGTACTCTACCACCTGACGTTTGTCCGCTTTCTTTTCCTGAATCTGCGGATAAGCATGAACCGGCAAGCTCTGAGTATGCAACGGTGCTGTTCTGGCTGCGGTAGAAGGCACCATTACGCTTAAAGAAAATGCAGCAGCCGCGGCAAGTTTAGCAGTCTGTCGCCTGCTAATAACATTGACAGGTCCAGTGACAATCTCTGGTCCATATTCACCAACAATGCCAAATCGTCCAGACGGAATAATGCCCCCTTTGTCATGTTTGGGCAGAACCGAACTGACATTAGGATTCACATTATTACTGGCATCTTTTGAAATATCTTCCTTTGACCGCATCCAATCAGGGAGATACTCAGACAATGAAGTCAATTTCTTTTTCAGGGCTTCCCACTTTTCATTAATCCCATCTAGCAAACTATTAACTATCGCTGTTCCGAACTCTTTAAATTTATCGGGCAGACTCATTATGCCGGCAATAATTTCATTCCATTTATCCGAAATCGATATTTTAATATTTTCCCAAATATCCAATGTGTTCTGCTTAACTAATTCCCAGGCATTACTTATACTATTTTTAATATTTTCCCAAGTTTGCAGGACACTCTGTTTAATAGATTCCCATTTCTCACTTAGGCTAATTTTAATATTTTCCCAAAGCTGAGAAAATTTCGGTCCCAATGTTTCCCAGTTTTGCCAAATATAAACAGCAGCCATAGCAATTACACCAATAATGGCGAGGATTGGGTTAGCCATCATCAGACGACCGACGATCATCATGGTGTTACCCAACATTTTCAGAGCATTGCCCACAAATCCTAGGGCTCTCACACCAGCACTACCAAAGAGAGTAAGACTATATTTCGCCACAGCTAACGGAAGTAATATTGAAGCGATCGCCTGCACCAATGCGCCAAAAACAGTTAACACCCCTCCGATTACCATCGTAATAGTCGCAAGCGTTGCAGCCAAGTGTGGATTAGCCTCCATCCACTCACCGACTTTATTGACCACATTTGTCACTTGCTGAGTGGCTCCCCTTAAAGGACCTTCTGCGCCGGAAAACATCTGAACACCCAGATCACTCCAGGCAGCATTAAGCTTTTGGATATCACCGGTAAGACTATTCGTCATTGCAGATGCAACTTTTTGGGATTCACCTTGAGCATTTTTTAGTTCAGCGATAAAAGATTGCAATCCCCCCTGCCCTGCCTGATTTACCAGCACATCCAGAGCAGGAGCGGCATTTTCACCACCAATTGTTGTGAAATAACTCGTACGTTGTTTACTGCTCATTGAGCGGGTTTTATCATCTAGTTCAACGAGAATATCAGGTAATTGCCGTAAATTACCTTTAGCATCACGAGTTTTAATATCGAGTTGTTTCAATGCGGCAGCAGCAGCTTTAGGTGGTTCAGCCAACTGGCTTAGTACACTGCTCAAAGCCTCTCCAGCTTCACTTCCCTTAATATTGGCATCACTTAGCTTTCTTGTAGCAGCCGCAACGGTTTCAATATCAACCCCCAAAGAAGCGGCCGCTGGAGCGACAGATTTCATGGTATCACCCAATCCCGCCAACGTTGTTTTTGAACCAATAAACGTTGCCGTCAAAACATCACTAACATGCCCCATCTCTTCGGATTGCAATTTAAACCCTTTCAGTACATCGGTACCAATATCAGCTACAGCGGTAAAATCCGTACCGCTTGCCTGCGACATTAATACCGCGCCAGGCATCATATTCTTTATCTGGTCAGGAGAATAACCCTTGGAGGCATAAAGGCTCTGTCCCTGTGCAATCTGGCTAGCAGGAATCCCAGTGCTTTTACTCAGCTCACGACTTTGATTGAGCAACATGGTGTATTCAGGAGAACTCTTTTCAATATTAGTTTGCGCCTGAATTTTGGACATTTGAGTACTAAGATCATAACCCGGTATCAGAAAGTTTTTACCGGTTGTCAGTATCTTACTGCCTGCCGATTTCGCATTAGCGCCATATTGGCTGACGCGCTCACGAAGCTCTTTGATTTTGCTATAACGACCTTCACCGCGATTTTCTTCCTTTTTGTTACTGGTATGCGCAGTTTCCTGCGCATATTCAGGAGCAGAATAAGGTTTAATTGCTTTATAAGTCTGATTTAATCGCTTGAATTCATCACGATTTTGCCGGATAGAATCCGCCAACCTTTTATTATTTCGCTGCGCGGATTTCAAGACGCTGGTCAGCTTATTAACGGACTGTATTACCCATTTAAGCTGTGACTGTGTATTACTCATTTTCTGCACCACTTCGTAAGATGGCCCGATGTCGCCAGTCCAGTAATTCCGGTAGTGACATTTCATCTGTCACTGCCGGAGACCAGTGGAAAACGGTGGCAATATCTGCCACCAATTCATCTACGGTTAGTCGGTCTGGAAACCGGACTTCGCCGACTTCGGTAACAAAAAATTGACCACCTCAACACTGAGATTAATCAGATCGCCGGGTGTCATTGACAACAGGTCGCTTTTAGTGAGCGCTGGTGTGGTGACGCGGGGCAAAACCAATATCATTGAATCCACATCCATCTCCAGCAAAGCCTGTAGCCGAGCACCACGCAGCGCGCCACTGTTCGGTTTGCGCACCACCACTTCAGTGATGTTGCTACTACCACGTGCAAGCGGTTCTTCTAATACGATTGTGCGCTGCTCGTCATTTTGAGTAATTAGTGTTTCTGTCATGGTTCAACCTTGTTTATCCGATTAGATTAAAGACCCATAGCGCGACGGTGATCTGCCAGGCGATCCTCACCATTAACAACTTCAACCATGTTAACGGTATCTACTTCGATCAGAACTTGACCATCCCATGTCAATTTGAAATAGGTATTTTTAGCGCTGATCTTGGTCTGAGTATTATCTCCCTGCTTATAGGTACCGTGGTCAAACTCATGGAAACGGCCACGCATCACGATTTCAACAGCAATCACATCACTGGTATCATCGCGCTGGCAGGAGCCCGCAAAGCGCAACATTACACCGTCGGCTTTGGTCAGTCCCCATTGCCGATAATGTTGAGCTTCCATACCTCCTAGGGTAAATTCAACATCCAATGCACCTTCATCCAAGCCTAAGTCCACGGTTGCGCTACCGTTCATTCCACCGCCACGATAGGTTTCCAGTTTACGACTCAGCTTAGGCAGAGTAAGTTCTTCCACTACTCCCTGATAACTATTGCCATCATTAAATAAGTTCAGGAATTTAAGTTTGCGAGGTAATGCCATCTGTGTCCCCTTAGCCGTTTATGCTTTTCGCGAAATCCATCAAGTAACGATCTGTAATACGCTGGCGTAACATCATGTTTTCCAGTGGTGGTACAGGTGTATAGTCGTAATCGAGGGTCAATTTACCCGCTTTCAAGGTGTCTTTATCATTGGCGTTTTCGTCATACCAACACTGACCGTCAATAATGTAACCCCCAGATTTCAGTTCGCGGAACTTAGCGTTAATACCTTCGATAATGTCTCGTACGAGTGAAGGAGTAAGTGGTTTATCGATCGCCCACATATGCGCTTCCGCCATAGTGTCAGCCAATACTTGAGCGGTACGAGTGTAACTTTCGAACTGGAACAATGGGTCATCAGCACAGGTACGGGAACCCCAGAAACGGAAGCCATTTTTACGGATAAGTGTTGTGATACCATTTTGGTTTAGCAGACCTGAATCTGTTGCCGGATCTTGAAGATCCCAGAATACGTCTGCTGAAAGACCAGTCACACCATTGACACCGATATTGGACAGTGTTTTGTGCCAACCTGTTTCTTCATCAATTTTTGCGCGCAAACCCAGTGCACGAGCAGTAGCGTAGGCGATAGTCTCTTTATTAGAAACAGTATCCCAACTCAGGAAATCAGGCCAAATCAGCATTAATTCTCGTTGACTGAAGTTTTTGCGATATTCGATAACTTCTGAGATAGTCTTACTGCCATAGGCGCTGATATAAGCCATTGCTCTCAGCTTGTGCGCGATACTCGCTAACTCAACAGCAACAGCCTTTGTATCCAGCCCAGGAACCCCCAGAATACGAGGCTTCACACCCAATTGGCTTTGTGCTGCCAACAGTGCCTGTATACCGGTTTTCTTACCTTCATTAGTCGTAGTACCAATAATGTTGCTGGTAGTTTGTTCTTCCGTTTCACCTTGTGCTACACGGACAACAACAGTAACGGGTTTAGACTGGTCTACGATAGCTTTAAGTGCCTGAGGCAATGTACCGGTTTTACCCGCTTTGCCAATTGCCATCGAAACATCAGTAATCAAAACCGGAGTGTTTAATGGAAAAGTTTTTTCGTCTGCCTCAGGACCAGTACACACCATACCAACAATAGCGGTGCTAACAGTGGTGATGGTGCGTGTGCCTTCGTTAATTTCCTCTACACGGACGCCGTGATGATATTCTTGTGCCATATTAGCGGTTCTCCTATTAAGGTGTCCCGCTATGTTGAAGTATCCGAATTATTAAATCATTCGATGGGAAATGTGTGAGAGATGATACAAATCAGGTTGGTTAATTTATTATTTTTTCTAATAATTTAATTGTAAGTACTTTATTACCGTGGAAAGGGAAACCTCTATAAATCAAAGCCTGTTTCTTCCTATTATGAGTTCTTAGCTCTGTTCGTTGGTTATTTTTTCACAGATTTTTTCTACAAAAATAGATTGTAATTTATACACATCAATGCATTTCCCTGTAAATCACTGTTCTGTTCATTTGTTGACACCCAAATATAGCCAATCTTTCCCATATGTAACCCTGCTTAGTACCAATATGAGACTATCTTTTCGGAAATTATCATGGATTGGTGAGTTTTGAAAAATCTTGATAAAAATAATATTGTTATTGAAGCCCAGAAAGCTAAATCGGATCAAACTTTGCCGGTAGAACAATGGATCTATGATTTTACTGAGCAGGGTTGATACCTCATAGGCTTATGATACTTAATGGCCAAAAATACCAGAATAAATAAAATTATTAAGACCGGGCACTATTCTATCCCCGGTCTTCCTTTAAGTTACGATAATGGTGGAATTGGTCAGTCAATCTCTAGTATTTTTGAAATACCAATTTGGTTAACTATTCCATTCTTCGTTCATCAGAATGTTTTGCATGATAGGGAAAACTTTTCATAGAAAGATAACCAGCTTTTAACATATCTGGGTGAAAATCCTAAGTTGTTGAGTATATTTAATACCCGATAGCTATAATAAGTGGATAACATAAGCCTTGATTTCCTGTACCAAACCATTGTGGGAATATTTTTACTTCTGAATTAGTCCAAGAGGATACTTGAAATACTTGATCCGAGAAACGGGTGTCATTGCCTTTTGTTGCGGTTAGAGCTATTAAGCACATATTCGGGAAAGCAAGTGGAAACTGTAATACTGGGTAAGTTACATCTTCTTTATTACAAATTGGGCCTGTCATCCACTGAAATATCCACTTCTTTGGTACACCATTAACTATCATAGGAATAGTTATATAACCATCGGAGTTTAATAATCCTTCAGCAGCAGCTAGTTTAGCCTCTTCTTTTAAACCAAGGTTTTTCA